>DATKIY010000129.1:0-12735 GCA_035543875.1 Actinomycetes bacterium | reverse complement strand
TTGTGGTGGCCAAATGAGCCAGTGGCACGACTACGTCCTTCCTGCGCTGCTTCTCCTTCCGCTTGCGGGTGCTGTGGTTCTACTCGTGGCCGGGCCACGCGCCGACAGTTGGGCGGTCGGTTGGGGCGTGGCGGTTCAGGGTCTGGGGCTCTTAGTCGCGCTAGCGATGCTCGCCGGATTCGACACGTCGAAATCCCAGGTGATGCAGTTCGAAGTGAACGCGGAGTGGGTGCCGCAGCTGGACCTGTCCATCCACCTAGGGGTCGACGGGATCTCACTGCCGCTGGTGGTCCTCACGTCACTGCTTGGGTTGTTAACGACGGTATATTCGGTTCGGTTTTTGCCTGAACCAGGTCGACCGCGCGCGTTCATTGGTCTGCTTCTTGTGCTGCAGGTTGGAATGCTGGGCACCTTTGTCGCTCTAAACCTCGTGCTGTTCTTTGTCTTCTTCGAAGTCGTCCTCGTTCCCATGTGGTTTCTCATCGCCTTTTGGGGGCAGGGCGAGAAACGTTCCGCAGCGAACCTGTTCATTCTGTATACGGTGCTTGGCTCCATCGTCATGCTTGTTGGGTTTCTTCTCGTCTGGGTGCAAACGGGCACTACTGACATGGTGGAGCTGGCCGCTGCCCACGGGTTGGGGCTCACGTCGACAACCCAGCTTGCGGCGGTGCTGCTCATCGGGGTTGGGCTGGCCGTCAAGACGCCGATGTGGCCGCTGCACTCGTGGTTACCCGATGCGCACACGGCTGCTCCGACCGTTGGATCAGTGCTGCTTGCCGGAGTGCTGCTGAAGATGGGGACCTACGGCATGGTCCGCATTGCCCTTCCAGTTTTGCCATCCGGTGCAGCCGATGTAGCGCCTTACCTTGCAGTGCTTGCTGTCATCGGCATTCTGTATGGGGCATGGGCCAGCTTCGGCCAACGTGACCTGAAACGACTCATCGCATTCTCGTCCGTTGGCCACATGGGGTTCGTGTTGTTCGGCATCTCCACGCTCGACCCCATCGGTGTGAACGCGGCGTTGTTCGGAAATATCGCGCACGGACTGATCACAGGCTTGCTCTTCTTCATCGTTGGTGGGTTAAAGATACGTACACACACGACCGCATTGCGGGACCTGCCTCGGGGGCTCTACCAACGCGCGCCACGCCTCGGCTTCCTGCTCGGGTTTGCCTGCGTAGCCGGACTCGGGTTACCGGGGTTGGCCGGGTTCTGGGGAGAGTTTCTCGCGCTCCTTGGTGCCTACAACCCCTTCCTGCCGCAACGTTTGCTCTATCGATGTCTGCTCGTGCTCGCCGCGCTTGGCATGGTCTTGACTGCGGTTTACTTCCTGCGCGTGATGCGTCGAGTGGGCCAAGGGAAACCTGACGAGGAGCCGATAAAAGACGTTTCGGAAGTCGAGGCGGCGTCGTGGGTTCCGCTTGCTGCGCTTATTCTCGCGCTTGGCATCTTCCCTGGTGTTCTGCTCAGTCTCACTGCTCCATCCGTTGAACAGGTGCTGTCGACTCCCGTCGTATTGAGCGGAGCCGACTGATGAGTATCCAGTCGATTGACTTCACCAGTCTGGCTCCGCCGATGGCGTTGGCAGTCGGCGCGCTTGTCGTCCTGGTCGTCGACCTTTTCGTGCCAAAAGGTTCGCGTGTGCCTGGCGTTCTCGCACTCGTTGCCTCCGTCGTGGCCGCGGGGCTAATGCCTGCCACGTCTGGCGACCAAACCCTGTGCGTCGAGCAATCGTGCGGGTACGCGGTCAATGCGTTGACTCTTTCACTGCAGGCAATCACCATCGCAGCAACAGTTGTTGTTGTGCTGATGTCGATGGTGAGCGTGAAAGACGCGCGTATTCCAGCTGGTGAGTACTTCTTCCTCCTGCTTTGCTCCGCCTCCGGCGCGATGTTGGTTGCCGCAACTACAGACTTGGTCTCACTGGTTGTCGCGCTGGAGCTGGTGTCGCTGCCAACGTTCGCGCTGATCGGGTTGAACACAGTTGATCGACGCGCCGGTGAGGCGGCGCTGAAGGCGTTTCTGTTCTCCGTGGCCTCAGTTGCGGTGTCGCTGTACGGCTTGGCGCTGATCTACGGCAGTACAGCCACCGTTGCCTTTGTTCCGCTTTCGATTGCGGCCGCGTCCAACCGACCAACGCCGGTCGCGACGGCTGGGTTGGTCATGGTGCTCGCCGTGATCGCATTCAAGATTGCGGCGGTTCCCTTCCACACCTGGGCGCCGGATGCCTATGAGGGTGCTCCCATTCCCGTTGCCGCCTATCTGTCAGTGGTTTCCAAGACGGCGGGGTTTGCTGCGCTTACCTTGGTTTTGGCCACCTTCGCCTCCTGGTATGACGTCTGGGCTCCTGTTATTGCAGTCGTTGCGGCGCTCACGATGCTGTTGGCCAATATGGTTGCGTTGCGCCAACGCGGCGCAGTGCGGCTGTTGGCCTGGTCGTCGATTGCTCAAGCCGGGTACGTCTTGGTTCCTTTTGGCGCAGTCGTTGCTGGTACCCAAGGCAGCGCGGGACTGCTCGCCGCTGTTGTGGGTTACTTGGTCGCCTACGCAGCGATGAACCTTGGTGCTTTTGCCGTCGTCGCTGTCGTTTCACGCGATCAGCCCAGAGCACGCATCGCAGACTTCGCTGGCTTGGCGTGGCGTTCGCCCTGGCTGGGCCTTTCCCTTGCCTTCTTCCTCGCCTGCCTGGCCGGACTTCCCCCAGGCATCATTGGACTCCTGATCAAAGTCCAAGTGATTGCCATACCGGTAGCCACCGGCGCCTGGTGGCTGACCGCAGCGATGGCTGTCTCGACCGTCATCGGCTTGTACTACTACCTGTCGTGGGCCGCAGTCTTGTTCAAGCGGCCCGAAGAGCTGGCGAAAACGCCGCTGCACTTGGCAGGTGCCCTTCCCATGCAGTTGGCGGTTGGCGCGATGATGATCGTCACTGTGGGGTTGTCCATCGCACCTTCGCTTGCCCTCGGCTTGCTGGACCGCCTCTAGTTTGTGCGCTGAACCTGGGAGGTCCGGCGCGGGTCTGACGTGCTGAAGAGTCCGATTAAAGTGGGGTCGTGAATCGTTTCGCGAACGGTATGAAGACTGCCTTCCTGCTTGGCCTGATGGGCGCGGTCATCTTGGTGATCGGTGCCTGGCTCGGCGGCACGCAGGGGCTGGTGATTGCGCTATTCATCGCCCTCGGCGTCAACGGATTTGCGTACTGGAACAGCGGCAAGGTCGCGCTGCGCTCGATGCGCGCGCGCCCTGTCACCGAGGCTGAGCAGCCCGCGATGTATCGGATTGTGCGCGAGTTGTCGGCGCAGCAAGGTCAGCCCATGCCGACGCTGCACGTGTCTCCAACGATCGCGCCCAACGCGTTCGCGACCGGACGCAATCCAGAAAATGCGGCGGTGTGCTGCACTGAGGGAATCCTGCAACTGCTTGATGAACGTGAGCTCAAAGGCGTGCTCTCTCACGAGCTGGCTCACGTCTATAACCGCGACATCTTGATTGCGTCGGTGGCGGCAACGATGGCCTCGATCATCATTTTCGTGGCGCAGTTTGCTTGGTTGATTCCCATTGGTGGTCGGACCGGTGATCGGGGGAACCCACTAGCTGCGCTCTTGCTCATGATTCTTGGGCCCATCGCGGCCGCGATGATCCAGTTCGCGATCAGCCGGTCGCGGGAGTACCAAGCCGACCAATCGGGGGCGTCAGTGACCGGCGATCCCATGGCCCTGGCGAGCGCACTACGCAAACTCGAGCAAGGAACGCAGGCCGCGCCGCTGCCCAACCAGCCCGATATCGAGACCGCAAGCGCACTCATGATCGCCAATCCCTTTCGTGGCGGCGGGTTCTCCAAGCTCTTCTCGACCCACCCGCCTATCGCTGACCGGGTCGCCCGGTTGGAGGAGATGGCAGGACTTCGTTGAGCAAAACACTGGCTAACTGAACGGTCAGTCAGTATCCTGGTTTCTGGCAGACACCAGATGATCAGGAGTTAACCCATGGCAAACACCTATGACGCGGTTGTGATCGGCGGTGGCCACAACGGTCTCGTCGCGGCGGCTTACCTCGCGAAGTACGGCAAGAAGGTTGTCGTCCTCGAGTCGCGGCACAAGACCGGAGGCGCGGCCGACACCAGCGCGCCGTGGCCCGATGCGCCCGAGTTCAAGGTGACCACGCTCTCGTACACGATGAGTTTGATGCCCGAGTACATCCTTTCTGATCTTCAGCTTGCCAAGCATGGTTACAAGATCAACCCGTTGGGCATGGGTTACACCCCGGTCCCCGACGGCCGGGCGTTGCTCGACGGCGAAGGTGCCCGCGTCCACGAGTCCTACTCGACGTTTTCGAAGAAGGACGCGGACGCCGTTGGGCCGTACTACGAGTGGATCGGCCGAATCGCGAACATCCTGCATCCGCTCCTCGACCGCACCCCGCCGCACGTCGGGTCGAAGAAGTTCGGTGACATCAAAGACCTGGGCATGCTGACCTGGGCGCTGCGCAAGCAGATTGACGAGCGCACCGTCGCGGACATCACGCGGTTGTTCACCATGAGCGCGTCGGACCTGTTGGAGCGCTGGTTCGAAGACCCAACCGTGATCGGCTCGCAGGCGGTCAACGGAATTATCGGCACCTGGGCGGGGCCGATGAGTCCTGGTACGGCCTACGTACTGATGCACCACTCGGTCGGCGAGGAAGAAGAGGGTCAGGTTGCCTCGTGGGGTATGGCGGTCGGAGGCATGGGCGCAGTGTCGGATGCGTGTCGTGCATCCGCAGAGTCGTTCGGTGCCGAGGTGCGGGTCAACGCGCCTGTCGAGCAGGTCACCATCAAGAACGGACGCGTCACCGGTGTGGTACTGGCTAGTGGGGAGGAAATCAAGGCCAACGTGGTCGTCACCACCTGCCACCCGCAGATCACGTTCTTGAACCAGATTGAGCGCAGCCAGCTCCCGGAAGACTTCGTCCATGACATTGAACAGTGGCGATCTCGTTCGGGCACGGTGAAAATCAACCTGGCGCTCGACCGGCTGCCGAACTTCACCGCCGATCCTGGATTCGACCCCGCAATTCACGGCGGCGCGATCAGCATCATGGACGACCTTGAGTACCTGGAGACCGCATTCCAGGAAGCTCGAGCTGGGAAGGCTGCCACCTTGCCGTTCTCCGACTGTGAGATCCCCACCGTGTTCGACTCGACGCTTGCCCCTGAAGGCAAGCACATCATGTCGATGTTTACCCAGTGGGTTCCGGAGAGCTGGAGCAAGGAGCCGCATGACGACGAGCTGAAGGCATACGCGAATCGCCTGTATGACCGCTTTGACGTCGTGGCGCCGGGATTTAAGGACTCAATCCTGCACGAGCAGATCATCGGGCCGTACGAGATGGAGCGCGACTTCGGGCTAATCGGCGGCAACATCTTCCACGGTGAACTCACCGTGGACCAGTTGTTCCATATGCGACCGGCTGTCGGATACGCCGACTACCGCACGCCCATCAAGGGTCTGTACCAGGGGTCAAGCGCAACACACGCGGGTGGCGGTGTCACCGGTATGCCAGGACACCACGTCGTCCGAGAAATCCGTCGCGACAAAGCCATCTAGCAGCTGTGGCTACAGCGGTTAGCGGTAGTTGACGTACTGAAGCGCGACCTCAAGGTCCTTGCCGTTCAGCAGGGTCTGGATCGACTGGAGGTCGTCGCGGCTCTTGCTGGTGACGCGGAGCTCGTCGCCCTGAATCTGGGCCTTGACGCTCTTCGGCCCTTCGTCGCGAATGATTTTCGAGATCTTCTTGGCGTGCTCTTGCGAGATCCCCTGGCTCAGCGTGCCCGCGATCCGGTACTCCTTGCCGGACACGGCAGGTTCCGACGTGTCCAGGTGTTTCAACGAGACCTTGCGTTTGACCAGCTTGTCCTTGAAAACGTCCAGCGCAGCCTTGGCGCGCTCCTCGGAGTTCGCCTTGATCTCGATCCCCATTTCGCCTTGCCACGCGATAGAGGCGCCGGTGTTCTTGAAGTCAAAACGCTGGCTTAGTTCTTTGACCGCTTGATTCAGTGCGTTGTCGACCTCCTGGCGGTCGACCTTGCTGACGATGTCGAACGACGCGTTGGACAACTCGTACTCCCAGGCTCGGTGACGGGCCACCAGGTTAGCGAAACGGGATTGGGGCTAGCGGGTCAGCAAAGTGATCTCGTAGGGTCACGATCGCTGCAAGTCGTCGTGGAATGAGTTGAGGCTCATGTATCGAGGAATGACTCACCTGGTCTGCTTGGTTGTGGTCGCGCTGCTGGTCGTTGGTTCCTTGTTGATGTCGACTGAGGTGGCGCCGGCAACTGCTGTCACTTCTGCTGTTATGACTCGGGCCGGGCAGGGCTGCACGCTCGTGGGAACTGACGGCAACGACCGCATCAGGGGTACGGAACGGCGCGACGTCATCTGTGGCTTAGGCGGACGCGATCGCATCACGGGCCGTGGAGGCAGCGACGTCATCATCGCCGGCGGCGGCGGAGACGATGTCCATGGTGGTTACGGGATGGACCTGCTCCTAGGTGGACAGGGTTCTGACCAGCTGAAAGCGGGGAGAAGCGATGACTGGTTGTTCGGCGGCCCCGACAGCGACAGTTACCTCGTAGGTGGGGGTGGCGCCGACGTACTTCGTGGCAATGCGGGTCATGAACACATGTTTGGTAACAACGGGGCCGACCGAATCAGCGGTGGTCTGGGCAACGATCGGTTCGCCTCAGGAGGTGCCGGTCCTGACCTCATCAGGGGGGGTGAGGGAGCCGACCGATGTCTGGATGGACGCGACGGCATGGGGACTGACCGCATTCGTGGTGGTCAGGGGAATGACCAATACGTCGCCGATCCCGGCGACAGCGCTAGATCGGCGAAATGGACGAACCACTGCCCAGCGCCCAGCTGACCGTTTCTAGCGTCCGATCTGCCTAACCTCCAGCTGGACGGAACGGAGCTCCGTGGCCAGGGACGATGAGTGTCGCAACGTCTAGGACGCGCTTTCTATGCACGAACAACGCGTCGAGGTCCTGCGCCAGCGGGTCTGAGTCTGACGCCTCGTCCCACCACAGGTGGGTCAACGCGACCACGCCGTCGTCGGTGTCGACAACGGTGGTGATGTCCTGGGCGGTGTGCCCTGGTGTCTCCAGGAGTCGCACACCAGGCGCCAACTGCGCTCCCTCGGCTGGTCGGTCAGTCCAGATGTCGGCCTCGTAGATCGCCCAGTGGTCGTGCACTTTGGCGTTCTCAAAGAGCGCGATGTTCACCGTGTGATCTGGATGGTGGTGACTCAAGATCACATCCGTGACCTGGTCGGGTGCAACCCCGAGGTCGGCCAACGGCTTAAGAATCACCGACCGGTTGGGCACCATGCCGGGGTCGACGATCGCGATGAAGTCGGCGTCCCGGACCAGACTGACCGTGCCTGCGACGCGGTCGTCGGCGTATCCGTTGAAGAGGACATCGACAGTGGCCATGTGAGTTCCTTCCGCTGGAGAGCAGTGCCGCGGAGCGTGAGGTGCACCTCGGCTACGGTAATCTCTCTCACCGCCGCCAAAGGGCGGTAACCCCGGCAGGTTGCCCGAGTGGCCAAAGGGAGCGGACTGTAAATCCGCCGGCTCAGCCTACGTTGGTTCGAACCCAACACCTGCCACACGTCCCACGCCGTGGGATTTTGTGAAGAGGGCCACTTGCCATTCAGGTGAGTGGCCCTCTTCGTCACCCGAAACGCCAGAAGCAGCTCCGGGAAGCGGTGCTCCACAATCGACATCGCCACCCAAGTCAGCGACAACCCATACGCCGAGCGCGAGCACGCCGAGCGCGAGTAGTCCGCACAACAACGGCAGCCAAGGACGAAAGTCATTTTCAAACGAAACGGTGACGGCAAGGACCACGGCAATCCCCCCAAGCACAAGGCAGGAGACGCCGAACTCGCGTGTAGGTTTGGGGTGAAGGCAACTTGCCGTGAGGACCCAGTCGTTGGCAAGGAAAATGGCGACTGGAGTCAGCAAGCAGAGGAGCGCCACGACCAGGAGTGAGTAGCCCACTGACCGATGCATGGGCACAACCTAGTGTGGACTGTAAGTCCGCCGGTTCAGCGTTCGTGCGGGTGATCGGTAACCTCGACGCCATGCGGGCTCCAGTAATGCTCCTGGCCGGCGGACTCTTGATTTGCGGGCTGGCCGCGTGCACATCGGAGGTCCCGGTCGCCGGCCCAACCTCGTCGCCCAGCGTGTCCGAAGCTAAGCAAGTGAGGCTGGACCGCCATGGGGTGCTCGGAGACACCCTGGAGTCAGACCTGGGCCTCTTCACATTGAATGACATCGATGTCCCAATCAAGACTCGCGACGTCGCCGCACCTGAAGGTTACGAGGTTGCTGCAGCGCAGTTCACGATCTGCTCAAACGGCATCCGCAGTCGAAGCGTGAGTCCTGGGGACTTCGTTCTCAGTGGGCGCGAGGGAGGCCATGCCTTTCTTCCGCCGCCGTATCTTCAGGGTTCTCGCCTACCCAGCCTTGCCGCCAAGCTGCGCGGTGCCTTGCCTTCCGACCACTGTGTAAATGGGTGGCTCGCCTTCGAGGTAGACGCAGGCACGAACCTGAAATGGGCGCATTTCCTCGCGAACGACCAGTACTCACCCTTCCGTGACTACAGAGGGGTGGCGTGGGACGTCGGTGGATAGCTGCGCGGTTCCGATTTCCGGACCGCTGCCCGCCCCGTGTAACCTTGCCCCGCTCGCCACGCGAGCAGGCCCCAATAGCTCAGACGGCAGAGCGTCTCCATGGTAAGGAGAAGGTCTACGGTTCGATTCCGTATTGGGGCTCGGGGCCAAGCCTCCGTCCGCGAGCCTGCGGATCACGGTGGCGGTTCGGACGGCGGAGTAGCTCAGGTTGGCAGAGCAAGCGGCTCATAATCGCTGTGTCGCCGGTTCAAATCCGGCCTCCGCTACCAGTACAAACAGAGCACCACACCAGCAAGCAACCAAGGAGTCCCGGTGGCCAAGAGCGACGTTCGGCCGAAGATCACGATGGCCTGCGCGGACTGTAAGCACCGCAACTACATCACCAAGAAGAATCGGCGCAACGACCCCGACCGCATCGCGCTGTCGAAGTTCTGCCCGAACTGCGGCAAGCACACCGAGCACCGCGAGACCCGCTAGTCCGGACGGGCTGATGTCAACCGCGCCCCTCACGGGGCGGGTGGCGCTGATCACCGGGGCGGGCCGCGGGATCGGTCGAGCAACCGCGCTGCGGTTGGCGGCTGACGGAGCCGCGCTCGTCTTGGGGGATCTCGACCAGCAACCGTTGGTCGACGTCGTCCAGGCCATTGAGTCGTCAGGCGGACGAGCGACCTACCTTTGCGGCAACTGCGCCGATCGTGACGTTGCCGACTCGCTGGTCCAGCTAGGTGTGGAGCGGTTCGGCTCACTCGATGTCGTCGTGAACAACGCTGGCACCACCCGCGACCGCATGTTCCACACGATGGACGACGAGACCCTGCTGCGCGTCCTCGACGCCAACGTTCACACTGCCTGGCAGACCACACAGGCGGCCATCGCTCACATGCGTCCAAAGGCCAAGGCTGAGATTGCCGCAACCGGACACGTGGACCATCAGCGGAAGATTGTCTTCACCGCGTCGGTGGCCGCCTTGACTGGTAATCCCGGGCAGTCCAACTACACCGCGGCGAAGGGTGCGCTCATCGCGCTGACTAAAACGCTGGCTCAAGAACTTGGCCCGTTAGGCATCAATGTGAATGCAGTCGCACCTGGGTTCATCGAGACGCGGCTGACAGCGGAGAAAACGGCAGGTGCAGATCTCGGGATCCCGGCTGACGTTCGTGCATCGATTCGCGCCATGATTGCGCTGGGCCGGTTTGGTGAACCAGATGACGTCGCTCGCGCAACGGCATTTCTGGTCTCCCCAGACAGCGACTTCGTGTCAGGAGTCACACTGCCGGTGACCGGTGGCCAGTTCGGAGGGATGGGGTAGCGATGGCGCTCAATGTCGACCTGGTGGGGAAGAAGTACCCGGGACATCATTACGAGGTCGGGCGGGAGAAAATCCGTGAGTTTGCGGATGCAATCGGTGACAGCAATCCGGTTTACCGGGACGCAGGCGCCGCACAGGCTCTGGGCCACGCCGATGTAGTGGCTCCTCCGACCTTTGGAGTCGTCTTGACCCGTGGTCCACAGCTGGCAGTCATCGATGATCCGGAGCTCGGCCTTGACTTCTCACGAGTCGTTCACGGCGATCAGAAGTTCTTCTACACCCGGCCGGTGGTGGCTGGCGAGGTCCTGCAGTCAGTAGCGTCGATTGAAGCTGCACGCACCATGGCCGGAAATGACATCTTGACGATTCGCACCGACGTCGTCGATCCGTCGGGTGCGCCGGTACTCACAGCGATGGCGACACTGGTCGCCCGCGCGAGCGAGGAGGCGTAACGGATGGGAAGCCAGGTCAGGGCGTCAGAGGTATCTGTAGGCGAAGAGCTCGGGGCGCAGTCGTTCCCCATCCAACGTGTCGATCTCGTCCGCTATGCCGGTGCATCGGGGGACTTCAACGTTATTCACTGGAACGAACGCGTCGCCACGTCGGTCGGTCTACCCAACGTCATCGCCCACGGCATGCTCACCATGGCGATGGCCGCGCGGGTCATCACCGACTGGGTTGGAGACCCGGGTGCACTGGTCGAGTACGGCGTGCGGTTTACGAAGCCGGTTCCAGTTCCAGATGATGAGGATGGCGCCACCTTGCGAGTCGGGGGAAAAGTCACCGAGCTGTTAGACGGTAATCGCGTGAAGGTCGAACTGACTGCAACGTGCGATGACACGAAGGTGCTTGGTATGGCGCGCGCGGTTGTTCAGCTGTCGTAATGCGAGAAGAACATGATGTGGAGTTTTCACAGCTCACGACCCTGAGGGTAGGTGGACCAGCGGCAAAGGTCGTCATCGCCGAAAGCAACCACGACGTCAAAGATTTCGCGCACAGCGTCGGTACGGCCGAGATGTTGGTTTTGGGGGGTGGCTCCAACCTCGTGGTGTCAGACGATGGTGTCGACGTACCCGTTGTCCAGCTAGCCACTTCGGGCTTTGATGTTGTCCAGCAAACAGACCGCGTCCAGTTGACGGTGGCTGCGGGTGTGCCCTGGGACGACGTGGTGACGAGGGCAGTGAGCGAGGGCTGGGCGGGTATCGAAGCTTTGGCTGGCATCCCGGGGTTCGTGGGGGCAACCCCCATTCAGAACGTTGGGGCATACGGGCAAGAGATCGCGGACGTCTGCACTGCTGTCAGTGTGTTGGATCGAGTATCTGGGAAACAGCGCCGGTTGTCGGCTTCCGACTGCTCGTTTGAGTACCGGACCAGTGTGTTCAAGCAAGACCGTGGCCGTTTCGTGGTACTCGACGTCGAGTTCGAGCTCGGGCGGACCGACGCGAGCAGACCGGTGCAATATGACGAGCTTGCCCATGTGTTGGGAGTGTCGCCCGGTGCCAGCGCGCCAGTTTCAGCGGTCCGCGACGCGGTGCTGGCGCTTCGCCGGAGCAAGGGCATGGTGCTCGATGCCTCAGACCACGACACCTGGTCTGCCGGGTCGTTCTTTACCAACCCCATTTTGAAGCCGGGAGAGGTTGTGCCACCGGAGGCGCCTCACTGGAACCAACCAGATGGGTACAACAAGCTTTCAGCCGCGTGGCTCATTGAGCATGCTGGCTTCGTCAAAGGGTTCGGTGCAGATATTGGGCGCGGTGCGGTTCGGCTGTCGAGCAAGCACACGCTTGCGCTGACCAATAGGGGCGGCGCAACGACCAGCGAACTGCTCACTCTTGCACGGTTGGTACGCGACGGAGTTCGCGACAAGTTCCAGGTCGAGCTACAACCCGAACCGACATTTGTTGGCGTTCAGCTTTAGTAAAGGTCTAGTCAGACTGCCGGACCAGTGACGCGGTGAACCTCTCCGGTCACATACTCGAGGTAGTACAAGGCCGGCCCAGTCGGCCCTGGACCAAATGTCAGGTCCACTGGTCCATTCGCGGGGAAGAACGGTTCTGCCGTCCAGGGACTTCCTTGATTTGGAACGAGTCGGAAGACGGAGTTACACGTGTAGTCGGCGAACAGGTACTGGTTCTCATACGGAGCGCCCCAAACGCCTGTCGGAACAAAGGCAGCACCCGTGATCGAACGACAGTCGGTGGTGTGGTCGTAGGAGAACTTGGGATCGGTTTACGACGGGTCCGCGGTGCAGTCTGTTGTGGACCCGGTAAGGCAGAAACCTTCGCGGACGTTCCAGCCATAGTCCTTGCCCGGCAGCGCGCGATCGATTTCTTCCCAAGTGCTTTGCCCGACATCGTTCACCCAAATCAGGTTGGTGCCCGGATAAACCGTGAATCTGAAGGGATTTCGGAAGCCATACGCGAAGGTCTCGGTGCAGGGACCGTCCCCAGGTGACACGCCACCTGGTGCTGTGCATCGCCGGGCACCAGGCTTGCCGACGAAGGGGTTCGACCCAGGAACCTTGCCATTGCGGGTCACGCGCAGAATCTTCCCGTTGGGGATGTCGAGACGTCGACTGTTGGTATTTAGCTCAGCGCAGGCGTCTGGCGTGCCGATAGTGCAGCTGCCGTCGCCAACGCTGACGTAGAGCAGATTGTTAGCCCCGAAATGAAGGTCACCGGCCTGATGATGAGCAGAGGGTGAAGGAAGATTGTCAATGAGCGTCTTCGCGCTTCCCGCCACGACCTGGC
>DATKIY010000128.1:0-5315 GCA_035543875.1 Actinomycetes bacterium | reverse complement strand
GCTGCCGCCTTCTGCCATCACGCCCTTGATGCCTTGGCTGCTGTAGGAAGCTTTTATTAGGTATTTGGCCATTACAAACTCCACTCTCCGCTGTTGACTTGGCTGGCAGTCTCCTCCGCACGACATGCCTCCGCAAGAGCGTGTCGACGTCAGCGACTGTGAATATGCTGTGCCAGGCGCTCGTGTTCTGGAACATTCAAGGGACTGATGTACGCCTACCTGAAGTCTTGGCTACGAACCGTAAAGCGTTGTAGCGTCGCCAACGGAACTCGGGGTCTCGATAACGGGAGCGACCGTGAAGATTTTCACCCGGAACCACCCAGCCATGAGTCCTAGCAGCGCTCGGACGGCAACGTCATGGCGCGGAGCCCGCGTTGTGCTCGCATTGTTAGCCTTCCTTGCGTCAACCCTTGCCCCGCTCCCAGTAGCTTCCGCGGCAGAGCCGATCAGAAATCCTCCGACTTCCTTCGAGGTTGACATCCCGTTCCCAGACGTTTGTGACTTTCCAATGACCGCGACCGTGCGTGGTCGCACGCATTCGCTGACGTTCGTCGACGAGTCTGGCGCTGTCGTTCGCGGGTTCGCTGGTGGGCAACTCTTCGTCACCTGGGTGAGAGATGACACGGGGTTCTCGCGTACGTTTGCAATCTCAGGTCCCACGTTCTTCACGGCAGACGGGACGGCCTACCGGGGTACGGGACGCTGGACAACACCCATGGTCGACACCGGTTGGGTGCTCGCCACTGGCAACCTAACCTTCGACGGAACGCAAGACGGCTTCTCGCTAATCTCAAGTGCGCGCGGCAACGTAACGAGCATTTGCAGCCTTATGAGCTAGGTCTTAGCGATATCTCCCCGAAGAGGCGGCGGCTGCTCGCCTGTGGTGACGTTGACTCCTGAGGACTACGGTCCTGCCACGGTCCATACGATCGCGTCTTTGCCCGTGCGCATACATCTTCCGTGCGTTCGCTAGCGTCAGCTGAACCCCTATGGAGGTCGCCGTTGAGTGTCCAGCTGCCCGAATGGGCTGACGTTGTTGTGGTTGGCGTAGGCACTGCAGGGGCGGTTGTAGCCGGTCGGTTAGCAGAGAGAGGCGATCGCGACGTCCTTGCGCTTGAGGCCGGCCCGGACTACGGACCGCGCGAAGCGGGACGCTGGCCTGTTGAGTTGCTTGACTCGCGCAGGTTGCCCGAGACACACGACTGGGGCTATGCCGGAGCGAGTACTTCCGGTGACTTGCTGACATTCTCGCGGGCTCGCGTCGTCGGTGGGTGTTCGTCTCACAATGGCTGTTCGCAAAGCATCGGCTGGCGAGGCGATTACGACCGGTGGTCTAGATCTGGGTTGACGGGCTGGTCCGCCGAAGACCTGACGCCGCTTTTGCACGCGGCGGTTGAGCGGATGCAGGTCAACACCCCGGCTGCAGCTGACGTGCAGCCGCTTCAACGAGCAGTGCTGGACGCTGCCGTTGCGGCTGGCGTACCTGCGATCGACGACCTGCTGAGCTTTGACGGCGAGATCTCTGTAAGCCAATGCCCGGTCAACGTGGTCGACAACTCTCGATGGAATGCTTCATTCGGCTACCTCGACCCGGTGCGGACCTCTGGTCGACTTCAGGTTATTGGCGACGTCGTCGTTGTCCGGGTTGCCATCAAGGACGGTCACGCGGTTGGCGTCGATGTTCTCGTTGATGGTGCGGAGCACCGCATCGGTGCAGACCTTGTGGTGCTGAGCGCAGGGGTATATGGCACGGTCGAGGTGTTGCAGCGATCGGGCGTTGGTCCGGCAGCGGAGTTAGCTCGGCTCGGTGTGAACGTACAGATCGACGCTCCTGGGGTAGGTGCGAATTTGCATGACCACCCGGTCGCGACACTGGAGTTTGAAGCATCGGAATCGCTTGCTGCCGAGTTGGCCGCGTTCGCCGCCGATCGCCCGCTGGCGGAGGAGGGCGCGATAGCGAAACTTCGTTCGTCGGTCGCCGACGGGCCCTATGACCTTCATGTGTTTCCGTGGATCGAGCCGCTGGTTGGCTCGGCAACAGGTTGGAAGTGCGTGTTCCCCGTGGGCCTGCTCACACCGCTCTCGCGCGGTCGCGTGCGGCTGTCCTCGGCAGACCCAACTGTGCGAGCTAGCGTCGACCACGCGTACCTGGATGAGCCGCAAGACGTTCAGGCAATCTCGGACGGACTTCGGGAAGTTCGCGAATGGTTGACCCAACCTGAGCTTTCGCGGATGCTCGCGGCTGCGGTCAGCGTGCCGGGGGCGTACGACGACGTCACCCTGCACGCTTGGATTCGTCGCATTCAAAGCCATTACTGGCACCCTGCGGGTACTGCGGCCATGGGTGCGGCGGAGACTGGGGGAGTCACGGATGGTGACGGACGGGTTCACGGGATCGACGGTCTTGTCGTCGCCGACGCCTCGATCTTTCCGGAACTGCCACGCGCCACCCCTGCGCTACCCGTGGTCGTCGCCGGTGAGCGCATCGCTCGCACGATTGCGTAGTCGACATTCACAGGCGCCTGCAGAGCGCATGTTGGCTGGTGAGCCATGACGATGGAGCCACTTTCAGTCGCGGGCGTTCCCGGTGTCGATCAGAGGTTCGAGCCGCCGGTCGGGCACGAGCCACATGAACGCGACAGACGCATAGAGCGCAATCGATATCCAAGGGCTCACGAATGCCATGGCGATGCCGAGCGCGTAGATGACAGGGGAGAGCTTTCCCTTGAGGTCGCGACCGAGCGCCGCGTCCAGAGTTGGGTCGGGTTGAGCGGCAACAATCGTGGTCTGCAGCGTGTAGTACGCGATCGCTGCGAGGAGCAGCACCGCTCCATATACCGCGGTTGGCAACTCTGCGAAGTCGTTCTCACCCATCCAGCCCGTGGCGAATGGGAATAGAGAAAGCCAGAACAGCAGGTTGAGGTTCGCCCAGAGCACGCCGCCAGTAATGCGGTCGGCGGCCTTGATGAGGTGATGGTGGTTGTTCCAGTAGATGCCGAGGTGGACGAAGCTCAATACGTAACAGAAGAACACCGCGCCCAGTCCACGCAAGGCTGCCAGGGTTGTCTCGTTTGGAACCCGCAATTCGAGGACCATGATGGTGATGATGATCGCGATGACCGCATCGCTAAAAGCCTCAAGCCGACCCTTGTCCACTAAGTCAGCGTATCGGTGCGGAGACCGCCTTCCCCTCAACCGGGGCTACGTCGAGCCAGCCATGTCGGTCTCGCGGAAAGCCTCCACAGCTTCCAGCACAGTGCCGTAGATGTGGGCGTTGTCGAAGTCGGCGAGAGTGCCATAGGTCTGGAGATGCGACAGCAGGTCGGGATCGACAGCCGCGAGAGCGAAAACTCCGCCGTCTGCATGGACCGCCTCGATCAGTCCTGCAAGGGTGACGCTGGCCGAATAGTCGACGTCCGTTATCGACGAGCAGTCCAGGACGAGCCAACGCACCTTAGTGGGTGCCGCGGCGATCAGAGCCTGAACATCGTCAGCGAACCGGCTGGCGTTTGCGTAGAACAACTCGGCGTCGTAGCGGAACACCAACAACCCGGGCAGACTCTGCGTGCCCGGGGTTGCCGCCTCGTAAGTCGGTTCGCCCTCCTTGTCGACTCCGACCAGGAAGTCCTTGGGTGAGTAAGCCCGTCGGATTACTTCGAGAATCGAGAGCACGATTGCCAAGATGATCCCCTGCTCGACGCCCACCGAGAACACCACGATCGCAGTAAGCAAGGCAATGATGAACTCGCTCATGCGTGCGGCCCGGATGCGCTTAAGGCCAGTGACGTCGATGAGTCCGACACCGATCAAGAACACGATCGCCGCTAACACCGACTTTGGCATGTCAGTAAGCAGCCCAGTGAGGAAGAGAACCACGATGAGCACCACGACCGACATCGTGATGTTGGCTAGCTGAGTTCGGCCGTGCTGTTCATCGAGGATCTGGGTTTTGGTGGGGCTGCCGTTCACGACGAACGTCCCGCTGAGTCCGGCAGCAACGCTGGCACCGCTAAGTCCCACAATGTCTCGGTTCACATCGACGCGTTGGCTGTGTTTCATGGCGAAGCTGCGCGAGGTCGCCGCACTTTGCGCGATGATGAGTACAAAGCAGGAAAACGCTAGGCCGAGGACCTCTGGGATATCGCTCCAACTGAGGCCTTGAGGCAGGCCGATCGGCGGGAACCCTCCTTGCACCGGGCCGATGACCGCGACTCCGTGCGCTGACGCGTCTAGTGCGGCTGACAGAGCGATGGACAGCAGGACTGCTACGACAGCTCCGGGAACCTTCGGAAGGAACCGCTTGAATCCCAAGATGATGATCAGGGTTCCGCCTGCGAACACGACGGTCCATCCGTTGGCGTCGGCGACGTGAGTGATCGTGTACCACTGCTGCTCGAACCAGTTGCCGGTTCCTTTTGGGATGCCGAGCATGTCGGGGATTTGACCAGTGAAGACCTGTATACCGACACCTGTCAGAAAGCCAATCAGTACTGACGCACTCAGAAAATCACCGAGAAAGCCGAGCCTAAGTAGCCGCGCCAGGATCAGCATCACGCCGCACACCAACGCGACCAAACTGCTAAAGGCGACCCATTCTTCCGAGTACGGTTTCAGCCCGGCGATCGCTAGTCCAGTTAGCCCTGCAGCCATGATGGCCGCGGTTGCGGAGTCGGCGCCAACCACGAGCAGTCGCGATGAGCCCAACAATGCAAAGACGATCGTCGGAAAGATGACTGTGTACAGGCCGGTGATGACAGGAGTTTGCGCGATTGAGGTGTAACCCATCGTCTCTGGAATAGCGACCGCCGCTAAAGTCACCCCAGCTACCAAGTCGCCAGTTAGCCAAGCGCGTTTGTAGCCCACCAGTGACTGAGGCATCACTTTGGCCAGTCCTGACACGTTGGCTCCTTTCGAGCCCGTGGATGTTCCTGGTCGGAAGGCACAGCCTGCCCTATGTCCGCACATAGGCCAGCCATTGACCCGACCGGGGTTTGATTCGCGGTTCGGCGACTCGGCTGGCCCCTGCGCGCGGAAGATCTACCGCTGATTGGTCTCGGACCAGTGATGGCTTAGGTTCGGCGTTGGCTACTCGATGTCGACCATAAAGTCGGGCGCCTGATCCGGTCTGGTCTGGCAAAGGTGGGTTTGTTCGTCTGCGCGGATGGACGCCTAACGTCACCGCAGGGCAGTGAGTGCGGCACTGACGTCAGTGGCAGGGTACGTCGACACCTTGATCGATAAAGTTGCTCTGCGATCCCAACGTTGACCGGTATCGGTAGTCGTAGCTGTTGGGATGGAGCGTGAGTTCCAAGAAA
>DATKIY010000127.1:0-12547 GCA_035543875.1 Actinomycetes bacterium | reverse complement strand
TGTGGGATATGTGTTCCTGCCAGTGGCCCGCGATGGCGAACCAGTCTCCGGTTGCTGGGTTGGTAAACGTGGATGTGATATCGAGCCTTTGTTGCACCAGCTCTTCACCGGACCCTGGTTCGGTACGGAGCTTGATTGTGCCCGAGCCAACGTTGTGTACCCGGATGCGGAACCCACAGTCGCTGAACGCGCCGGAGTCGTCGATGGTGAAATGTTCGTTCACGAATGGTGCGTTCGCGCTTGCCTGCGTGGGCAGCAACACTACGGTCAGAACGGAAAGGAGTGCCAGCCACGCGCACAATGTGCTGCGATGGCTTAAGCGCCAGGTTTGGGCGACTGACATGTCACGCTCCGTTCACCGAACATACCCGATCGCCTAATAACTTTGTGTTTAGTCCGAACCGGATGATGCCATTGACAGCGGCATAGTGGGGTGTTTTTCAAGATCCGACCGTCGTAGGGTCACCTACGTGTCGACGCAGAGGGCAGTGGCTGTGGTCCTAGAGGGCCAGCGCGTGCTCGTCATGAAGCGATGTCTGAATGGGACGGATTATGCGGTTTTGCCTGGAGGCGGCGTGGAGCCGGGGGAGACCTTCGAGGACGCCGCAGTGCGCGAGCTTAGGGAAGAGAGCACCCTCCGTGCGCGCGTGGATCACCAGCTATTGGAGGGAGAACATAACGGTCGTGAGGCCCGCTACTTTCTGATGACTGACGTTGTCGGCACTGCCACACTTTCTGGTCCCGAATTGTTGGAACACGGTCCAGACAACACGTTCGAGCTGGTGTGGGCCGACGCGCAGGACTTGCGCCGTCTGGGATTGCATCCCGAACACTTGAGAATCGACCTTCCGACGCTCTTGGGCTTGTGAGCTTCGCTGGCTACCGCCGCTAGTGATGATCTAATGCACTCCTAAGCGCGTCGGTTCCCTTACTGAGAAGTGTCAGGTCCTGACGCCCGTCATCCAGGAAGCTCCAGGGCAGCGGCCCATGCGGAGCGGGATCGTGCGCATGACGGGGGATGACGTGCGTATGCAGGTGGGGGACGCCGTTCCCCAAAGTCTGGTAGTTCATTTTCGTTGGTTGATAGGCCGTCTCGATAGCTCGGCCGAGTTTTAGGATTTCGGACCAGTAGCCGACGGCCTGATCTTCGGTCAGTTCCGTCGGTTCGACGGTGTGGCCGAGCTTCCAAATGGCGACGCAGTACCCCGGCAGGATTCCTCGTTTCCAGAGGTAGCCGTCGATGAACGAGCCATTGAGGATCCGAACACCCCAGTCATTTTCTTGGACACCAACGAGCCCGCAGAGGGGGCAGCCGTCACCCTTCTTCTGGCCCTCCCAGTCCGGTCCCCAGGTCTCCCAGTCTGATTTGTAGTCGGCGGCGACGCTGACGGTGGCGAAAGGTTCCATGAGGTGATTGTGTCGAACGTTCCGTGACTGACAAGTAACGTGCGGGCGTAGGGATGAGTTCGGAAGCCAAGAGGAGTTTCGATGGGCAAGTTGCAAGTAACCGTTGACTGCGCCGACCCGTCGACGCTTACTCGGTTCTGGGCGTTGGCACTCGGCTACGTGATTGAACCTGCTCCAGACGATTTCCCGGACTGGAGGTCGTACTGGCTGTCGCTGGGAATTCCGGAGGACGAGCTGGAAGGCGCCACTGACTCGGATTCCATCGTTGATCCCACGGGCAACGGGCCGAGAATCTGGTTTCAGTTGGTTCCGGAACCGAAAGTGGTGAAGAACCGACTGCACTTTGACCTAAACGCCAGCGGTGGTCGACCGATCCCGCTTGAGCAGCGAACGAAGGACGTACTTGCAGAGGTTCTGCGGCTGGAGGCAGCTGGTGCGAGTCAACTTCGCGTGCTGCAGTTCGAGGGTGCCGACTACTTCGGTGTAGTGATGCAGGACCCCGAAGGAAATGAGTTCTGTGTGTCCTAACTAACTCCGGGGAACAGCGTCGGGACCAAGAACAGCAGGCAGAAGCAGCCAATCGCGAATCCAAGAGCTACAGACGTCGCAAGATAGACAGAAGTTGTTGGCCACCCCGTGGCCTGGATCAGTCTTGTTCGCCACTCTCGATTGACAAGAAGCTTCCTGAAAAGTCGTGACTGCCAGTAGAGCAGCCAGCCGGTTGGCCGCTCATCGGGAGCCATTTCGGACTTCAGCAGGTTGACGTACGAAAACAGCGCGATGGCTGCAATAAGCAGACTCATCGCCACGGCGAGGAAGACGTAGGGTGTCGCGAACAGCCACACCACCACCCCAAAAGAAAAGAAGTACGCCACAAGCGACGTGACCAATCGGCGCGCGTCCCGTCGA
The DNA here is from genome assembly GCA_035543875.1 of Actinomycetes bacterium. Taxonomy (GTDB): domain Bacteria; phylum Actinomycetota; class Actinomycetes; order JAHEKZ01; family JAHEKZ01; genus DATKIY01. The sequence goes on along the minus strand of DATKIY010000127.1, from coordinate 10,231 downwards.
GTGAACGGCGTTTCACTGGGTACCAGCGAGGCGGTCATCGCTTCAGTATGCGCCTGACTAACTAACGCAGCGGCATTTCATCACAAGCTGCTATGGCTAACGATCAGCCAACGAGCGCGCCCGCGGGGAGCAGGCTCGTTTGGTCGACGGGGTCGAAGAAATAACAGCTCGCTGTGTCGACGGACAACGGGACCGTTGCTCCTAGCTGCACGGTCGTGGTTGATGGGAGTCGAGCGATGAATCGAACACTGTCCGGCCCTACGAACAGGTCCTCCTCGCCAATCGTTAGCGTGGCTCCCGCTTTGACTGGTGGAGCGTCGACGGTAAAGAAGGCATGGCTCTCGGTGCCGAGGTCCTCGAGGGCACTGATCTCGACGTCAATTGTTGGATGGGTGGCGTCAGCGTCTGCGGCACTCTTGAACGACTCAGGGCGAAGTCCAACGATGACCTCATCGCGGCCAGCCAACAGCTCAACGTGTGACGGGTGAACCGGAACCCGATGCTGGCCAATGTGCATATGGCCATCCTTAACGGTGGCTCTCACCAGGTTCATCGAAGGCGAGCCAATGAACTTGGCAACGAACACGTTGGCGGGCTGTCGGTAGAGGTGTTGTGGTCGGTCGACCTGCTGTATCAATCCGTCGTCGAGCACGGCGACACGTTGGCCCAACGTCATTGCCTCGACTTGATCGTGTGTCACGTACACGGTTGTCACGCCGAGCCTGTGGTGGATGTTGGTGAGCTCGGCACGCATGGTTACGCGAAGCTGCGCATCGAGGTTCGAGAGCGGTTCGTCCATCAAGTAGGCGAGTGGTTCTCGGACGATCGCTCGCCCCATCGCAACTCGTTGGCGCTGTCCGCCGGAGAGTTGCCCGGGTTTGCGATTGAGCAGGTCGGAGAGTCCAAGGAGTTTCGCGGCGTCGTCGACCTTCTGGGTGATTTCAGACTTGGGAGCTTTTCTTACTTTGAGTGAGAAACCAAGGTTTTGACGCACCGACATGTGCGGGTACAGCGCATAGTTCTGGAACACCATCGCAATGTCGCGGTCTCGGGGTGATGCCTGCGTCACGTCGCGGCCACCGATCACGATGCGACCTTCGGTGACCGCTTCAAGCCCAGCAATCATCCGCAGCAGCGTCGACTTCCCGCATCCTGATGGCCCGACGAGCACCACGAACTCACCGGACGCGATGGTCAGGTCAACGCCCCGAACAGCAGGCGTGCCGTCTGGATAGACCTTGACCACGCGTTGCAGCTCGATTTCGGACATCGGCACCCTCCTGGGTGGACTGGTCGATCGGTCCTCGGTGAGCGAATTGAACAAAACCGTAGCATTTAGTGATTGCTCTTGACAGAAACAATCAAAAACATTCACTATCAGTCATCATGACCGGGCGATCGACGCTGCGAGTGGGGCGGCTGGCGACCATTCAGCGTCTGCTGGCCGGGCGGGAGTCGCTCACGATTGGTGAGCTCACACAGGAGTTGGGGGTCAGTGAAGCAACGGTGCGTCGCGATCTGGAGATGCTTCAGGCCGACGGACTCGTCCAACGAACCCATGGTGGAGCCGTACCAGCCACCCAGCGACTCAAGGAGCGTCCTTATCCCGAGCGTCACTCGACCAACGTGGCTGAGAAGAAGGCGATCGCCGAAGCGGCGAGCCGCTTCGTTGCCCCAGGCGACACCATCTTCATCGGTGGTGGGTCCACGACGCTCCGTTTCGCTGAACAGCTCACGTCGAGTGATCTCACGGTGGTGACTAACTCGTTGTCGGTCGCTCACGAGCTGTCCCGCGCCAGCGGCATGCACGTGATTGTGATTGGTGGCGCGCTGCGTAGTTCGGAGCTGTCAATGATCGGGCCCCGCGCTGTTGAAGCGATTCGTTCCTATCGCGCGACAACCGCCTTCCTCGGCGTCCCGGCCCTCGACAGCCACCACGGGTTCACCGCTGACGGCGACGCTGAAGCAGCTACTGACTCCGCATTTATCGCCATGGCACGCCGCACCGTGGTTCTGGCCGATCACACAAAGCTTGGCCGTGTCAGCACCACGCACGTTGTGCCACTGTCGAAGATTCACACGATCGTCACCGACGACGGCGCGTCTCGTGCGTGCGTTAACGACCTGACCTCTTCCGGCACTCAGGTTGTGGTTGCGGAGGCGATGGTTCGTGTCTGACGTGTCCACTACCGAGCAAGACATTCTGTCGCAACCGACCGTGTGGCAGCAGACGATCGGGTTGCTGGAAGCCGGCAACCTTCGTTCTGTGTGGGGGACTGGTACGACGGATGTGATTGTTACTGGCTGCGGCTCGACGCACTACCTGGCGATGTCGGCGGCCGAGCTGCTGCGCGCGGTTCCCGGTTTGCGGGTACGCGCCACGCCTGCTTCTGAGCTGATGGCTCATGCTTCTCCGCGCTTCGCGGCGCCGTCGAGCACCTTGTTGCTTGCGATCTCGCGTTCGGGTGCGACGTCGGAGACGGTCGCCGCGGTCGAGGAGTTCCGACGGCATGGCGGCGGGAGAGTAGTTGCGGTGACGACCGTGGCTGATTGCCCGTTGGTTGATCAGGCCGATGCCAGTTTGGTCCTTCCCACCGCAAGCGAAGTGAGCGTCGCCCAGACCAGATCATTCACATCGATGTTGCTCGCTGTGCAAGCGCTGGCAGCAGTTCTCGGCGGGCACGATCTCGCTGTCTTGCGTCAGCTCCCGCAGTACGCCAGCGATCTCCTTGAACGCACGCGCGAATCGTCACGTGCTCTGGCTTCCGACCGCGGGATTGAGTCCTTCTACTTCCTCGGCTCCGGAGCGTTGTTTGGTGTCGCCTCTGAGGCGATGTTGAAACTCACAGAGATGTCGCTGACGCAGAGCGAGGCGTATCACACGCTGGAGTTCCGACACGGGCCGATGTCGATGTGCGAGCCCTCTGTCGCGGTGCTCGGTCTGATTACACCGGAGCGGGCATCCATCGAACGCGCCGTGATCGATCACGTTTCGGGGTTAGGTGCTCGAACTTTGACGCTTGGGCCAGGCGAATCGGTCACAATTCCTCCAAGCCTGCCCGCCTGGACTCGGCCCGTGCTTTACCTGCTACCCCTCCAACTACTTGCTCTAGAACGAGCCTTAGCCAAGGGTCTGGATCCAGACCAGCCGCGTCATCTCACTGCAGTGATACATCTCGATCCCCTCTCGGAATCCGCCTGACTCAGGAGGCCCTGTCCATGAAGCGAACTCGATCGATAGCGCTCAGCGTGATGGCCGTCGCTCTCATCGCGTCCGGATGCTCGTCGAGTGACGGCGGATCGGATGCGTCAGATCAGACGATCCGGGTCTGGACCCACACCAACAAGTCGTTCAACAAGGCTTACCAGGAACTGGCCGATCAGTACATGGCTGACAACCCCGGCGTCACCATCGACTTCGAAACGTTCTCCTACGACAGTTACGTACAGACTTTGCAGACATCGCTACCAGCGGGGAACGAAGCGGACGTCCTGCAGATGTTTGGTACATGGACCTGCAGCTACTCCGACCACCTGGCGACCGTACCGGCGAGCATCACGTCTATGTCGGATGCCGAGGGAGAGTACTTCGCTGGTCCGCTGGGCGGCTATAAGTGTGACGACAAGCTGTATGGCCTGCCACAGGAGTCGAACATTGAGTACGGCGCCACCTTGGTCAATACCCAAATGGCCGCAGATGCTGGCGTTTCGCTCGATGGCTGGGACAACTTCGATGAGTTCAAAGCTGACGCGAAGGCTATGACCGTCACCGAAGATGGCGAGATCACTCGCGCCGGTTATCACTTCACGACCAACGACGGGTTGGCGTACACATTCCTGTCCTTGATTCTGCAGCAGACCGGCGGTTCGTACCTGTCGGACGATGGAACCTTTACCTTCAACACACCAGAGGGAAAGGCAGCCCTGGAGCTTATGAAGAGCTTCGTTGACGAGGGCATCGTCGACCCGAACACCTACACGGACACCGCGAACTGGGTGGGCGACTGCTACTTCACTGAGCTGTGCGCGATGGGACTCGTTGGCCCGTGGGTGATTCCTGAGTATGCCGATGACTTCCCCGAGGTCACCGCCAATACCGAATACGTGCCGTTGCCCACCTTGGACAACCCCGAGTTCGTTGCCGACTCGGGCTGGGGACTTACCGTTTCAAACAACAGCGACGTGCAGGACGCGGCGTGGGACTTCGTCCAGTACGTCGCGGCCAACGAGCAGAACGCGCTGCAGTGGAACATTGGGACCGGCACGTTGCCTGCAATAAAGGCCAACGTAAAGGGCGACGCGCGCGCGCAGCTCCTGGAGAATGCCGCCTACTTCGAGCCATTCCTCGACATCTTGCAGAACGCTCGTTACGTCGGCAGCTTGCCTGACCGTGACCGGCTCTTCTACAAGATAATTGCCCCTCATGCGCTGAACGCACTGAGCGGCCAGGAGACGGTTGACGAGGCCTTGGCAGCGATGGAATCTGAAGCCAACCAAACGTAAGGATGACCACCACCGCCCCTGCCCCAGCACCGACGCCGCCCGAGGTCCCCGACCCGCCACGCGTCGGACGTTGGCGACGCGGCACGGACGCTCCGCAACGGCGCTTCGCGCTCTTGGTCCTGTCGCCGACGCTGCTCTACCTCGCTGCGTTCACGCTGCTGCCACTGGTTTGGGTGGCCGCACTGTCCTTGTTCGACTACAGCCCACGCAGGGAAGGCGCGGGGATCGGCGGTCTGGGCGGCGACAACCCGTTCGTCGGCCTGCAGAACTTCTCGGCGATGTTGCACTTCGGCAACTCCGCGTCGCTGTTTGCGGAGCAGCTGCACAACTCCATCAAAATAACCCTGATTTTTGCTTTCATCGTGTTACCGCTGAATTTGCTCATCTGCTTACCGCTTGCCGTGATGATTGAGTCGGTAGCGCGTCGACTCAGGCCGTTCTTGCGCACCATCTTCTTCCTGCCAGTTCTCACTTCCGCCGTTGCTGTCGCAGTGATCTGGCAGTACGTCCTCAACCCGCAGTACGGCTTGCTCAACTCGATCTTCACCAAGATCCGTGGTGAGGTCACCGTCATCCCGTGGCTGACTGATCCCAACATCGACATCGCCGGCATCCCGATCGCGCTCATCGCGGTCACCATTGCTTACCTGTGGATGGACATTGGTTACAACCTGGTCATCTTCATTGCAGCGCTGCAGGGGATCCCGAAGAGCCTCAACGAGGCCGCGGAACTGGACGGTGTCAACGCCTGGCAACGGTTCCGCTACGTCACCTTGCCACTGCTCAAACCGACCATCTTCCTGGCCGCCATCCTCACCATGATTTCGTCGTTCCAGGCGTTCGACCTGTTTCAGGTGATGACTACGGGTGGTCCCGACGACCAGACCCGCGTGCTCTCGCTCGACATCTTCGACAATGCCTTCCGATTCCAGTCCATGGGTTGGGCGGCCGCCGAGTCAATCGTCCTGCTTTTGATGGTGCTGCTTATTTCGCTGATTCAGGCCCGTTTCCTGCGCACGAAGTGGTCGTACTGAGATGACAACCACGACTGCGCCTCCGCCCCAAACCGTTGCCGAGCCTCCGGTGGTGGTCAAAGCTCGACGCAAGAGCCGGGTTGGGCGGGTCGTCCTCTACCTAGTCCTAATCGTGGCGGCTGTGATCGCGTCACTGCCGTTCTTCTGGATGATTTTCGGATCCTTCAAGACCGGTGCCGAGGTGCGCTCCATTCCGCCGACGTTCTGGCCACAGGACTGGACGCTCGACAACTTCAAAACCATCCTGCAAGACCCTGAGCTGCCGCTGCTGACGTACTACCGCAACTCCCTGTTTGTGGCGGTGACCAACGTCTTTCTGTCGTTGTTCACCGGCTCGCTGCTCGGCTTCATCTTTGCGAAGTACCAGTTCCGCGGCCGGCAAGCGCTCTTCTGGTACGTGCTGGCGCTGATGATGATTCCAGCGACCGTGCTGATGATTCCGAACTACCTCATCTTGAGTCACCTGGGTCTGCTCAACAATCTGTGGGGATTGGTCATCACGGTCGTGATCGACCCGTTCGCCATCTTCGTCATGCGGCAGTTCATCATGGCGATCCCCGACGAGCAGATTGAGTCGGCACGTATTGATGGTGCGTCCGAATGGCGCATCTACAGGTCGATCGTCATACCGCAGATCAAGCCAGCCTTGGCCACTCTTGGTCTGCTGGAGTTCATGTTCAACTGGAACGCGTACCTCTGGCCGCTCATTGTGCTGACATCGAACGACAAGCGAACGATCCCCGTCATCTTGACGGCCTACTCAACCCAACATGACGCGCAGCTCAACCTGGTGATGGCGGCGTCGGTCATGATGGTGGTTCCTGTGCTCATCTTCTTCCTGTTCACACAACGTTGGATCGTGGCCGGGCTGACTCTTACCGGGGGCAAGTAACACATGCCAGTTGTCACGATCGTCGGCGCAGGAAGCACCGTCTTCGCCGCCGAGCTCATTACCGACTTCCTGCTTACGCCGAGCCTCGACTCTGGGCAGTTTCGCCTGATCGACATCGACGGTACGCGGCTTGAGCTCGCGCGCCAGTTTGCCGAGCACCTGATCGCCAAGTCGGGCAAAACGTGGAGTGTGCAGTCATCAACCGATCGTCGAGAGCTGCTTCCGGGTAGTGAAGTGGTGATCAGCACGATTGAGGTCGCTGGGTTGCAGACAGTTGAACACGACTACGCCATCCCGCTGAAGTACGGCGTCGACCAGTGCATCGGCGACACGATTGGTCCAGGTGGACTGTTCAAGTCGCTCCGTACGATCCCGGTGTTCTTGCAGATCCTTCGAGACATCGAGGAGCTGTGCCCAGCTGCGTTGGTCTTGAATCACACGAACCCGATGTCGATGACTGTGCTCGCGGCAGCCAGGTCGTCAGACCTTCCGGTTTGGGGCATGTGCCACTCGGTCCACTACACCGTCGAGACTCTCGCTGAGTACCTCAAGCTCGAACCATCCGAAATCACATTTCGTGCGGCCGGCGTCAACCACTTGGCGTGGTTGACGCAGCTCGAGCGTTCCGGTGAGGACCTCTACCCGCTGCTACGTGAGCGAGGTCGCGATCCCGAGGTGTTCGCGCAAGACCCAGTGCGGCTTGAATTGATGTACCAGTTAGGCGCGTTCCCGACCGAAAGCAGCGGGCACGTCTCGGAGTACGTCCCGTACTTTCGAGCCAGGCCTAGCTCAGTCGCTCGATTCACCGGACAGGGATACGTGGGCGAGTCGGGTTTCTATGCGCGTAACTGGCCAACCTGGCGTAAGGAGAATGACGAGCAACTGCGCCGAGTGCTGAACGGCGAGGAGGAGTATCCCGCCGAACGCGGTGGTGAGTACCCATCGCACATCGTCGAGGCCATGCACACCGGAAAGCCGAAGACGATTTATGTGAGCACCATGAACCGTGGCTGGGTGACGAACCTCGCCGAACACAACGTCGTCGAGGTCGAGGCAACAGTGGATGCCAGTGGCATTCACCCGCAAGCTTTCGGCGACCTGCCTACCCATCTCGCGGCACTCACCCGGCACCACCAAGAGTTCAACGACCTCGCGGTGCGCTCGATCCTTGAGGAGGACCGCGAGGCAGCGGTTCACGCGCTCATGCTCGATCCGCTTACGGCAGCGTCCTGCGAGTTGTCTGACATTCGCGCCATGTTCGATGAGATGGTCGAGGCGGAGCAGGCGTTTCTTCCTGCCTTCTTGCAGTGAGCGAAGGGATGGCAGTGGACGAGCTCGACCTGCTCGTACTGGGTGACATGAATCCAGACATCATTGTGTCTGGGGTAAAGGCTCCACCTCGTTTCGACCAGGTGGAGCAGTTGGTCGATACGGCTGATCTCGTCGTCGGGGGATCAGCGGCCATCACGGCAATGGGTGCTGCCCGGCTCGGTCTGAAGGTCGGACTATGTGCCGTGGCCGGCCGCGACCGGTTCGGCGAGTTCATGGTGGACGAGCTGCAGCGTTCCGGCGTGGGCACCGACCCCATTCGCGTAGAGCGAGGGTTGGCTACCGGAGTGACGGTGATCCTGCTGAGCGGACAAGACCGTGCGATTCTCACCGCTCCCGGGAGCATTAGTGACCTGGGCCCGAATGATCTGGCTGACCTACCGGATCGGCCAGCCCGGCATGTTCACGTCGCGAGCTACTACTTGATGAACGACAAGTTTCAGCAAGCGCTTCCGTCCGCCCTGCAACGCTTCCGTGCCGCGGGCGCGACCGTCTCGATCGATACCAACTGGGATCCGCAGGAGCGATGGCAGCTCGACGCGGTGTTGCAAGAGACAGACGTCTTCCTGCCCAATCGCGCCGAGCTAGCCGCGATTGCCGGCACAGACGTCGTCACGGACGCGATGGCGAAGACTGGGTCGGATTCGGTTGCGATGGTGACCAAGCTGGGGGAGTGGGGCGCAGTCGCGCGAACGAGAGGGCAGACGTACTCGGTGCGTGCGGCCCGACAGTTCGGGTTTGTCGACTCCGTTGGCGCAGGAGACACGTTTAACGCTGGCTATCTGACCGGACTGCTCGGCGGCCGCGATATCAATGACTGCCTTCGTCTCGCGGTGGCCGCTGCAACGTTGTCGACGGGTGGTCGTGGCGGCACATCGGCTCAGCCGACCCTGTCGGAGGCGGATGCGCTGGCCGCTGCACTGACGGTTTCGGCTGGGTACGAGGAGCCAGCGTGACAAGCCATCCGATTGATGAACTCGTCGAGGCGCAGCACGCGGGGAACAGCGTCGGTGTGACGTCGGTCTGCTCGGCGCACCCGCTGGTGCTCGCCGAGACGCTCAAACACGGTGTCGAAGGAAGTCATGTCGTACTGATTGAGGCGACCTGCAATCAAGTGAATCAGGACGGTGGCTATACCGGCATGCGGCCGTCGGACTTCCGGGCGTTAGTTGAACGACTTGCCGGTGAGTCCGGAATTGATGCCTCACGCGTCCTGCTCGGTGGTGACCATCTTGGCCCGAACCCTTGGAGCAAACTCGCGGCCGAACCAGCGATGGCTAAAGCCGCGCAGATGGTGCGCGAGTACGTGTCAGCCGGCTACAGCAAGATGCACCTCGACACGTCGATGAAGTGCGCGGACGATCCTGTCGATGCTCCGCTTGCGCAGTCTGTGATCGCGGAGCGGGCGGCGCAGCTGGCGTCGATTGCTGAACAGGCTGCCGCTGACTCCGCACTCGATGTGCTGCCGCGGTACGTCATCGGGACCGAGGTCCCGGTTCCCGGCGGAGCTCACGCTGGCGACGACGGCATTCATGTCACCACCCCAGACGACGTGGCTGAAACTATCGAGCTCACACGCGCCGCCTTTCTTAAGCTCGGACTCGACGCAGCGTGGGAGCGTGTGCGCGCGGTGGTGACGCAGCCCGGCGTTGAGTTCTCCGACACCGAGCTTCACGACTACAACCGTGAGGCCGCCAAGGGGCTCTCCAACTACGTAGAGTCGCAACGAGCGGTCGTCTTCGAGGCGCACAGCACTGACTATCAGACGGCGAGCGCTTTGCGTGCACTGGTGGAGGACCATTTCGCCATCTTGAAAGTCGGTCCCGGGCTGACTTTTGCGCTTCGCGAAGGCATCTTTGCGTTGTCATACATTGAGGACGTTCTGCTCGGCGAGGATGCGTCGCAGGTGCGTCGGGTGCTCGACGACGCGATGGTTGATAACCCCAGCTATTGGCAGAGTTTCTATTCGGGCGACGACGCGCAGCAGCGATTTGCGCGGCAGTTCTCCCGCAGCGACCGCTCGCGCTACTACTGGACGGTGCCCGCGGTAGAGAACGCCATCCAGCAACTGATGGCAAACCTGCAAGCGGCACTGATTCCGCAGGAGCTGCTGAGCCAGTTCCTCCCGGTGCAGTACGAGCGGGTACGAAACGGTGAGGTGTCGACAGACCCCGAAGCACTAGTGCGAGACAAGGTCCGCGAAGTCCTCAACATCTACCTGTCCGCCACCACCCCATCCCCGTGATCGCAGCAGCACAGTCCAGCCAATTTTCAGCGAAATGCTGACTGTTGCTCTCCGATCACGCGTGGGTGCCGTGACGTGGAGGGCGCGGGTCAGTGGTGCGGAGTAGGCGTTGTACGAAGGACTAGACGCGTAACTGTTTCTTGGCTAGCGCCGAAGACGAAGTTCTTCCCTTTTCCTTCGATCAAGCTGAGCAGTCGACCACCGACGGTGAAGTAGTCGCCTCGAGAA
>DATKIY010000126.1:0-18048 GCA_035543875.1 Actinomycetes bacterium | reverse complement strand
GCTGCGGAGGGGCCCTGCATCGCGCCCGTTGGCCGTTGACCGGGCTCAAAAGTCACATCGACCGTTGCGACCAAGTCGTGCCCAAACTCGAGGTAGCACATTCCTCGCCCGTCGTAGCTGGCAGTTGCTTGGGCATCGGTTTGCTCAGCGATGATTCTCGCTGCGACGACAGCCGCCTGACCCTCGGCAAAGACGCCAGCTTTCGGCGTCCCAACACTTGCCACGTCGCCGACCGCGTACACGTCTGGAAACGACGTCTCGAGCGTGTACGGATCGACGGGTATCCACCCATCAACGGTCATCCCGGACTCCTGCACAACCTTGGGCGCTTGGTGAACAGGGACGCCCAGGAAGAGGTCGTACGGCAATTCGTCATCGCCACTCAAAAGCGCCATGTGGCGTTGCGGGTCCAACCCGGTCACGCGTTGTTCTGGGACCCAACGAATATCTCGCTCCACGAACGTGGCAAGGAGTTCTTTGGACGCTGCGGGTGACGGGGGGATAGGCACGCCAAAGGGCATGACCAACGAAACCGTGGACGAATCGCGTAGTCCACGATCGACCAAGAGATCGTGCATGAGCAGGGCCGTCTCGCTGGGGGCTGGCGGACACTTGAAGGGCAGAGCTGTCACGCCGACAACGACGTTGCCGCCGTCAAAGTTCGCCAAGATGTCACGGAGCTCGAATGCTCCGTCAGACGTGTAGAACTCGTGGCCATCCTCGACCAAACCCGGCGTTAGCTCTGGATGCAGGTCAGCGCCTAGTGCCACAACCAAAATGTCAGCCTCAAACGTGCCAGCGCTGGTCTCTACGCGCTTGTTCGCCGCGTCGATTGACCGCACAGCGCCTGCTATGAACCTCACTCCTGGCTTGACCAGATTCCCATAGCGATGAGTCACCTGGTCCGCGGTCAACCGCCCGAACATCACATCCAACTTCGAGAACCCGAAAACGAATCCTTCGCGGTGGTCCACCAACGTGACCTCGACCGAGTCACTGCACGCCTCTGACAACAAGGTTGTGAGTTCCAGACCACCAAAGCCCGCACCAAGCACCAGTACTTTTGTCTTCACACCGTGACCGTAGCGCCTGCCGCCAACCGATCAGTGAGTCGCAATGTCGCGACGCCGGAATGCCACAGCACCGATCACAACTAAGCACCCGGAGCACAGCACCATCACACCCACAGGAGTCCACGCCATCTCGCTTCCGGGCAGTGAAGGCGTGTGGTCAAACGGCGACGTGCTGAGCACCCAGTGCGGAAGATTCCAGAGTGTTCCTAGCTCTTGAACCAAGACAAAGCCAACTAGGACTGCCCAGCCAGCTAGCGCGAACCGTGGCATCACCCCGAACACAGCGACGGTCAACGCCGCAAAAATCCAGACTGCAGGCAGCTGGACGAAAGCAGCGCCGATGATGCTTCCCATCCGGTCGCTCGTGCCCTGCTGGAATGCGTTCGCGGTAGCGGCGGTGACGCCGAGCAGGAGAGTCAGCACGGTCGTACCCACCACGGCGATCAAGGTATGGCTGGCCAGCCATCGGGTGCGCGGCACTGGACAGGAGAGGATGGGTTCAGCGCGGCCAGACGATTCCTCTGTGTGGAGCCGCATTACGGCACTGATTCCATAAGCAGTCGTGATGAATGCGGCGATTCCAAACTCCGCGGCGAAGAACGCGTCCGTCAGTACATGGGTGCCGCCAAGCTTTGCGATCATCTCGCGGGCTTGCTCGCTGTCCAGCAACGATCCAACGTCGGATGCAACGGTTCCCAACAAGTAGCCCAGAACCACGTAACCCACCGCCCAAGCAGCGAGGACGCCACGCTGTTGCCGCCACGCAAGCCCGAGCGGTGAGGCCAACCAACGTGAACCGGTACTTCGTCCAACCCGATCGGGGAACAGACCGGCCGCAAGGTCGCGGCGCGACGCAAAGCGGAAGGCGACCCAAGTAGCAACAACACAGAAAACCGCGGGTAACAGAAAGACCCACCAGCGATCACCAGCGTAGGGCCGGACCTGCTGACCCCAACCGATCGGCGAAAGCCACGACCAGAAAGCGGGACCGCCCGCGCCTCCTCGAACATCGCCGACGCCACGAAGAATGTAAGCGATCGCTAAGAAGGCGAGCGCGAGACCATTCGCCGACCGCGCGGAGATCGTCAATTGTGCCGTCACCGCAGCAACGCACGCGAACACCATCCCGGTCAAGGTCCAACTGAGCCCGAAGGCCCAAGATCCCGATGCTGGTAGGCCAGCTGCGATTTGCCCAATCGCTGTCAGGCCACCGACAACGAGCATCGTCCCAAATACCAACAACAACGCAGCTGTCAACGATGCGCGTCGACCAACGACGGTCGCGCCCAACATTTCAAGTCGACCGCTCTCTTCCTCGGCGCGAGTGTGGCGCACGACCAGGATGGTCGCAAAGACTGCTAGCAAAGCAGCAACGACACCGCTCATCTTGAAAGTTGCTAGCGCCCCCAGCGAAGTCGGATCCCAAACGCGGCCGTACAGAGCAACGATGGATGGAACGTCATTTACAGCAGAAGCTGCGGAAACTCGTGATGCTTCGGTGGGATACAGGTCGACGGTGGCGTATGAAGACGAAACCACGCCGAAGACGAAAACGGCGATCCAGCCGGGTAGGAGCACGCGGTCCCGCCGCAGTGCGAGGCGTGTTAGTTGCCCCGTTCCGGTCAGTTCACTCACGGTGTCTCCGTGTACTGCCGCAAGAACAGTTCCTCCAAAGTGGGCGGAGTGCTAGTCAGGCTGACAACCCCTGCAACCGCCAGACTTTGGACGACCGCATCGAGGGCACCCGCGTCCACCAGAAATCTCACCTGTCTGTCCTCGAAGACCACTCCGTGCACACCAGCCATTGATTCGAGACCGATCGGTCGCTGGCGAAGCTCAGCGACCATGGACGTGCGAGTTAGGTGCCGCATCTGTTCCAGGCTCCCGGTCTCGACAATCCGACCAGCCCGAATGATGCTCACCCGGTCACTGAGAGCCTCCGCTTCCGCCAGAATGTGGCTGGACAACAAGACAGTCCGCCCCTTCTCGCGTTCATCGTCGACGAGGTCACGGAAGAGCGCTTCCATCAGTGGATCGAGACCGGATGTCGGCTCGTCCAGCAACAGCAGTTCCACATTCGAAGCCAGCGCGGCAACGAGGGCAACCTTCTGTCGGTTTCCCTTGCTGTAGGCGCGCGACTTCTTGGTCGGATCGAGATCGAACTTTGCCAGGAGGTCGTTGCGGCGAGCGTCGTCCAGTCCGCCACGCAGTCTCCCCAAGAAGTCAATCGTTTCTCCACCCGTGAGGTTGGGCCAGAGCGCGACGTCTCCCGGCACGTATGCAAGCCGACGATGCAGGTTCACTGAATCGCGCCATGGGTCACCCCCGAGTAGTTGGCATTCCCCCGAGTCAGCGCGCAGCAGACCCAGCAGGACGCGCAGCGCTGTCGTCTTACCGGCTCCGTTCGGTCCGAGAAAGCCATGCACCTCACCCGTTTCGACCCGAAGGTCCAACCCGTCAAGCGCCCTTGTTCGACCGAAAGTCTTCACGACGCCGCTCAGCTCGATAGCAAGTGCCACCTGACCACCGTACGACTCCGGTTATCGAGAACGCGTCTCGGCTGAGCACTCTGGGCGCACGTGTGATCTCGGAGACCGAACAGCTGGTGGTCATGGCCGACCCAGAGGGCAACTTGTATTGCGTCGAGTGATCAGTCATCTCTCTGGCAGATTGCGCGTCAGCAAGCGACGCATACTCTGTACGAATGACCCCGCAGGAGCTGGCCAACCTGGCGCATCTGCGTCGCGCTCGCGACCTGATGGATCGCGAATACTTCAAGCCACTAGATGTCCTGGCGTTGGCGCAGGCTGCCTTGATGTCTCCTGCCCACTTTTCCCGTCAGTTCCGGGCGGCGTATGGCGAAACGCCGTACAACTACCTCATGACGCGCCGGATCGAGCGAGCGAAGGCTCTGTTGCGACGCGGGGACCTCTCGGTTACGGAGGTGTGCATGGCCGTGGGGTGCACTTCGTTGGGATCGTTTAGTTCGCGATTTACTGAGCTGGTCGGTGAGAGTCCAACGTCGTACCGCGCGCGCGATCACGCTGCAACAGGGTCAGTTCCCGGGTGCGTTGCGCAAATTCATTCTCGACCGAGCAGGATCCGAGAAGCGAAGGGCACCACCGCCCCGTAGCGTTGTCCACATGGAACTCTCACTCACACACTGCTACATCACAGTCCACGACCCAGACCTCGCCTTGGCGTTCTACCGGGACGTTCTCGGCCTCGAGCTCCGCAATGATGTCGCGGCCGAAGGCTTTCGTTGGGTAACTCTCTCGCCCCCGACTCAACCTGATATCCAGGTCGTCCTCACCGAGCCTCACGCTGGACACTCCACCGAAGATGGCGATGCGCTCCAAGGGCTTCTCGCCAAGGGTTCACTACATGGTGCAATCTTTAGCACCGAGGATCTCGACGCAACGTTTGAAAAGATCCAGGCCTCGGGCGTCGACATCGTGCAAGAGCCCATGGACCAAGGCTGGGGCTCTCGAGACTGCGCCGTACGCGACCCATCGGGCAACATGATTCGTATCGCGCAACGGCAGGGATAGATCGACCGGCGGCCGACTTCCCAACTACCGACGTTCGTACCTGCCGATATCCGGTCGTCGCCCCTTGTATGGCGAGGCGAGAACAGCACCAGAGTTGATTGCCGGTGAGTGCGCGCGTAGATGGAAGTTTCCACCGCTTCGGTTGACGAACATCGGAGACCTGCCAACACCGTGCTTGTCGAAACCGGTCCAACGAGTGAACTGCCGCAGGGTTTCGGCGTTTCCGGGGCCGTCCACGTAGGCCAGGTGATCGCCATATGCAGCCTTGGAACCGTCGTTGTTAATCAGGTTGTGGTCAATGGTCACCGACCTGGGTAGGTGTGCGCCGAGGCTGTACGCCCGACCACCCACCACGATGTTGTTCAAGACTCGAAGTCCCGCGATCGAAGCGCCGTACGAAACTCCGCGTAGCCCGTTGACGATGTACAAACCAAAGTCATCGAACCCGTCGAAAACGTTCTGCGCTACCAACATGTCCTTCGCGCACCGCAAAATCATTCCATTGGAGTGAGTGCTCCCCCGCGTGGCCACATTGCGAACGAACTTGTTGTGACGACAGCCTTGGCCCCCAGTCCCCGTCTCCATGACTTGGCCGGCCCTGAAGCTATTTCCGTGAATGACGAGATGAGATGCACCGTAGACCTCGAGGTGGGTCCGATTGTTGTGGAAGTGGTTCCCGCTTACTTCAACTCGACCGGTGGATTCGTAGAAGGTGATGCCTTCTTGACCGCGCCCCGAGTCGACCTCCTTGGTGTTGTCGTGAATATCATTCGCAACGATCCGGAGGTTCTTCGCGCGCCGCTCTTCGATCCCCGAGGCATTGTGGAAGATGTTGTTGTGATCCAACTTCACACCGCGTGAATCGACGACAACGATTCCGAAGGTGCGTGAACCGTATGCCGATATGTGATGGATCCTTACGCCCTGGCTGTCGGTGACCTTGACGGCGCTGCCGTATTGCACGTCGCTACCCAAGACCTTCAGCCCACGCAGCCCGCCGTTGCGGACGTCAGTGAACTGCACAACGTCCTCGTCACCGCCACCGCGTATGTGGACCTTTGCCCCGGGAGCAGCAGCGACAGTGATCCCGTTGTGCTTGACCTCGAAACCGCGGTACGTACCGCGTCGGACACGTATAAGGCTTCCAGCAGGAACGGCACGAACCGCGTGCTGCACTGTTCGGAATGGATGCTTGGACGAGCCGCCAGCTGAGTCATGACCCGAACGCGCAACATAGAACACATGGCGACCGCTCGCCTGCGCCCGGGACGGTTCGGGGAAGCTCGCAACAAAGAGCGCGGCTGCCAAAGCAAAGGCGGCAACTAGCACAAGCGGAACAGTCATTTTTTGAACGGAAAAAGACATACGCGAGGATGCTCCCGGATTTCGCTCATGGACCGCTGCTCACGGGATCTCAGCCCGCCAGCGTACGTGGAATCAACTCAAACATGCTGCCTCGAAATCTCCAGCACGCGAAACCATCGGCGTGTTGGCCCATTTTCTCGCGGGTGGCGAAAGTCCCAGACGCATCAGAACCCGTCACAGATCCGAGACGATCAAGTGGACGGTTTGCACCAGCCGTTCAAAAACCCGGTGACGGGTTCCACATCCGCCACTAGTGTCCGCACGTGCGCAACGGCGAGTTCAATGACCCGCGACTTGTCGCCGTCTACGACGCTGAATTCTCATGGTCTCGTGAGGACGAGTTTTTCCTCTCCATCGCGAATGAATCGCAAGAGTCGAGGGTGCTCGACTTTGGTTGTGGCACGGGACGACTAGCAATCGGACTAGCGGGAGCAGGTCACCTCGTGACCGGCGTCGACCCAGCGCGCGCCTCTCTCGACGCGGCTCGCGCGAAACCAAACGCGGACCTCGTGACGTGGGTCGAGGGAGGGTCCAACGACCTCCCCAGTGCCTCGTTTGATATCGCATTCATGACCAGTCACGTGGCTCAGTTCTTCGTGGACAGCAACGAGTGGGCGCAACTGCTGCCGAATCTTCGACGGTCCCTCGTGCCCGGAGGCAGGCTTGTGTTCGACACTCGCGATCCTGCGGCTCGGGAATGGGTGAGCTGGAATCCCATTGACTCAACTGAAGAGGTCAGCCTTCCTGACGGACAACAAGTCCGGGTCTGGACGGAGGTGACCAGCGAAAGTGGAGCCATCATCGACTTCACGATGCACTTCGTTTTTCCTGACGGAAACGAGCTACTGAGCAGCTCCACACTGCGGTGGCGTACCGAACAGGAAATTCGGATGGATCTACGGGCTGCCGGCTTCGTCGTTAAAGACATCTACGGCGGATGGGACCGTCAAGCCATCGGCGCTGGCGACGGGGAGTTCATAGTGGTCGCCTGCGTCTGAGGTCACTGTGAATCGCAAAGCCCTTGCGCTCGCGGCGAGATATCGGAAAGGTCGTCAGCTATGAGCGAGAGATGGACAGACCCAGCCGACGATCCACGAACCTACGGCGACCCGGAGGGCGAGAAGGCGACGCTTCGGGAGTACCTCAGCAACTATCGACTGACCATCGAGATGAAGTGTCAGGGACTCGACGCCTCACAGCTCGCGAGCCGCTCTGTCCCGCCGAGCACGCTCAGCCTGCTGGGACTGATCCGGCACCTGGCCCAGATGGAGAACCACTGGTTCCAGCGGGTACTGCAGGGTCAGACCGACGGACCGCGGCTGTTCAAACGTGATGACGACAGCGACGCGGATTTCAACGGTGCCGTCGCCGACCCCGCGGTCGTTGATGAGGCGTTTGCCGCGTGGAAGGCACAGATCGAAGGTGCGAACGAGTGGCTCAACGCGCTGGACGAGGACGGTCTTGGGCGGCAGGTGCCCTTTGACCATGGTTCGGTAAGCGTCCGCGATGTCCTCGTCCACGTCATCGAGGAGTACGCGAGACACGCCGGTCACGCAGACCTGCTGCGCGAATGCATCGATGGACGCACGGGGCAGTGAGCTAACCAACCGCCGTGGAACGTCTAGTCGTTGCGGTCGAACGTCTCAGGCAACAAAGATGCAGAACATGTGTCCAGCTGGATCGGCGTACACCCAAAGCGGCTCTTGCTCATCGTCGGTCCGGTCTAGCACAACCCGCGCCCCGAGTGCGATCGCCCGTTCGTGCTGGGCGTCCAACTCACTCCGACTTGTTACCGCCATGTCGAGGTGCATCTGCTGCGGCACATCCGTTTCAGGCCAAGTGGTCGGCGGCAGCTCGTCCACCTGTTGGAATGCGAGACTGCGCTCCCCTGACGGGCTCAGCAGGACCAGCCAGTCCACATCCACATCGTCGCCACCGGACTCTGACGGCTCATCACCCGCTCGATACCTGAAACCCAACAGCTCCCGGTAGAACTCAGCGAGAAGCCGTGGGTCAGTGCAGTCGAGAACGGGTTGCAATAACTGGGGGTACGTTGTCGTAGCGTCCACAGCCACGACCGTACTACCGAGAGCTCGCGGCGGTACTTTTTACTTATGGCGACACATTGGACGCTGGGTTGCGATGCTGCCGACCCCCATGGAATTGCGACGTTCTGGGCGCTTGCCCTCGGATATATAGCTGAGCCTGGGTACGACGACCCGGACGGTGCCTCGATCATCGATCCGGACGGCGTTGGACCAGCAATCGGCTTCCTGAAGGTCCCGGAGGGCAAAACCGCCAAGAACAAGATGCACATCGACATCCGAGTGGCCGGTGAACCTCCCTGGGACATGTCCGAGCGCGAACAACTGATCCGCGCGAAGGCAGCGGAGCTCGTCGGCGCTGGGGCGTCGACCGTGCGCGAGGAGTCATACGGGGAACTACTCGGTCATATCGTGATGCTCGACCCGGAAGGCAACGAGTTCTGCATCGCTTGATGGTGGAGCACGACGTCGCCATGCGACTAGCGCAGACTCCGGATGAGATGGCTCGGAGATCGCGTGCTTCAAAACGTCGCGTGGAAGATCGCCGAACAGCTTGAGTCGTCTGAGACGTTCGACGCCGAATACCTCGCGCTGACGCAGCTCCAAGCCGACGCTTTCATCACACTCGATAGGCGTCTCGCCGGTGCTGCGAAGAACTTGGTGACTGTTGCGCCTATGGAGACGCCGGGCCCCGATCCGCCCTCACGGCACGGCTGAGTTGTCGCGACCCGCTCGGGGGAAATCCGGTTGTTGCCGACGGAACCTCATAGCAGGATTGCTGCCATGACCGACGCGTCCACCAGCCTGACCATCCACCAGCACCCGCTGGCGTACCTGCTTGGGCTTGAAGGCGTCGGGCTCATGCGCGCCTTCGCCGGGGAGTATGACCGTGCGTTTACCGAGGCCAGAATCGCTGAGATGCGCGAGCTGCTCGGACGCGCCGAGGATTTCGGGCCCGGGATTGACGTTCCACCACTTCCAGTGGCCGACGGCTATGACGGCTGGGCTGTCACCTACGACGCTGAGGACAACGGCTGCTTTCCGATGCGCGACAGCCTTCTCACACCGATGCTTGATCGCCTTCCGCCGGGCCGCGCCCTAGACGCCGCGTGCGGCACCGGCACAGTCGCGCAACAGTTGGTGGCCCGAGGACACGACGTCATCGGCATCGACATTTCCCAATCCATGCTCGCCCGCGCTCGGAAAGCCGTGCCTCAGGCCCGCTTCGTCGCTGGTCAGCTCACTGACCTACCACTGCCCGACGGAGACGTCGATCATGTGGTGTGCAGTCTGGCGCTGACCCACCTGAGCGACCTGCGCCCGTTCTTCGCCGAAACTGCGCGCGTAATGCAGCCCGGCGGACACTTGCTCCTCCTCGATACACGTGGCCATTTCACTGGTTCGACGCGATACCCACTGATAAAGGAAGCACCAGACGGTCGCATAGGGCACATCGCGGGCTACAGCCACGGCCTCGGAGACTACCTTCGCGCTGCGCTGCCGAACGGCTACGTAGTCCGGGCCTGCGAGGAGAGCTACCTCGACGATCGCACCGTTGAGCCTCACGAGCAGCCCGAACCGCTGACCCCCGGCCCGCCGGACATCTGGGAGCTACACCCTTGGGTGCGCGAAGCCGCCAACGCCGCGAAAGCGGGGCAACCCGCAGTCGTCGGATGGGATTTCGAACTGCGGCCTGAGTAGGCCAAGCTACTGCGTCGTCCGTTGGCAACCTGGGTCTTTCGGATAACGCACGCGAAGTGCCGATGCAGGGCTGTCAAGGCGGCCTTCGGCGAACCTCGTCAGCGGCGGGCCGGCGAGTCCTCGACAGCGAGCCGCGCGGCCCGGGCGATGGAAGCCACGCCGCCCTGAGCGAACGAGGACGTCGGCGATGACGTCGTCTGGTGGGGTGACCACGCCATAGCAGTCGTGCCATGCCAATTCGAGCAGCTTTGGGGCTTTGTCGATGTCCATCGGTCGATTGCACAGTCTCTTGCGGACTTGCTGCGGACTTAGCGATCTGGGATCCGGCGTATTCGCAGGTCAAATGGATGAGCGGTTCACCATCAGACGTTGAAGCGAAACTCGACAACGTCACCATCAGACATGACGTAATCCTTGCCCTCGATTCGTACCTTGCCGGCCGCCTTCGCATCATTCATTGAGCCAGCTTTCACAAGGTCCTCGAACGAGACGACCTCAGCCTTGATGAAGCCGCGTTGGAAATCTGTATGGATCACGCCCGCGGCCTCGGGTGCGGTTGCACCCTTTGGAATGGTCCACGCCCGCGACTCCTTGGGCCCAGCGGTCAGATAGGTCTGCAGGCCGAGAGTGTCGAACCCAACGCGGGCCAGCAGGTCGAGGCCTGACTCCTCTTGGCCGATTGACTGCAACAGCTCCAACGCCTCGTCATCGGGTAGTTCAACGAGCTCAGCTTCAACCTTGGCGTCCAGAAAGATTGCTTCGGCGGGTGCAACGAGTGCTTGCAACTCCGCTTTGAGCGCAGTGTTACTGAACTCTTCCTCGTCGAGGTTGAAGACGTAGATGAATGGCTTGGCCGTCAGCAACCACAGCTCACGCAATAACGCGGTGTCGAGCCCTGCGGCGAACACAGTCTGACCGGAGTCGAGAACTTCTTTCGCCTTTTCTGCGGCGGCCACGACCTCGCTCCCACCCTTGGTCAGGCGCGCTTCCTTTTGCAGACGTGGCAACACTTTGTCGATCGTTTGGAGGTCAGCCAATATCAGCTCGGTGTTGATCGTCTCGATGTCGTCCTTCGGTGACACCTGACCGTCGACGTGCACAACATCTGGGTCGGTAAAAACCCGGATGACCTGGCAGATCGCCTCAGCCTCGCGGATGTTTGCCAAGAACTTGTTGCCAAGCCCCTGCCCTTCGGACGCACCCCTGACGATTCCCGCGATATCCACGAACGACACCGTGGCCGGCAGAATCTTCTGCGAAGCAAAGATGCCAGCTAGCACCTGGAGCCGGGGGTCAGGGACGCCGACCACTCCGACATTGGGCTCGATCGTGGCGAAGGGGTAGTTGGCCGCCAGGACATCATTCTTGGTCAGGGCGTTGAACAAGGTCGACTTCCCGACGTTGGGAAGTCCCACGATTCCGATGGTGAGGGCCACGGGGCGCAATCGTAGGTCGTTCCCGCGACACGCACCGCATCGGATCAGTTCTGTCGGACCCTTCCGGCACTCTGTGCGCCATGGACCTTTCTTCGCTGACAGTTGGCCTCGTGCTCGGAATCGCGATCGGTGCACTCGGGGGGATCGTGCTCGCCACCTGGTGGGCCAACCGCACCCAGCCCCCCCAGGCTCCGCCGCTCCCCGTCAGCGACCCCTTCGAAGTTGATCGCATGGTCCGCCCGGTCAGCGAAACCCTGGCCCGAGTGGAGCAGCACCTCGCGACGGCCGAGCAGCAGCGAAACCTGGCTCACGGAGAGCTGCGCGAGCAGGTGAAGTCCATGGGCCGCACCTCCGACCTGCTGCGTACTGAAACTCAAGCTCTGGTCACCGCACTTCGGGCGCCCCAGGTGCGCGGACGATGGGGCGAGCTGCAGCTTCGACGCGTCGTCGAACTCGCTGGTCTGGTCGAGCACTGTGACTTCTCCGAGCAAGTAACCGTGATGGGCGACGACGGTCGGCTACGCCCCGATCTCGTGGTTCACCTGGCTGGCGGTAAGAACGTCGTCGTCGACTCCAAGGTTCCTTTCGCCGGCTACGTCGAGGCCATGAACAGCGAAGACGAAACGGTGATCCAAGCGCGACTCGTTGCGCATGCCAGGCATCTACGCGCTCACATCGACGAACTCTCCGGCAAGGCCTACTGGCAGCACCTTTCACCAGCACCAGAATTTGTCGTCCTGTTCGTCCCTGCCGAACCGTTCCTATCGGCCGCTCTCGATCAAGACCCCGCGTTGCTGGAGTACGCCTTCGAGCGCAACGTAGTTCTGGCTACGCCCAACACCTTGGTCGCCTTGCTTCGCACGGTCGGATACGCATGGCGTCAGGAAGCACTCACGGCGAACGCTCAACAGGTGCTCACCCTCGGCAAGGAGCTGCACAGCCGACTCGGGGTTATGGGAACCCACATGACCAAGTTGGGCAACGCACTCGACAGCACCGTGAAGTCGTTCAACCAGACCGTGGGGTCGCTCGAGAGTCGGGTCTTGGTTACCGCGCGGCGCTTCACTGAGCTGAAGGTGAGCGACGGCGAACTGGCGACCCCCGCCCAAATTGATCTGGCTCCGCGACTCCCCCAAGCGGCGGAATTGATCGACGTGGCCGAGATCTCCCGAAACGAGACCAACGACACACCCCAGCGAGCCGCCGGATAGCACCAGGCACCGTCGCAGACGCCGTACGGTGGTGCGGTGTCCTTTTCGCCTGTCACCAAGTCGGACTCTCCTGCCGTCGAGGTCCATCCATTCAGCAAGCAAACCGGCGAGGGCATGACCGCGGGCGACCAAGGCGAAGTGAGTGCGCCCAAGCCTGAGGCTGGCCGGGTCTACCGAAGCCAGCGACGCCCCGGCCTTACCGCACTCGGGGTTGCGATCATCGGCGGAGCTGTTTCGCTCGTCAGCGCACTGTTGAACGTGTTGATCACCGACTCGCTTGGTTGGCTGTTCGCGGTGCCCTTTGTATTGATCAGCGGGTACTGCGCGGCGGAGGTTCGCCAAGACCGGCTGCGCTCGGCCTTGATCATGCCGCCACTTGTTTTGCTTCTGGTGACGATCGTCGTGCCGCTGGTCACTGGCGACGTGTCGAGCGCCCGTGGCTGGGTCGTTCATACTGCAACGCTCTTGACGCGCACCGCGCCGGAGCTCGTGGCTGCCGTGGCTCTAGCGGCCGGCATCCTCGCCTGGCGCCGCTGGCGCAGCAGGTAAACAGCGCACGTCTAGCTATCGATTGCTGCTGACTTCATATCGCGACGCAGTTCGGCAGGCAGCGAGAAGATCAAGCTCTCGTCCGCCGCCTTGACCGTCTCAACGGTGGCAAACCCAGATTCGGCCAGCCAGTCAAGGACGCCGTCGACCAGTGACTCGGGAACCGAAGCACCGCTCGTGACGCCAACCGTCACGACCCCGGTCAGCCAAGCCGGGTCGATCTCGGACGCATTGTCGACCCGATGAGCGGCCTGCGCTCCACCGTCCAGCGCGACCTCGACCAACCGTACGGAGTTGGACGAGTTACCGGAACCAACGACGATCACGAGGTCCGACTCCTTGGCCATCAACTTGACGGCTGCCTGCCGGTTTTGCGTGGCGTAACAGATGTCGTCGCTCGGTGGGTCGATCAGAAGCGGAAAGCGCGTACGTAGCCGCGTGACGGTTTCCATGGTTTCGTCGACAGACAACGTCGTCTGAGACAACCACGCGACTTTGTCAGGGTCGGGTATTTCCACATCGTCCGCGTGGGCGGGTCCATCGACGAGTGTGATGTGCGAAGGCGCCTGACCAGACGTCCCGACTACCTCTTCGTGACCTTCATGGCCAATCAACAGGATCTGGTAGCCGTCATCGGCGAACCGGCGGGCCTCATGGTGAACCTTGGTGACCAACGGGCACGTCGCGTCGATCGTTCTGAGACCACGCTCAGCTGCCTCGTCATGGACGACGGGTGAGACGCCGTGCGCAGAAAAGACCACGATCGATCCCTCGGGAACTTCGGCGGTTTCCTCAACGAAGATCGCGCCCTTTCGCTCCAGCTCCTCAACCACGTGGCGGTTGTGCACGATTTGCTTCCGCACGTACACGGGCGCGCCATACAGTTCGAGCGCTTTCTCGACCGTGATCACGGCTCGGTCCACTCCGGCGCAATAGCCTCGTGGCGCCGCGAGCAGGACTCGGCGACTGGGGTTAATCGGCGTCGACGTCACCGTCTCATCGTACGTGCCTGCGCCCGCTGCACTGGTTTGACTGACCCTCGCTCTACGCTGCCCAGCGTGACACTCGAGTCCTCCCCCGAAAAACCTGCTCCGGTACGCACCGTCGCACAGCTGGTTGGCGAGTGGATCGGCCGGCTCGGATCCGTATGGGTAGAAGGTCAAGTCGCACAGCTCAGCCGACGACCGGGGGGTGGCCGGGACTTCTTAACCCTTCGCGACTCAGCCGCTGACATCTCACTTCAGGTCACTTGCCCCAGGCGCGTCATTGACGCCGCCGAACCACCAATCAGTGAAGGCGATCGGATCGTGGTCTGGGCTAAGCCCCAGTTCTACGCAGCCCGCGGATCGTTCTCGTTGTCGGCTCGCGAGATTCGACACGTTGGTCTCGGCGAGCTTCTCGCTCGACTGGAACGGTTGAAACAGTCCCTCGCCAAGGAGGGTCTATTCGCCGCGGACCGGAAGAAAACGTTGCCGTTCATCCCACGGTCGGTTGGGCTCGTGTGCGGTAGAGCGTCGGCCGCAGAACGTGACGTCGTCGAGAACGCCACCCGACGATGGCCCGGCGTCAGGTTCTCGATTAAGCAGGTTGCCGTTCAAGGAGCTACGGCCGCCGCGCAAGTCACAGCGGCCATCCGCGCGCTCGACGCGGATGCGGGCGTCGACGTCATCATCGTGACTCGCGGAGGCGGCTCGGCAGAAGACTTGTTGCCCTTTTCGGAGGAGACCCTGATTCGAGCCGTTGCGGCTTGCGCCACTCCGATCGTCAGTGCGATCGGACATGAGCAGGATGCCCCGCTGCTCGACCTCGTTGCCGACGTCCGGGCTTCGACACCAACAGACGCCGCGCGACGAGTGGTCCCCGATCTCGACGAACAACTGCGCGGACTCGCCTTGACGCGCTCACGGTTGACCAGCTCCATAGCTCAGCGGGTCGAGCGAGAGCAGCACGCGTT
This sequence comes from Actinomycetes bacterium, assembly GCA_035543875.1. Lineage (GTDB taxonomy): Bacteria > Actinomycetota > Actinomycetes > JAHEKZ01 > JAHEKZ01 > DATKIY01. Next base: position 3,163 of record DATKIY010000126.1, on the reverse strand, counting down.
GAACCAGCTGCGTGAGCGTCCGGTCCTGGCAGCTCCCCATGTGCTCGTGGATGCGCATGTAGACCAAACACGCGACCTGCTGCTGCGCGCTCGACGCACTACCCGCAATCAGGTGGACCGCGCTCAGGAAGGACTCGTCCACACGCTCGCTCGGGTTACGGCTCTGTCACCGCAGGCCACTTTGAACCGGGGCTATGCCGTCGTCCAAACCGAGGCCGGGGTCGTGGTTCGGGAACCGGTCCCGACTGGTACGCGACTCCAGGTTCGAGTAGCACAAGGACGCTTCGAAGCCATCGCATCGGCAGACTCGTAGGCTGACACTGTGACCACTCCCAAAGATTCTGACGCGCTGCCAGCTATTGACTACGAGCAGGCACGCGACGAACTCGTCGATGTCGTCAAACGCTTGGAAAACGGCGGCCTGACTCTCGAAGAATCACTCACGTTGTGGGAACGCGGAGAACAACTCGCGACCATTTGCCAGACGTGGCTCGACAAGGCGCGAGAACGGCTTGACTCAGCTGCGCCAAGCACCGAGGCAGACGCGGCGTCGAGTGAGTAGCGACTCCTGGCAGCCTCCGGTGTGCCCCGGCTCTACTGCAGCGACTTCGCAAGTTGTTCCAACTCTGGCCAGTCTGCCTTCCCGGTCACGAGCGTCAAAACAGACCCGGACGGGCCGCGTTTGATGACTAGCGCTTTGGTTCCAGTCTCTTGCGACTCAAGCTGCGTCCACTCGTTGCCTTCTAGCTCCACGGTTCCTGTCTTGATGCCAGCATCGGCCCACTGGTCGATCGCGTACGCCGCGTCACCATCGGTTTGTTTGACCTCTGCGTACGAGTCGCTTGGGGTGACGTACCCCAGGTGAAGGACGCTGCCATTCAGCGCACCTGACTCGGCCGCGGTGTCGAACCAGGCGCTGTTAGGGGTCCACCCGGCAGGCAGGTTGGTGGGTTCCTGAACGTGAAATGGGCCATTTACATCGACCTGGTCAACCAGTCCCGAGACATCGACCACCGGCCGGATCGAGCCTTGAACCTCTGGTCGCTGCCACACGACCACCAGAAATAGGCCAGCAACCACTGCACCAACCACAGCCATAGACATGACCATGTCGCGGACGGTCTCGAACCCGCGTGGTTTGGCCATGCCTCAATCGTCGTTGATGGGTGCGCGCCTCGCGATGCCAGGGGGCCAGCACGCATCCGTCCTTGATCCCACTCAGCCCCAATCACGGAGGAAATCCGCAAATACGTTGACCTTCTTACAGACCGGCCGTATTTGCGGAAGAAATATCCACTATTGTTCCGCATATGCCGGAATATCGATTGGCGCGCGCCGCTGAGCTGCTTGGCGTCAGCGACGACACCGTTCGCCGCTGGGTCGACGCTGGGCGGCTGCAGTCGCATGAGGACTCATCAGGTCACCGAGTTGTCGCCGGAGCCGAGCTTGCGGAGTTTGCCCGCTCGTCCGCAGCAGACAAGGACCGATCAGCTGCATCACTGACACCCGCCAGCGCGAGAAATCATTTGGCCGGAATCGTCACGGCGGTCAAGCGCGACGACGTCATGGCACAGGTCGACATGCAGTGCGGCCCGTTTCGGGTCGTATCTCTTATGAGTCGCGAAGCCGCTGATGAATTGGAGTTGGAACCCGGAGTTACAGCAGTGGCTTCCGTCAAAGCAACAACTGTCGTCGTCGCGCGACCTGAGGAGAAGTGAAGATGACCCGAGCTCGTCGGTCGCTGAAATACATCGTCCCCGTCCTGGCCGTCGTGACCTTGGCCTCGGCGTGTCAATCGTCAGACGACTCGTCGAGCCCCGACAGCGCCACCACTGCAGATCAAACTCTGACTGTGCTCGCAGCAAGTTCACTGACCGGATCGTTTACCGATTTGGCATCGCAGTTCGAGGACGCACACCCTGGGTCTTCTGTTGCACTGTCTTTTGGTTCGTCGTCGACGCTCGCCACACAGGTTATTGACGGTGCTCCGGCAGACGTCCTTGCAACTGCCAGCCCTGGGTCCATGCAACCGGTTGTTGATGAGGGTCTTACCGAAGGAAGACCACAGTTGCTGGCCGAGAACTCGGTGGCCATAGCGATGCCGCCAGACAATCCGGCTGGCCTCAAACAACTCGACGACCTCGCGAACGCCGACGTGAAGGTTGCAGTCTGCGTAGAGACCGCACCTTGCGGTTCCGTTGCGAACGACCTATTCGACTTAGCCAAAATTGACGTCACGCCAGTAACCCAAGAAGTGGACGTCAAGTCCGTCCTGGCAAAGGTCACGACTGGCGAGGTCGACGCGGGTGTTGTCTACGTCACCGACGTTCAAGCCGCGGGGGACCAAGTCGCGGAGCTCCCGGTGCCCAAGCAGTACACCGTCACGACCGACTACCTCGTGGCCTCGCTAAAGGATGCCGCTGAACCTGACCTGGCCAGCGAGTTCACCGACTTCGTGCTTTCACCGCAGGGACAGCAAGTTCTCGCTGATGCGGGCTTCACGGTGTCGTGACCCGCAGATCGCTACACCGAACACCTTGGCCGTTGTGGCTGCTTGCCCTGTGCGCCGTTGCGTTCCTCCTCACGCCACTTGTTGCACTCTTCGTTGACGCACCTTGGGGCGAGGTCATCGATCAGCTCGATGACCCAGTGGTCCGTCAGGCGTTAGTCCTGTCCCTTGTCACAGCCACCATCGCAACAGCGCTCTCAGTCGTTTTCGGGGTACCGCTTGCTTGGGTGCTAGCCCATGGAAACTGGCGTGGGCACCGACTACTAAGAGCCCTGGTCGTGCTTCCGCTGGTGCTCCCACCAGTGGTCGGCGGTGTGGCGCTACTACTGGCATTTGGTCGACGCGGGCTAGTCGGTGGGCCGCTCTACGACTGGCTCGGCGTCAGCATTCCGTTTACGCCGACCGCGGTCGTGATGGCGGAAACCTTTGTGGCACTGCCTTTCCTGGTGCTTACCGTTGAAGGGGCACTGCGCTCTCGGGAACGCCGCTACGAGGACATTGCTGGATCACTCGGCGCATCACGCTGGCGTGTGGCCAGGCAGGTAACCCTGCCCCTCATTGCCCCGGCGATCGCTGCCGGCGCGGTCCTTGCCTGGGCGCGCGCGATCGGTGAGTTTGGAGCGACCATCACCTTCGCTGGGAACTTCCCAGGAC
>DATKIY010000125.1:0-2363 GCA_035543875.1 Actinomycetes bacterium | reverse complement strand
CGAATCGTCGAGGGGATCATGGAGGAAATTGTGCGCAGGCTTGTCCTCACGGCCACTGCCGCTGCCCTTCCCATCCTGTTGGCTTGCACTGCGACCCCCACCACGGTTGCGTCCGCAAGCCCCATATCGTCGGGTTCCCAGAAAGCCCAAGCCCGGGCAGTTCCTAACCTCGACCACGTCCGCATCGGCTGGAAGCCGGTTGCCAGGGGATTTGCTTCGCCAACCCAAGTAGCCTCGGCGCGCGATGGCGAGAGCCGACTGTTCGTCGTGGAAAAGAGCGGGCGCGTGAAGGTCGTCCGTCGAAGCCACATCGTCAAGCACAAGTACCTCAATCTTTCACACAAAGTCACCACCTTGGGTGAAGGCGGTTTGCTTTCGATCGCATTCAGTCCCACGTTTCGTTCAGACAAGCTGTTGTTTGTGGCATACGCGCGGCGCAACGGCGGTGACTTAGTGATCGCACGGATGAAGGCCAGCCGGGCGAGCGCGCCCCAGGTCCGCAACAAGACACTGCGGACGCTGATGGTGATCGAGCACTCGCGCTACGACAACCACTACGGTGGTCAGCTCATGTTTGGTCCCGACGGCAAGCTCTACATCGGGACAGGTGATGGCGGCGGGTCCAACGATGTGCTGAACACGGCAGGTCAGCGCACCGACTTTCGCGGCAAGATCTTGCGCATCAACCCGTTTCGTTCGTGTCGTGGCAAACGCTACTGCATCCCGCACGACAACCCGTTTGTCGGAAAGCGTGGCAGGGACCAGATCTGGCTCATGGGAGTGCGCAATCCGTGGCGGTTCTCATTTGACCGCAGGACTTCTAACCTATGGATCGGTGACGTCGGCCAGGACTCAGTGGAGGAGATCGATCGAGTGTCGGCGTCGCCTTCGCGAATCAACCTAGGCTGGTCGTGTCGAGAAGGTGATCAGCCGTTCAACTCAAGTCGTTGCCGCACAGGCGTCAAGTACCTGGGTCCGGTAGCCACAGTTGACCACCCCCAGGCCGAAGCCATCACTGGGGGCTTTGTCTACCGGGGAGATAAGTATCGGAAACTGCTGGGCGGTGCGTACATTTTTGCCGACTACGTGACGCGGCGGGTATGGGCATACTCGAAGAACCAGGGGAAACATCTTCAACCGGGACGGCTCGGACCCTACGACTACGCCGGACCCACCTCTTTCGGAGTCGATGACCAACGAGAGATTCTTGCGGTCACCTACGACGGCACGCTGTGGCGAATGCGAGCGAGTCATCGCTAAGCCTTACCCGATACCATCGGTGTGTTGATCACGGTTCCACGCGTGGGTAATCCAGGTGCATCTTTACCGGCCATCGTGGACCATGAAAGTTCCACCGAGAAGGAGTTCCCTGTGTCCGAGGTACGCATCAGTCTCGCCGGCGACGAGCGAGTGGTGCCTTCGGGGACTACGGCTGCTGAACTATTTGCGGACGACACGGCGATCGTCGTCGTCCGGGTCGATGGTGAGCTCAAGGATCTCGACTATGTGGTCGCGGACGGCGACAAGCTGGAGCCGGTCTCCATCAGCTCCGGCGACGGACTTTCGGTTCTTCGACATTCCTGCGCCCATGTGCTGGCGCAAGCTGTCCAGAGTTTGTTTCCTGACGCCAAGCTCGGGATTGGGCCACCTATCGCCGATGGGTTCTACTACGACTTCGACGTGGCAGAGCCATTTCATCCCGACGACCTCAAGCGGCTCGAAAAGCGGATGCAGGAAATCATCAAGTCTGGGCAGCGCTTTTCACGTCGAGTGGTCACTGAGGACCAGGCGCGGGCTGAGCTGGCCGCTGAGCCGTTCAAGCTCGAGCTGATCGGGTTGAAGGGTGTCTCGGTCGACAGCGATGTCATGGAGGTCGGCGGAGCTGAGCTGTCCATCTACGAAAACGTTGATCGTAAGTCCGGTGAACGTTGCTGGCAGGACCTGTGTCGCGGTCCGCATCTGCCGTCGACTAAGCACATCCCAGCTTTCTCCCTCATGCGCACCGCGGCTGCTTACTGGCGAGGCAACGAGAAAAACCCGCAGCTCCAACGCGTGTATGGCACAGCATGGCCCAGCCGGGACGAGCTAAAAGCGCACGTCAGCATGCTCGCCGAAGCTGAAAAACGCGACCACCGCCGCCTGGGAACTGAACTCGACCTGTTCTCGTTCCCCGAGGAGATCGGTTCGGGGCTCGCGGTCTGGCATCCGAAGGGCGGAATTATTCGTCGCGTGATGGAGGAGTACTCCCGGTCGCGTCACGAGGCAGCCGGTTACGACTTTGTGTACACACCGCATCTGACGAAGGCTGCGCTATTCGAAACGTCCGGGCATCTGCAGTGGTATGCCGACGGCATGTACCCGCC
>DATKIY010000124.1:0-11857 GCA_035543875.1 Actinomycetes bacterium | reverse complement strand
TCCGCGACGAGGGCTTGTGGTGGTGGAGCCGGCGCCATGTCGCAGTACCAACGAGCAACTACAAACCGCGACGCAACTAGCGGTTTCCCTCAGCAGCGTCAAATGCGGCGAGGAACTCAGAACCCAAGATTCGTCGCTGTGATTCGTCCCGAGCAGTTTCAACCTTTAGGAACTCTCCCTTCTCCTCGGCTTCCGCGTGCTCGTTTACGGCCTGCGAAAATTTCCTAAATTCTGTCTCGAAATTAACGCTGGCGATGTCCAGTTCGCTCAGTTCCTCAAGAACTTCGCGTGCTTCTTGCTCTTCCTCAAGCCGCGCCTCAGCGACGTCCGAGGCAATGTCCCTCGTCACTGGCCGCAGGACCTTTTGTTCAGCGGCCTCGTGGGCCGTAATTAGTCTTTTGAACCGTTCGAAAGCCAGGCGCCTATCGTCGCCCGAAGACTCCTGGATCTGGGTCACGAGCTCATGAATCTCGGCGTGCTGCTCGAACAGAATTCCCAATATGTCTTCGTCTGCAAAGCGCTCCGATTGTTTCCGGTCCTTAGTCGCCTCACTCATCATTCCTCCTGAAATCGCTGTCGCCAGTGTCGGCGACACGATGTCCGTACCCTGCGTCGACCAGTGGCAAACGAGCGAGGAGCCCCGAATTCCGGCTAACACTGATGAGGTTTGCGAAGCCGTCGGTCAGGGAAGTCTGCCTGAGAAAGATTCTCCCAGAGAAGTTGAGATGGTGAGGTCACAGCAACCTTCGCTCGTCACCATAGTTGTGGCGTTCGCGGCCAATGTTGCTGTCGCGCTGGCCAAATCCGCTGCGGCTGCACTGACCGGCTCAGCTGCCATGGTCGCAGAGGCAGCACATTCGTGGGCTGACACCGGCAACCAGGTGTTTCTCTTTCTAGCGGACCGACGCTCACGCAGACCGCCAGACGAACTTCAACCTCTGGGATACGGCCGCGAAGCTTATGTGTGGTCCCTGTTCGCCGCGATGGGTTTATTTGTGGCTGGTGGGGTTGTCTCGATCTACCACGGTCTCAGTGAACTGACCGCCCCAACGTCCACGAAGGACTACGCAGTGGGCTTCGTCGTGCTCGGCATCGCCCTCATCTTGGAAGGTTCGTCGCTCGTTCAAGCAGTACGGCGCACTTCTCGCGAGGCCGGAGAGCTCGGACGAGACACACTCGATCATGCCCTCGCTACCTCCGACCCGACGCTTCGAGCTGTGCTGGCCGAAGATGCCGTCGCCGTGGTTGGGATCCTCATCGCCGCCGCCGGTATGGCGCTCCATCAAATGACCGGCGAAGGCATCTATGACGCACTCGCGTCAGTTGCGGTGGGGCTGCTCTTGTGCGCAGCGGCCATCGTGCTCATCGACCGAAACCGTCGTTTCCTGACGGGACAAGTCGCCGATCAGCGCATCGTGGAGGGTGCATTCGACCGCGTGAGATCTCTTCCCGAGGTCGCGCGAATCGCATACCTGCGTCTTGAGTTCGTCGGACCCCACCAACTCACCCTCGTCGCGACTGTCGACCTCCATGGTGACCAGCCCGAGTCGCAGCTCGCGCACACACTTCGCAGACTTGAATTCGACCTCGAGACGGACCCTCGTATCGTCGACGCGGTGCTTACGCTCGCCCTTCCTGAAGACCCGACCATGCACGCCGTGAGTCCGCCGGCAACGTCGTCGACCAAATCGCAGTGACGACGTGAGCGCTAAGGAAGAAATATGCGACCGCGCGCTTATCCACGTCCCTCGAAGGCTGTAACTACGCTTCAGTTAGTTGTTGGACGGCCAATTCGAACGCCTCCCCGAAGGTGGGGAAGGCATGAACCGCCTGGGCGAGAACGTGCAATGGAATCTTTGCGCTGATGGCGAGCGCCGCTTCGGCCAACCATTCGTCTGCATGTGGTCCGATCGCTGCTGCTCCGATCAGACGACTCTCGTCGCGGTTTGCGGTCACAACCAGCCTCCCCGGCGGAGCGCTGTCAGTGGTTGATCGCGCGACACTGCTTAGGTCGACAGCCGCCGAGACCCAGTTAATCCCAGCCTTACCTGCGGCCCGCGAGTTCATTCCGACGCTGGCAACCGCTGGGTCGGTATAGACCGCTCGCGGAATGGCGTTGTACTGAGCTCGCCAATGGCTTCCCAAAATCCCAGCCACCACGATCTTTGCTTGGTAGTTGGCGGTGTGCGTGTAGGGAGCGATCGCCGTGACATCGCCGGCGGCCCAGACGTGTGACTGGCCAACGACTTTGCAATTGTCGTCGACAGTGAGTGAACCATCCGGCTGAAGCTCGATGGCCAACTTGTCCAGGTTAAGGCCGCCCGTCGATGGCCTACGGCCGGTAGCAATTAGAACCCGCTCGGCCTCGACGTTGGAGCCATCATTGAGGGAGAGCAACGCACGAGCCGGATCTCGGAGCTGGCGCGCGGCTAATACTTGGACACCGAGCCGGACATTGACGCCGTCGCCTGTCAACGCCCCAGCGAGAACGGCGGCAATGGTTGGGTCCTCCTGGCCGAGGAGCTGGTTGGCAGGCTCGATAAGCGTTGTTGGGCAATCGAAACGCGCAAAGATTTGGCTCAGCTCACAGCCGACCGGTCCGCCGCCGATGACGACCAGCGACTCGGGCGATCGGTTTGTGGACAACGCCTCGTCCGACGTCCACACGGGAACTTCGGAGATGCCATTAATAGGAGGAATGACAGGTTGGGAACCGGTAGTAACGACCAAGTCGGTGTATGAGATATGCGACTCTTCGACACAGACCACGCCAGCCCGGGCGATCCTGGCATGACCGCGGATCAGGGTCACGCCATCATTTTCCAGGGATTTTGCTGCTTCTCCGTCGTCACGCTGATCGACCACCTGGTCACGTCGTTCTACAGCTCGTGCGAAAGCTGCGGAAGCGGAGTCCAAGATTGGCGGCAGCGAAGCCGCTCCCAATACGACAGCACGTTTGGATTCACTGCGTACCTGGGCGCTGCGCAACATGGCTTTGCTCGGAATGCATGCCGTGTAGGGGCACTCACCCCCGACGCGCCGGGACTCGACGACGGAAACCGACTTGCCTTCTGCCGCTAACTTCCGAGCAACGGACAGCCCAGCGGATCCCGCGCCCATCACGACAACATCGAAGTTATCCACGTCACCTCTATGCCCAAGACATGGTCGTGTGAATCACAAACGGACGCCGCAGGATGCAAGAACAGTTGTTTATCCCCAAGGGATGCCGGGTAGCCACTTGCTACGGACTGATGTAGCTGAGGGGAGTTCGACAATGTGCACGAGTTGTGGTTGCGGAGTACCCAACGAGGACCATGGTGATACGGCCAATATCACGCAAGACCAGCTCGACAGCGCCGCCATGGCGGCGAATATCACGCCAGAAGAGGTGGCGCAAAACATTTCAAACGCGGTCAACGCATAGATGTGAAACCGAACGCGGGCTGTGGCCAACCTGCGTATCGCAGGCGTGAATAGTGCTCGGTGCGTTGGACGGTGTCCGCCCGTGGGCGCCGATAGACGAGAAATCTACGCGCGACCAGATGACCAAAGGAGACAACGATGAGTACCCATTCGAGCAGCATTGAAGTTGACCGGCCGGTTCGCACTGTTTACAACCAGTGGACGCAGTTCGAATCGTTCCCCGCATTCATGGAGGGGGTCCAAAGCGTCCAACAGATCGATGACAAGAGCATGCACTGGACAGTCGACATCGCTGGAGTTGAACGTGAGTTCGACGCGGTCATCACTAGACAAGACCCCGACGCTTACATCGCGTGGGAGTCAACAAATGGCCCACGGCAGGCAGGCCAGGTCAGCTTTGAGCCGCTAGGAACGTCCGCCACCAAAGTGACTTTGGGTCTTGATTTCGACCCTGAGGGCTTCAAGGAGCATGCGGGGGATGCGCTCGGGTTCGTTGGCCATCGTATCTCCGGAGACCTGGACCGATTCAAGTCTTTTGTCGAGGAAAATGGGTCAACGGGTGCGTGGCGGGGCACCGTCTAAATTGTGGGGACAGACCGGTTGAGGGTGGTCGGACTCAGGTTCGGCCACCCTCTAGACGGCGCTGGTTCTACGTAAGAGCGAAATCACCGCTTCTTCAACTGGTCCGTGCGTCAAGAGTCCGGCGGACTCGGGTGCTTCGTCGAGAGTTTCCAATGGGATGGTGCGGCCCCTTTCGAAACTTGCAATCACTCGAGGGTCGATATAGGAGTTGCGCGCCACGCTTGGTGTATTACCGAGGTAGCCAGCTACCTCGACGACGGCCCTTCTAATAGCACGCTTAGCCGTCTTGGGATCGTCGGCAACCTTGCTGGACACTGCTAACGCTGTTGCTGCCAGGACGGTCCCATGCCAAGTGCGGAAGTCCTTTGCCGTGTAGTCGGCGCCGGTCACGCACCGAACGTATTCATTGATGTTGCTGCTGGTGACATCTCGCCATCGACGTCCGTCGCGCCAGGCCAGGAGTTCGGGATTCTCGTCCCGGCGCCGCAGTAGCGATCGGATTATTCGGGCTAAGTCCGGGTCGATGATCCGTCGGTCTACCGGAATTGAGTGCTTTCCGACGAAGCGAAACCGGACTGTGTCGCGACTGACACTGACGTCTTTTCGGTGAAGTGTGGCAAGCCCATAGGTCCCATTGCGCTGCGCATACTGCTCAGATCCGATGCGAAAGAATCCGACGTCCAATAGCCGAAAAGCCGCGCCAAGAGCTCGTTCGTAGGTGGGTTTGTCGTCATCTAGATCTGTCTTAGCTTGTTCCCGCGCCTTCGGTAGCGCCATCGCCAACCGGATCGTACGACGATGCTTGATCTCGTTACGTTTCGCCCGCCACTCACCGTGGTACACGTACTGTCGCCGACCGGCGGAGTCAAAGCCAGTCGCCTGGATATGGCCGTGCGGGTCAGGGCAGATCCACACATGTTCCCAGGCCGGTGGGATGGCCATTGCTTTGATTCGGGCAAGTTCGTCCCGGGAGTTTATCGTCGCTCCGTCCAGGTCTACGTATGAGAATCCTTTGCCACGCCTGCGACGCCGAATACCAGCGGTGGCCGGGTTACTCCGGCGGAGTCGAGACACGATTCGTCATACCCACTTGCAGCGGCTTCCAACCAACGGCAGGCGAATTCAGTTCCGGTGGATTAGAGAGATAACTACTTGGGTATCCGTCGAACAATGTCTTGCAGTCGATGAATCGCGAAGGGTGCCCGAGATGAACTGGGATGAGAGTCTTCAAAACGCTGCCAACGATGTGGGAAATTTTCTGCCGAAGTTCATTGCCTTCTTGGTGATTTTGATCGTGGGTTTCCTCATCGCAAAGCTACTAGAAAAACTCACCGACGCAGTCCTTGAGCGGGTGGGGTTCGACAATGCTGTGGAGAGGGGCGGTGTCCGAACCGCGCTTGCACACAGCCGATACGACGCCAGCGATATCGCGGCGAAAATTGTCTACTACGCGCTGATCCTGTTCGTCCTCCAGTTGGCCTTTGGCGTATTCGGCCCCAACCCTGTAAGCGAATTGCTTCAGGGTGTCATCGCCTTCTTACCGAAACTGTTCGTTGCGCTCGTCATTGTTGTTGTTGCTTCCGCAATTGCGAGAGCAGTCAAGGACTTGGTCGCCAATTCCCTGAGCGGAATGTCCTACGGCCAATTTTTGGCGAACCTCGCGAGCGTTGTGATCCTTGCGTTAGGTGTGATCGCGGCTTTGAACCAGATCGAGGTTGCAGCAACTGTCACGACACCCATTCTGATCGCAGTGCTTGCGACCGTCGGCGGGATCCTTGTTGTGGGCGTGGGTGGCGGTTTGGTTCGTCCCATGCAACAGCGATGGGAAGGGTGGCTGACAACTGTCGAGACAGAGACCCGTGCGCTTGCACGATCACGGTACGAAGCCTCCGCTCCGACACGGTCGATTGATGTGACGCAGATCCCCTCGACACCCACCTCCGATGCGCCATCCGATGCTGTGCGAGGGGGATGACTTCCACAATGACACCGCCCGTTGTCGTGCACGTTCGTTCGATCTCAGCTTTGGTCGCCGATCTGCGGTCAGAGTTGTCTGGGGCCATTCGATCTGTGCGGAGCCTAAGGCGCTCATCAGGCAGTCAGCGGCGGGATCGAATGACCGACAAATTGACTGAAATAGGCGAGAGCGCCGCTGCACTTCAGGGCTCACGCCGACGGCAGGTTGCTCATGATTAACGCGGCATCCTCGTTCTCAGGGTCCAGGTCGAGTGCACGTACGAGGAGGCTTCGCGCCAGATCGAGTTGCCCGTCTACCTGATGCGCCCATCCGGTCATCGTCCATGCAGCGGATGAGTCCGGACGCAACGCGGTCCACACTCGCAGGAGCGGCCTCACCAGGCTCGTGTGATGCAGCTCGATCGCTCCCCAAATGGCATCCATGAACCCCTCGTCGTCGAGGTCGAATGCGGCCAGCTCCGCCGCGGCCAGTCGATGGAAGGCCGCTGCTGCGGCCTCCGGACCTGACGCGGACAACGCCTCGGCAACGGGTCCGACCACCGAGGGCAGCAACGCGCGCATTGCCGTCACGCCATCGCCCAACTCGTCGGGCGTCACACAGGAAGGAGCCCCGTTCAGGGGCTTGCGACGCTCGTTTCGGGGGTTCCTGCCCGCCGTTGCTGCGGGACTTCAAGACGGGACATGAGTCGCGGAGGACCGGTTCGCCACGCAACCCTCATTGCCTTCTGACGCGGTGCACTCATGGCAGGTTCCAGCCTTGTCGCTCCGCTAGCATCAGCAAACCCAGCGAGAGGTGACGGCATGGTTGGCTGCGCGAACGGTCACTCCAACGACAGCACAGCAAAAGTCTGTGTTGTTTGCGGATCAGTGCTCGTTACCGGGAGCGCGTTGCTCGCTCCGGCCGAGCCCGTCGCAAATCGCAACTTTTGGCGGCTGCGCAACCTCGCCTTCGTTGTGGGCGGTGGTGCCGTCATTCTTTTGTTCGTCCTCGGCGGGGTGTATTTCATTGCACAGCGCGGAAACGGGGGGCCCATAGCTGGGGGTGCAAGCAGCCCCAGCGAGTTCCTTGCGTCGTTCCCCGAGAGCTGGGCCTGCAAAACCCCTAACGCCGGGCCGTCAGACGCGTACGGTGACAGTGAGTTGGTCACTTGCCAGGGCCAAAGCCGAGTACCCGGGTCTCCTTATGACACACCACCGGGTGCGACCTTCGTGTGGGTGCAGGACATAGACCAACTGATAAGTGATGCTGAGGCCGACGGGTGGCAGGACGTACCGTGTGCTGTTCTCTCGGGCCACACTGTGGCGTCATGGTTGGGTTACTCGTCCGCTTCCGCCGAAGCTCAAGAAAGCACCCTCACAGACATCGAGAACGCCTTTAAAGGCTCGACGGATCGAATTGGACCCGCTTGTCCGTAGGTGCCCACCAACGCGCCCCCATCCGTTTCGTCAGCTTGGGGCGCATGAGAAACCTGTCGTGAACGTGATGGTGAGACAGAGGGGCCTCACGGGCAGTGGACTTCTGGTGTCTCCGCGAACGAATCGATAAGCCCCTGTACCGCCTCAACTTCATCATGGCGTGCCGTATCGGTGGAAATTCCCATCGCCTTGCCTGACACGGCGACGCAACCGCTTGCATCGAGGTCGATGCCTTCCATCGCCTCGCCCGTACCGTAGGGCCACCAGAAGTACTGACTCTTTAGCTCGTCACATACCACGTACGCCTGTTGCCAGTTCACCATTATCTGCGACTCGCAACCCCAGTCTTGAGGAAACGAGTCAACGAAACCCTTTGCCGTCTCGGCTGAACCTTGCACCGGACCACCCTGGCTCTGCACCGCGAGCCAGGCACCAACAACCACCACCAAGAACACGGCTGCGGCGCCAACGGCCGTCCGCGCGCGCCGCCGCCTGCCGTCACCCGATTCTCCGTACGCAGCCGCGGTCATACCGTGCCCCTCACCATTGGTTCGGAACCCAGCCGCGTTGCCGTAACTGCGGACGCCGCCCGTCAGGTCCGGGCTCGGTTGTCTCATCCGCTCGCTTCAGGTCACACCGCCACCTTGCCTTGCTGGCGGTGCCATATCTGCGCACTGATCCCGGCGCTCACGCCACCTCCGCTCGCTGGTCGTCCGTAGATTCTTTTGTGGTCATCGGGTGCTCCATTGACTCGGCGACGGCAGTCGGAGTGTTCGCGCGCTCCGGGGGGCAAGGGGGCGCATATCCCCCGTTTCCCGTTAGCGGCCGAAGAGGCCCTTCTTCTTTTTCTTGTCCGCATCTTTGGGACCGGCGCTTGGCTTGCCTGACTTGACTGGCTTGGACGTCTGGGTCGGCTCTGGTGGTGCGTCGTTGAAGCCACCGAGGCTCGCCAACTCGCGCAGCAGCGCAGCGGTGTCAACACCCGGCCCGGGCTCTGGTGCTGGCTCAGGTTCGAATACTTCGACGACCTCAACGTCATCGATCTCGGCGGCCGGAGCTTCGATCGGCAGGTCTTGCAACGCTGCGAACGACTGAGCTGTACTCGGCGCGTCGGCCTCCCACATTTCCTCCAGCTCCGGACTTGTCTGTGCCGCCGCAGCTTCTTGTTCGCGGGCTGCTTCAGCGGCGCGTTCGGCCGAGTGGCGTGCGGCCTCCGCGCGTGCGGCTTCCTCCTCGGCGGCAATCCGGTCAGCTTCGATGCGCGCAGCTTCCAACCGTGCTGCTTCCTCTTCCGCTGCGAGTCGCTCGGCCTCTAGGCGTTCGGCTTCGACGCGTTCGGCCTCCAACCGCTCTGCTTCGAGACGGGCTTCTTCTTCGCGCGCAGCTTCCGCGGCACGCTCGGCAGCGTGACGTTCAGCTTCACGGCGCGCTGCCTCTTCTTCCGCCGCAATGCGCTCGGCTTCCATCCGCTCCGCTTCGATGCGAGCAGCTTCTTCGGCCGCCAGGCGTTCTGCCTCTAGGCGTTCCGCTTCCTCAGCCGCGAGCCGCTCTGCCTCAATGCGTTCTGCTTCGGCGATCGCTGCCTGCTCTGCCGCAATGCGCTCTTCCTCAAGACGCTGCTTCTCTGCCGCCTTTGCAGCGGCCGCATCCTTCTCGGCGCGGTCGGCTTCTTCTTGGCGCTTGCGACGGCGCGCTTCCTCTGCCTTGGCCTCGCGCTCGAGTTCTTCGCGCTCTGCTTCTAGTGCGGCAATCCGGGCTGCATCGGCAGCACGTGCGGCTTCGGCGGCTTGGTGCTCGACTGTAAGCACCTCGTCGTGCGCGAGCCACGCCTCTTCCTCAACGCGCTGCCGCTCCGACTCCAAGAAGGCAACGTGGTCTTCCCGTGCGGCCTCTTCGTCGACGCCACGCTTCCAGGTCAGGTACTGCTCGTGAACGGTCCAAGCCTCCGCTTCCAAGGCTTGTCGCTCACCGTCGAGAACTTCTGCGTGGTCGAGCCAGGCTTGTTCTTCGCACTCGGTGCGGTTGTCGTCGAGCCAGGCAGAATGCTCTAGCCAAGCCTGGTCTGCGGCATCGTCACGCGCGGCGTCCAGCCAGACCTGGTGGTCCGCCCAAGCCGTTTCCTCGTTGTCACGACGTTGGTCGGCGAGCCACGCTTTGTGTTCCTTCCATGCTTTGGGCTCTGCTGTCCGGCGCTCTTCGTCGAGCTGCTGACGTGCGCGCTCGACCTCGACCTCCAGCCACTCTTCGTGCTCGGTCCACGCTTGGACTTCGACCGATGCTCGCTCGTCTGCGAGCCAGATGACGTGTGCAACCCAAGCTTCGGGTTCGGCCGCACGACGCTTCTTCTCCAGCCAAGCGCTGTGGTCCTTCCACGCTTTGGCTTCTGCGTCTCGACGCTCGCCCTCGAGCCGTTCGGCTTCTTCGCGAAGTACGGAGCCGAGCCAGAGCTCGTGCTCTTCCCAAGCTTGCACTTCACAGCTTCGACGTTCGTCTTCCAACCACTGGTAGTGAGCGAGCCACGCTTCAGGTTCGGCCGTAGCGCGTTGCGCCTCTAGCCACTGTTGGTGTAGCTCGCGCGCTTCGTCTTCAGCCTCCGCACGCTTCCCGGCCAACCACGTCTCATGCGCGAGCCAGGCTTCGACCTCGGCCGCGATGCGTCCTTCCGCTTCCTTGACTAGGCGTTCGGCTTCTACTCTTTCAGCCTCTTCCGCTGCGAGCTTCGCTTCAAGTTTGGCGGCCGAGCGTGCCTCTTCCTCGATGCGTCGGGCGTCCTCGGCAGCTGCCTTCTTGGCGTTCGTTGGTGGCGCGACCGGCTTGAAGAGATCTGCCAGTGCGGCGGTGACCTTCTTTACTGAGGCTGCCAGGTCGTCGTTAGCCGGGTCGGGTGCCGGCTCGAACGCTGGCCGCTTGCCGCGAGCGTCATCGAGTGATGTTACGGAAGCCACAGGCTCGTCGTCTGGCAGCTCGACGTCGACAAGTCCCGCATCCATCAGCGACTTGATGACGTGACCGGCCTCGAACACCGTAAAGCCGCACTCTGCAGCCAGCTCGGCGATGTCGCGCTCACCGTCGACCTTGCACAGCAGCGCCCAGTCGGCGCTGGACAGCACGACGTCGGCTGCGCCGTCGGGTCGGGCGGAAAGCATCGGGATTCCGCGCTCTCCGCCGATTGCAACGAGTAGCTCTTCCCAGCGGTGGCGTCGCGCCTCGATCTCGGCGAGCAGGTCGCGCACCGACATGGGCGGCGCTACGTCTTGGCGAGTCTTCTTGGTTTTGCGGAACTTATGAGCCGCTACGGGCCAGCCCAACAGCACTGCCATCGCGTCTTTGAGCTGCTCGACCACGAACGCCTCGACGACGCTGCGCTCGACGTAGCCCAGGTGAACTAGCAGCTCGCCAAGGCGCCAACCCTGGAGCTCGTTGGTCTGTACGTCCAGTGCCGATGCCAGGGCTTCGGGGGACAGGTCGCCGGCAGCGATCAGACGCGCGCCGAGCTGAACTCGGCGGCCGGGGACGTAGACCGAGTAGACGGCGCCATTTTTGAGGAAGACTTCGGACTGTTCGCCGGCTGGGTCGGTGACGGTCAGGCAGCCGCTGGCGCCCGCTTCGCCGAGCTCAATCAAGACCTGCTCAACTGCGGACGTAAGAACCTGCGCCGTCGACACCGGTGACAGACCCCCTCCGCGGTTCTCATGCGCCCGGCACCCCTGGCAGAGGCCGCGCGACTAAAGCGCGGCATCAGCCGATCACCGCGCGGTCGAACCCCAATAGGGTGAAGTCCGACCTCTATTCCTTCGGCATCGCGGGCTCCATCGTTGAGCCTCGTGGGGGGATCGGTTAGGGGTCGTGTGACGCCCGGATTCCCTTACCAGCACCCGTACGTGCATATCGGCAGCCCAGGCGTGGCAGGATCGCCCGCATGGTTCACGCCGCCACGATGATCACTGTCGCACCCACTGGGGCAGAATCCACCAAGGCTGACGTCCCCGCGCTGCCGATCACTTTGGACGAGCTGGTCGCCAGCGCCAAGGCCTGCGAAGCCGCAGGTGCGGCCATGATCCACATTCATATTCGGGACGAGCAGGCTGCTCCGACCCTGGATTTGGCCCGCCTCAGGGACACGGTGGCCGCCGTCCGGGAGCAGACCTCGCTGGTCGTCCAGCTCTCCACCGGTGGGTCGGTCCACGACGGATACCCCCCTCGGCTGCGCGTTCTCGAGGCGCAGCCCGACTCCTGTTCGCTGACGTGCGGCACCGTTAACTTCGGTGATGACGTGTTCATGAACCCCTGGCCGTTCATGGTTGAGCTGTACCAAGAGACGCAGGTCAGGGAGGTCGTCCCCGAGTTCGAACTATTTGATCTTGGTCACGTGACGGCGCTCAACCGGCTGCTCGACTCGTACGGCGCGCCATATGGCGGCAACGTCCACTGCGACCTCGTGATGGGTGTTCCGGGT
>DATKIY010000123.1:0-2141 GCA_035543875.1 Actinomycetes bacterium | reverse complement strand
TGCGCCTCCTTGGCTTTGCCCTTGAGGTCTTGTCCTGCGTTCTTGGCTTTGTCCGTGGTCGACATGGTTCTTCCCCTTTCGGTGGATCTGTCGGTCGTTGCTGAACCTTCAGAACCGACATACCCAGCGAGCGAGTGGCTAATCACCTGGCTCTAGGCGGAGCGGAACGAGCCGGACCCGTGACTGTCCGTCTGCCGTCTTGGCCTCGATTTCGTACTTGCCTGCTTGTCCCGTCCCGGTAAAGCTGGCGGTCGTCTCGCCATTTCCGGCAATCGGCTTCCCGAGCACCCCCTCAGGCTCGTAGGCCAGCAGCGCCTGTCGTGCCAGCTGGCGAAGCAGCGCTGACGGCTCCGGCACTGACGTCCAGCTGACCGACTGGATCAACGGCCGTGGATGAGGGCTGAGGAGCAGAGAGATCTTCACCCGACCACCCTTTTCGCCGGCTAGCCACCACGTTGCGTGAGCCGGGCCGACGTCTGGTGGCTCGCCCGACGGTTCCTCCGCAAGCAGCCCGTGACGCTCGCGGAAGGAGGCGAGCTGCGTTTTGCGCAGTGACCACGGCTCATCCTGCTCGACGTTGTCCGCAAACCACTCGCTGATCAATGACTCGTCAACGGCGGCACGTGGGTCGTTCACCAGTCTCTCGGCAACGCTTCGCGCCTCGTCCAGCCGCCCCCTCGTCCGGTCGCCGCGGTAGATGGTGGTGCTCGCGCGCCGTGCCACGAGCGCCGCCTCAAGGGCTTCCGCTGCGGCACGCGCCACGGACACGTAGGTCCGGTTCCCCAGCGCGACTACGCCAAGACCCGAACGCGGATGCCATCTCATATGCGAGCCGAATCCCGGGTAACCGCCGGAGTGTGCGACCGTACGGCCGAGCGATGTGACTTCTTCGAACAAACCAAACCCGTAGTGCAGGACACTTGGCCGATCCAGCGGTGCGCCCAGCTTCGGCTTGCTGACGGCTTCAACCCAACGATGGCCGGTCTGCATCTCGCGAAGTGTCGCGAACCGGAGCGGATCTTTAGCTGACTGCTCCGCCGACGTGTCCGTATCCGCGGCGATGAATAGCGCAACCCAGCGCGCCAGGTCGTTGACCGTGCTTACCAAGCCGCCCATCGGCGCGAAGGCTCCGTAGGGAGCCATCGGCTCAATCTCCCAACCGTCTGGCCGTTTCACGTATCCGACAGCCACGTTGTGTGTACCCAATTGGTCGACGTCAAAGTGCGTGTTGGATAGCTTCAGCGGTTTCAACACGCGCTCTGTCACGGCGTCCGCATACCTGACGCCCGCGACGGCCTCGATGACTCGACCGATCAGGGCATACCCGAGGTTTGAGTACTCAAAACGGTCCCCCGGACGCCAAGCGGGAACGAACGGGGTCGACAACAGCCGTGAGAAATCCTCCGCCGCAAGCGCCTGCTGACGATCTCCCCAGGGATCATCTGTGGGAAAGCCAGCACCCATGGTCAGCAGGTGTCGTACCGAGATGAGTTCGTTGAACGGTCCGCCGCCGCGCAACTCGGGAACGAAATCGACGAGCCGGTCATCCAGGCTCAGCAGACTGGCGTCACGCAGGCTGAGCAGTGTTGCAGCCGTGAAACTCTTGGTCATCGATGCTATGCGGAACATCGTGTCGGCCGTGGGGACACTGTCGTGAAGTGATCTGTCGCTCACCCCCAACCCTCGGGTGTACGCCAGTTCGCCGTCTTCAATCACCCCGTAGGCGATCCCTGGGACGACTCCTGACTCGAACAGCTTGTCGAACGCGGGGTCGAACAGAGCAGCCAGCGAGGAATCAGACATTCCTCGATTGTGCCTGCTTCATGGTCGCGACGCGATGACCGATGATGTGGGGGTGAAACATCCTCTGGTCCTACGTCTGTGCACCGTGATGGCGGCGGCGAGCCTTGCGCCCCTGGCGGCGGTTCCTTTCCTTGCCTCCGCCGCTCCGGCGAAGGTTCAGTCACAGCTCGGATCGCGCGCGTCGGATGCGCCGTACATTTCGAATGAGGTACCGGTTCCGAAAGGCTGCATTGTGCTTGGGCGGGCATGGGCAGGCGTCAAGGTGTATCTGGTCCAACGCCGACTGGGAACCACCTATGAACTTGACCGCTACGGCAACGACACGTATCACGCCGTCA
>DATKIY010000122.1:0-11576 GCA_035543875.1 Actinomycetes bacterium | reverse complement strand
AAGGGGTTCATCCGCCGCGACCCGAACCGTCCCCGCGCCATCGAAGTCCGACTCCCGGACTCGACAACCAGCCATGTCGATGTCACCGACAGTGGCAACCAAGTCCTACCAGCGGTCAACGTCCCGCTCGTTGGACGCATTGCTGCCGGTGGGCCGATCCTTGCCGAGCAAGCCGTTGAAGACGTCTTCCCGCTGCCCAAGCAGATCGTCGGCGATGGCCAGCTGTTCATGCTCAAGGTCGTTGGCGACTCAATGGTCGACGCAGCGATCTGCGACGGTGACTGGGTCGTGGTTCGCCAGCAGCAAGTGGCAGACAATGGCGACATCGTCGCGGCAATGCTCGACAACGAGGCCACCGTCAAGACGTTCAAGAAGCGCGATGGCCACGTGTGGCTGCTCCCACACAACGACGACTACGACCCGATTCTTGGCGACGACGCGGTTGTTCTCGGCAAGGTGACAGCAGTTCTGCGTAGCGTGTAGTTACACCCGCCTGTCTAGATAGCACCAACGGCATCAGCCCGCGTAAGGGGCGATGGGAGCATATATATATCCCGAGGACTTTCCCCTCAAACGATGCTGATTGCGTTTGAGGGGAAAGGGAAGTTTCGATGTTGGAGCGCAGAACGGAGGGCAGGAATACTAGCGGTCTGGCTGAGCACCATGACCCATAGCGAAGCAGATAGCTTGGTCGCTCGACTGAACGAGACGCTCGGTAGTTGACCTTGACGGCTCCCCTGTGGTCGTCATCGTCTGCTGCCGTAGCACGCTCAAAACAACAAACTCTCGACTTTGACGTCAGGAGTCAGCGTTTGGTTCCGCGGTGGTGACATCACGCGGCATCACCATTGCTGTGACGCCCGTCGGAATCAGAGCTGGCACATCGCCGGTGTCGGTGACCAGCCAACGGCTCGTCGCATCACCCAACAGCAAGGCTTCGGATGCACCGATGGCCACGAGGGCGTCGACCTCGCCCATCCGAAGACGCAGCGCTCGCTCACCCTCGCGCTCAACCGTCCAGTCGTCAACCAGTGCATCCGCAAGCAGGTCAGGATTGGCTAAAGCCTTCGGGGGGATCGCCGCAAGCGCAAATCCCAGCTTCCTGTCCGAATCTGACACCTCAACACCACTCGCGAACACGACCTCGGCAAGTAGTTTCTTTGACTTCAGCCGCGAGTTAATGGCCGTTGGCGTTCGCCCCAGCTCCTCAGCCAGCAGCGCAATCGGCGTGCCACTGGTGAACCCAGTTTCCAGCGCAAGATCTTCTTCGTCGGTCCAGCGCTTACGCCTGCGATCTCCCTCAACGGTTGCGGCCTTCACCGGTTCCGCTGCCGACTCGTCCGCAATCGCTTGCATCACGCTGGCGGCGACGGGAAGCGGCTCTGGCGCAGTTTCGTCAATCTTTCGCAGTGACGCTTTCACCAGGTGCTGGTCAGTGGTCGGCCACATCGGTGGCAACGACGCTCGCACGAATCCCCCGTAGCGGGCCTTCTCCAGCCGCGAGTCCAGAACTGCGACGACACCCTTGTCCGTTGCGGTCCTAATGAGCCTTCCTGCCCCCTGTGCCAGTCGTAACGATGCCTGCGTCGCTGCTACTGACATGAACCCATTGCCACCTGACGATTCGACGTAGCGTTGGCGCGCGGAGGCCAGCGGATCGTCTGGCCGCGGGAACGGCAACCGGTCGATGATGACGAGCTGGAGTGACGACCCGGGCACGTCCACGCCTTGCCAGAGCGAGAGCGTGCCGAACAAACAGGTCTTTGCATCGGCGGCAAACTGACGCACGAGTTCGCCCGTCGCGTCTTCACCCTGGCAGAGCACCGGCACATCGAGTCGCTCCCTCATCTGCTCTGCGGCGGTTTGCGCTGCACGCATCGACGAGAACAGTCCTAGAGTTCGTCCGCCAGCAGCCGTGATGAGCTCCTCGATCTCTTGGAGTACCGCTTCGCTCATGCCGTCGCGACCTGGTGGCGGCAAGTGGGCCGCGACATACACGATGGCCTGACGCTCGTAGTCGAAAGGCGAGCCGACGTCGAGTCCTCGCCACGGCGGCGCCCCCTCGCCCGTCAGTCCTAGCCCACGCGCGATCGGTTCAAACCCGCCGCCCAGCTCCAACGTTGCTGACGTCATGATCACGGTTCGGTCGTTGAACAACCCCTCTCGCAGCAGCCCGCCGACGAACAAGGGCGCCCGCCAAAGACTTGGCGGACGTCGGTCTGACTTGGTGATCCATACAACGTCCCGCTCGCCGGCTACGACAATCCGACCCGCAATTTCATAGACATCTTCGACCGCGGCCTTAGCCCTTACCCGCGACGCAGCGTCGTCGTCTGAGTTTTTGCTACTTCCACCCATCGCGCTGAGTGCATCGTGGCCGGCATCGCGAACCGCCACCAACGCGTCGAACAACACACCTTCGGCGCTAGTGATCCGTCCCTCTGCCGACTCCACGAGCGCCGTTTCAAGTGCGGTTGCCGCGTCCAGGAGCAACTCAGCCGACCGCTCGCCTGCGTACTTCCGGCAGCGTCGACCAGCACGTTCGACCATGCCGCTCGTGAGCTCATCGGTGACGGCACCCGTAGCGCGGTCCGCTAGTTCGTGAGCCTCGTCGACGACAACCACGTCAACCTCCGGCAGCAACCGGGCGTCTGACAACGCGTCGATCGCGAGCATCGCATGGTTAGTGACAACAACATCGGATTCACGAGCGCGTTCGCGTGCGAGCTCGGCGAAACAGTCTTCGGCGTACGGGCAGCGTTGCGCACCCAGGCATTCATGCGGTGTCACCGACAGCGACCGCCACGCGCGATCGTCAGGTGCTGGAAGCAATTCGTCTCGGTCGCCTGTTCGGGTTGACTCGGCCCACGAACGAATTCGGACGACGTCGCGCCCAGCTTTTGAGGTGGGCGTGGGATCGAATAATGCGTCCTGGTCGTCTGGGACTTCTTCGCCTGAGTGCAGGCGATGCAGGCAGACATAGTTGCTGCGGCCCTTCAGCATCGCAAAGGTCGGTCGGCGGCCCAGCAATGGTTCGAGCGCTTCGACCAGGCGAGGCAGGTCACGATCAACGAGCTGTCGCTGAAGTGCAATCGTCGCGGTTGCCACGACGACGGAGTCATGATGTGCCAACGCCGGAATTAGGTAGGCCAAGGACTTGCCGGTTCCGGTTCCCGCCTGAACAAGCAGGTGCTCGCCAGTTTCCAACGCGTCAGCGGCAGCGCCAGCCATCTGTTGCTGTCCGGGACGCGGCTCACCACCGACGGCATCGACCGCGGCGTCGAGTAACTGTGACAGCGGGACTTGTTCGGCCATGGTTGGTCAAGGTTATGGACCATGCCGGCCAGCTGCGGCAGCGACCTCAGAGATGGTGGACGGCGAGCTGGGCTGCCAGCGCCCGGGTCACCAGATCGGCGCCCCATCGAGCGGTTCGCTCGGGCAGCCCCAGCACGATGTCACTGGCCACACCGTCCATGAGCAGCCGGGTCTGCAACGCAACGGCCTTCGCATCGACGGAAGCAAACGATCCGTCGGCAATCCCATTCTCGATCAGTTTCTCCAGGTCATCGACCCATGCCTGTTCCAGTCCACCGACAAGGGCCACCGTCTCGGGGTCCTCGGGTGGCCGGGCTATCACCTGGTTCCACAGGTTCCAGCGGGTGTCGTCAGAGCCTGCCGGAAGGTAAAGCACGACAAACCTCAACACCGCCTTCCACGGCGAACGCAGCTTCCCGAGCTCCGCGTGACGACGCTCGGTCAGTTCCTCCTCGCTCCAACGGAGCGTCTCGATAAGGATGCGATCACGTCGTCCGAAGTAGTACAGGACATGGCTGGGGCTGATCCCTGCTCGAGCGGCAATGTCTCTGACCGTGACACGTTCCGGGCCCCGCTCAGCGATCGCAGCGATCGCGGCGCTCAGCACGCGGTCGCGCTGGTCAGAGCCTTTGCTACCCAATACGCGGGCACTCTGGGCTGCGCCAGCTGGCTTGGCAGTCACGTCCGTCACATTGTCCGATGCGGCATGGTGCCGCCAACCATAGTGAGCTCCACGCGCGTGTCGAGTAACGCTGCCGGCTCTGACTCAAAGATGTTCTGTGACACGACGGCAAGATCGGCGTACTTGCCAACGGCCAGCGAACCACGGTTTTGTTCAGCGAAGTTAGCGCGCGCGCTGCCCATCGTGTAACCGTACAGCGCCTGCTCCAGCGTGAGTGTCTGCTCGGTCACCCAGGCATCGGTGCCGTCTTCGCGGGCTCGAGTCTGGGCGCTATAGAGACCCAACAGCGGATCCATCTCAGAGGTGTTCCAGTCGCTCGACAATGCAACCGTTCCTCCACCAGCCAGAATGCTACGCATTGCCCACGAGGTGGACCAACGATGCGAACCCACATTGGCTTTCCACGTGTCGGCGATCTCGGGGCGTGAATGACGCGGCTGCATACAGGCCACGACGCCGAGCTGCCCGAATCGCTTGAGGTCGTCGGCTGTCGACGCTTCTACATGGACGATCTGATGGCGACTGTCCCGAGAACCGTTCACGTTCTGAGCATGCTCAAACGCATCAAGAACCGTGCGCACGCCGCGATCACCAATCGCGTGTACGAAGCACTGGAACCGCTGGGCGTCAAGCTTGGCAATCAGGTCGCCAAACTCGTCGTGGTCGTAGTACATCTGACCAGTGCTTTCGGGCAGGTTGGCGTACGGCTCCAGCATGGCGGCTAAGTGAGGTTCGACCGTGTCATCGATGTACAGCTTGATGGGGCCAGTGCGAAACCAGTCATCGTCGTACTTGCGTCGAGCTTCATTGAACTCAGCCACTTCGGCGTCACTTGTTCCTGCCGGGTGGAACAGAGCAGCCACGAGGCGGCTCGTCAAGGTACCTTCTGAGCGCGCTCGCGAGAACAACGCCAGATCATCCAAGGAGTTCTGCGGTTCGACCACCGTCGTTATGCCAAAGCCAGCCGCCATCTGCAGGGACTCTCGCACCCGTGCGTACTGCGCGTCGGCTGAGAATGCCGGAACAACGTCTTTGAGGGCTGCCAACCCAGCCCTGGAGAGTCCATGCACCGCGAAGTCGTTGACGCATCCGGTTGGTTCGCCAGTGACAGGGTCGTGCTCGACGATGCCGAACGGCACCCGATCGGTTTGCGAAGTGATTCCGAAGACGTCGAGCGCTTCCTGGTTCAGCCACGCTGTGTGAACGGCTAGGTCCAGCAGGAAAGCAGGACGCCCGCCCGTTGCTCCCTCAAGGTCGGACGCGCGTGGTCGACGTCCGTTCGGAAAGGCTGGGTACTCCCAGGTCTCGCCATAGACCCAGGTCGCGTCCGGGTTGTGGTCGAGCCATTCCGCGATGCGCGCTCGAATTCCGTCGATCGACAGCACGCCCCCGAGGTGGACCGCGTCAGAGCCGGTCCCGAGCCGCAGATGGTTGTGAGCATCCACGAATCCGGGAAGGCCCAGCCTGCCCCCGAGCTCGATCACCTCTGTGCTGGCCGTGGCCAGGCCGGCAGCTTCGTCATCTGAGCCCAGCCAGGCGATCTTGCCGTCTTTGACAGCCAGGGCCTGCACCCACGGCTGCTCTGGTTCGGCCGTCCAGAGGTGTCCACCTCTCAGCAACAGGTCCACAACGTCCTCCAAAAGTTTCTCGTCAGAAGTATTGAACACTGTTCTAGAACAATGTTCAATACCTGTACTGACCGTCTTTCAAGGAGTAATCCCCCGTGAACCCATCACTCCCCGCTCTGTCCCGTCGGCAAGTCCTCGGCGCTGGCGCCGCCGCTGCCACCCTGCCATGGCTGGCCGGTTGCTCTAACGGTGACGCAAGCAACGCGCCGCAGGTGGCCGACGTATCCGACACCGAGCGCGAACTCAACGTGTCCAACTGGACGTTCTACATCGACGTCGAGCACGGGGACCGCAACGTTCACCCGACCTTGGAAGCTTTCCAGGACAAGTACGACATCGACGTCACCTACACCGAAGACATCGCCGACAACGAGGAGTTCTTCCTCAAGGTCCGACCGATTCTCGAGGCAGGAAGGTCAACCGGGCGCGACATCGTCGTCCTCACTGACTGGATGGCGGCCCGAATGATCGAGCTGGGATACGTCGAAGCGATAGACAGCTCAAACATCCCCAACAAGGGCAACCTGCTCGATTCGCTCAAGCGCCCGCCGTTTGATCCAGATCGCACGTACTCGATGCCATGGCAGTCCGGATTCACCGCCATTGGCTACAACAGTGAGTACGTTGACGCTCCCGTCACGTCGATGACCGAGCTGCTTACGCGGCCTGACCTCAAGGGGAAAGTCGCGGTCTTCACCGAAATGCGTGACACAACAGGTCTGATCATGCTGGACCAGGGTGCCGATCCATCCAACTTCACCGACGAAGAGTTCGACAACGCGATCGCAATGCTCCAGGAAGCCGTCGACAGCGGACACCTGCGTACGTTCGCCAATGCCAACTACGGGCAGGCGCTTTCCAAAGGCGACCTTGTAGCGACGATGACCTACTCGGGCGACATCAACCAGTTTCGCCTGGACAACCCGGCACTCGAACTGGTCAAACCTGAAGCAGGCTTCATCTTGTGGTCAGACAACATGTTGATCCCGGCCGGGTCCCCCCACAAGCTCAACGCCGAGCGTTGGATGGACTGGTACTACAACCCGAAAGTTGCCGCCGAGCTCGCTGCATACGTCAACTTCATCAGTCCTGTTGAGGGCGCCAAGGAAGCCATGTATGACATCGATCCAGCGCTTGCTAAGAACCCGTTGATTTTCCCCAGCGCCGAGGATCTCGCAGGCGGGGTGTTCTATCGCGGCCTGACCGCTGAAGAGGATCAGAAGTACAGCACGGCGTTTACGCAAGTGCGCGGGCTGTGAGTTTGCTTATTCCGCCAATTCTGGGTGCCGCGTCCAGCAACGCGTCGATTTCGTGCGCTGGCGCAGGGCGGGCAAAGAAGAATCCCTGCCCCAACGGACAGCCGAGTTCACGCAAACCAGCCCACTGCTGATCCGTCTCAATTCCCTCGGCAACGGTTGTCAGGTGCAAAGACTGGCCGAGCTGGACGATGGTTCGCGCGAGCTCAGCCTGCTCCGAGTCTGTTCCAACATGACGCACGAAAGATCGGTCGACCTTAAGGATGTCGACGGGGAACCGAGCCAGATACGACAGCGATGAGTAACCGGTACCGAAGTCGTCGACGGCGATCTGCGCTCCCAGCGTGCGGAGCTGTTGCATGAGGTCCATCGTTCCTGGCTCATGGTCAACCAGAACTGACTCGGTGATCTCCAGTGTCAGTGCCCCCTGCGGCAGATCCTCACGCTCCATCGCTACGGCAACACGTTCAACAAACTCAGGCGAGAGCTGTCGAGCTGAGACGTTGACCGCGACGTGAAACGACTCGTCAACTGACTGGCCTAGCCACCTCCGCAACTGGCTGGTCGCCTCATCAAGGACCCACGCACCCAGTGGTTCGAAGAGGCCGGTCTGCTCTGCGAGTTCGATAAACGCGTATGGCGCGAGCAAACCACGTTCGGGGTGATCCCACCTCACCAACGCTTCGACTCCAACAATGCGGTCCGTTAGCAAGCAGACAATTGGCTGGTAGTGCAGGAGAAGTTGTCCTTCGGCCAGCGCCTGGCGAAGGTCGTTCTCGTCTTGGACCCGTTGAACCAACGCCCGGTGCATGTCTGCCTCAAACCTGACGTGCGTCGAACGACTGTCATTCTTCGCGCGGTACATGGCGAGGTCCGCATTCCTGAGCATCTGGTCCGCACCTTCATCACCGCCGTCGTTGACGGCGATCCCGATTGATGCACCGACGTGCAGCGATCGGCCCTCAATCGTGAAGTCCTCTGAAAGGGCGGTCGCAACCCGTTGGGCGATCCACACTGCACCTTCTTCTGCGCGCTCCCCGACGACCAGGATTCCAAACTCATCGCCGCCGAGTCTGGCAATAACGTCGCCTGGCCTCACACAGTTACGGAGCCGGACAGCCACATGTGTCAGCAGAACATCGCCGCTGGCGTGTCCCCTCGAGTCATTAACCGACTTGAACCCGTCAAGGTCGAGGAAGACGACCGCAACGTCCTCGGAACTGTTCGCCCGTCGGAGCGCGTCGTCCACGGATCGACGGAACATGGTGCGGTTGGCCAGGCCGGTCAGTGCATCTGAATATGCCTGGTGCGTGAGTTCTTCCTCGAGACGCAGGCGCTCTGTCACGTCGCGGGTGTTGAGAACCAGACCACGAACGTCGGGCTCATCCAAGAGCGAAGTAATGGTCGTCTCAACGTCGATCCACTCGCCGTCCGCTCGGCGCAGCGGAAACTGCAACTTGTGAGGACCGTCAAGGTCACTGGCAGCGCGATCGAGTGCTCCTAGTACCAGCGCGACATCGTCGCGTCGAAGCAGTTTGATAACAGACTGCCCGATTAGCTGACGGGGCTCATATCCGAAGACGCGTTGGACCGACGGGGTTTGGTAGTTGATGAAGCCTTCGCGGTCGACCACGGTGATGACATCTGTCGAGTGTTGAACGAGGCCGCGAAACCATCGTTCCCTGCTACCCAGTGCAAGGGTGCGCTCGGCCACCCGAAGTTCAAGGGTTCTCGCAACCGACAACGCGTGTAGTCGCGCAACCGCAGTGGTTACAACCACCGTGGTCATGAGGATGACGGCGAGAATGGTCGCCACCGGCGTCAAAGGCCTCGAACCGACAACATGCCACGCGACCACAGTCATGGCCAAGCCCAGGGGCAAGACTGGTGCGAGCACCGAGGTGCGCTCACGAATCTGGTGGTCTCGAGGTGTGTCGCCGCTCGATCGTTGTACTGACGCCGCGATGAGGAGTAGGCCGCCGATGACGGTCAGCGGAGGAGCTAGCCAAAACCAAGCCTCTGCAGGCGCGACACCTGGTGCGTAGATCAGTGCCATCACCGATCCCAGGACCGCAGCACCGCTCGCTGCCAGGAGAAGTTCCCTGATCGGCAGTCCGCCCGGCTCACGCGCGCGTGAGATCACAACGATCGAAACCACCACTAGCGCGGCTGCTGCGGCCGGAGGACGAACTAGCAGCAGGAGCAGCTCGTGGGTAGGAAGCGCGTACGGGGCGGCGAACAGCTGTCGCGCAATCAGGTACACCGCAACTGTGACAATCAGTCCATCGAGCCAGGTAAGAGCACGCCCGAGACCACGCGACGGCACCCACCTGAAGGTAAGCAGCCCAATCGCGATCGCCCCGACGGAGGAAATCCCCGAGATAGCCATGAGCGTGCGCTGATTGCCTTCAAAACTCGCGCCAGCGACCGGCCACAAGCTCTGCACAGCAAGAACGACTGCCCCAAAACCGATGCCGAACACGAGTCCAGCCGCGATCCACGCCCAAGCAAGGTTGTGTGCTGGGTCAGACCGCCAGCGCATTACTGCGCGTCTTGCGGTCAGTAAAATCATCAAGATTCCGGCAATCGCTGCCATGATGAACGCGTCCCGCGGCGGGGAATCCCCTTCCGCAGCCATTTGCGCCGAGGCGACGACCGAGGCGAGGCCCGCGAGGCCAATCAACACCAGCTCTGCCCGAGACAGGTGTCGACGAAGGAAGTTCACTCCCCCCTTTCGGCGTCTGACGCCAAGCGCCAAAGTCGATCACCGATGGTGGTCCGGGGATTACGCCGTATGGGTGACGCGACTGGCTATGGCTGGGCTGCTAAGGACAGCAACTCAGCAGCGAGGTCAGCTGGAACCCGTGCGTGCAGTTGCGTTCCGGTCGGTCCGTGTTCGGTAGAAACGATTTCGCCTTCCGAGTGAACGCGAGCGACGAGGTCTCCCCGCTCATAAGGAACGGTGAGTTCTACCTCCACCTCCGGATGGGGCAACGCTGCTTCGACAACGAGACGTAGATGCTCGATCCCCTGACCAGTGCGCGCCGATACGACGCAGGCGCCGGGCTCGACGCGAAGCAGCCGGGCAATCGTGAGCGAGTCGGCACTGTCAGCTTTGTTGATGACCACGATCTCTGGAATATCTCGCGCGCCGATTTCGTCCAACACAACTCGTACGGAGGTCAACTGCGACTCAGGATCCGGGTGAGAACCATCAACAACGTGGATGACAAGATCCGCGTCCGCGACCTCTTCCAAGGTCGAGCGAAACGCCTCAACGAGTTGGTGTGGCAGGTGGCGGACGAAACCCACAGTGTCAGACAGTGTGTAGACGCGGCCGTCTGATGTTTGCGTTCGACGAACTGTTGGATCGAGCGTTGCGAACAGCGAATCGTCAACAAGCACTCCAGCGCCCGTCAGTCGATTCAGCAAACTTGACTTCCCAGCGTTTGTGTAACCAGCGATCGCAACTGCCGGGACCTGATGCCTACGGCGTTGCCCTCGTTTGGTTTGTCGCGAGGTCTCCATCGCAGTTAGGTCGCGCCGCAATCTTGCCATTTGACTATTGATGCGACGTCGATCGGTTTCAATCTTGGTCTCACCCGGCCCGCGGGTACCAATGCCTCCCCCACCGGCCACGCGTCCACCGCGCTGGCGAGAAAGCGACTCACCCCATCCACGCAGTCGTGGAAGGAGGTACTGCAGTTGGGCAAGCGCCACTTGCGCTTTACCCTCCCTGCTCTGCGCGTGTTGAGCGAAGATGTCGAGAATAAGCCAGGTGCGGTCAACCACCTTGACCTTGACGATCTCTTCTAGCTGCCTCAACTGACCTGGCGTCAACTCCCCATCGCAAATCACGGTGTCGGCGCCAGAGGTCACTACTAGCTCGCGAAGCTCGCGCGCCTTACCCGAACCGATGAACGTGGCAGCTGACGGCTTGTCGCGACGCTGGATGAGTCCTTCGAGCACCACCGACCCTGCTGTCTCAGCCAACTCCGCGAGCTCACGCAGCGAGTTCTCGGCGTCCGTTGCGGATCCGCTCGTCCAAACTCCGACCAGCACCACTCGCTCAAGTCGAACTTGGCGGTACTCGACTTCAGTGACGTCTTCCAGTTCTGTTGACAGACCGTGGACGCGACGAAGTCCGCCACGCTGCTCGAGATCGAGCGAGCCAGTGGCGGAGTCGTCTGGGATATGAGCCGAATGCTCGGGCAAGGTAGCCATCACGTCGATGGTCGCATGCTGCGCAAGTTGATTAGTCGGGCGACGAACAGCGGCTCCCTCGTCGATCGACCGAGGGCAGGTCACTCGTAGCAGCCAAACTCTCCTCGTCATCCACACGGAAGGTTCATCCACAGCCAAAATTTCGCGGCAGCGACTGTCGGTGGGGCGTGCCAAAATAGCACACATGTTCGAACTTGAGTGTGTCAGCCCCGGGATGACCGGTTCGGTGACCGTGGCCGATCCCACATCGCTGTCAGGCGAGCAGCTGCGCGCGGGGCTGACCGGTTTTGAACGTGGCGTCGGTTTCATGCAGGCCGGCCAGTTCGCGTACATGGCGGAGATGGCTCGCCGCGAGGAGGCGTCTTGGGTGGCTGACCCGGCGGGTGCGCCGTCGTTTGCGCAGGACCCGTACGGCTGGCTGGCCGATGAGGTCGCGGTGGAGTTGGGGTTGTCGAAGCTCGCCGCGTCGAA
>DATKIY010000121.1:0-3628 GCA_035543875.1 Actinomycetes bacterium | reverse complement strand
ATAGCCACTCCACACGGAGTTGGAAGACATGGGGTTGGAAGACACGGACTGAGAAGACACGGGGTCAGATGACACGGAGCTATGCGGCTGAGCGCCGGGCAAAGGGTCGACGGACGGGGCGCCCTCATTGACGTCGGGGTGGCGAGGTTCGGCTTTTTCCACCGACGCGTGACGCGGCGGAATGGCAAGTCGCAACACGTCCGACAAAGTCCCGGCATAGCGCTCTGCGACGGCCCGAGACAACTCAAGGACGTCAGGTGTGAGGACCGGCTCACTCGAGACCACCTTGCCCAACGGAGTGAGTCGCCCGGGGTGAGCCGAGCTCTCGACCCGATCGAGGAGGAAGCCGTCGACCAGCTGTCCAGCGAAACGGACGCGCACGCGACAACCCGGCACCGCGGCAGCGTCTTGCCGAGCTGTGACGAGATAGTCGAAGGTGCGGTCCAAATGCGGCAGCGGTACATCGACTGCCACTTGCGCAACCGACAGGGTTTTGGCCGGCTGCGTCGGGGGTGCTGGCCGCTTGGTTCGGCGCGCTTTCACCGCCCTTGCTCGCGCGACCCGCGGTGCGTCAGTTCCCGGGAGGGTCAGTTCGTCGGGTGAGTCGGCCACTCGGTGCCGTCAGTCAGCTGCCTGCTGCCGACTTCAAGGTGGCGGCCCGCTCGATGCTCTCCCAGGTGAAGTCGGGCAGGTCGCGACCGAAGTGTCCGTATGCCGCAGTCTGCGCATAGATCGGACGCAGGAGATCGAGGTCGGCAATGATCGCGCCGGGGCGGAGGTCGAACACCTGGAGGACAGCCTCCTGGATGCGATCGTCGGAGACGACGCCGGTTCCGAACGTCTCGACGAACAAGCCAACCGGGTGAGCCTTTCCGATGGCGTATGCAACCTGGACCTCACATCGGGTGGCGAGGCCGGCAGCGACGACGTTCTTTGCTACCCAACGCATCGCGTACGCAGCCGAACGGTCAACCTTGCTGGGGTCCTTGCCGGAGAACGCGCCGCCACCATGACGAGCCATGCCACCGTAGGTGTCGATGATGATTTTGCGGCCAGTGAGGCCAGCGTCACCCATTGGCCCACCGACCTCAAAACGTCCGGTCGGGTTGACCAGCACGCGGTGGTCATCACTGGCGATGTCGAACTGCGCCAACACCGGGTTGATGACGAGCTCTTCGATGTCGGGCTGCAGCAAGGTGTCGAGGTCAATGTCGCTGGCGTGCTGAGTCGAAACCACAACCGTGTCGACCCGTACCGGCTTCGCTCCGTCGTACTCGATGGTGACCTGAGTCTTGCCGTCGGGGCGTAGGTAAGGAATTTGCCCGTCCTTGCGCACCGCAGTTAGTCGCTCGGCTAGCCGGTGCGCCAAGGTAATGGGCAAGGGCATCAGCTCGGGCGTGTCATCGCACGCGTAGCCAAACATCAGCCCCTGGTCGCCAGCACCTTGACGGTCGAGGGGGTCGTCAGACCCATCGTGGCGCTCCTCATAGGCGTCATCGACACCTTGCGCGATGTCTTGCGACTGCGCGCCGATCGTCACCGACACTCCGCACGATGCGCCGTCGAACCCCTTCTTCGACGAGTCGTAGCCAATCTCGAGAATCTTTTCGCGGACCAGCCCCGGGATATCGGCGTAAGCGCTCGTGGTGACCTCACCGGCGACATGGACCAGACCCGTGGTTATCAACGTCTCGACGGCAACTCGGCTCTTGGGGTCGTCTTTGAGGAGCGCATCCAAGATCGTGTCGCTGATCTGGTCAGCAATCTTGTCGGGGTGTCCTTCGGTAACAGACTCAGAGGTGAACAAACGACGAGACACGGCGGGTCAGTGCTCCCCTACGGGTGATCGGCCGACCGAGGTTGATCCCCAGCCGAAGTTAGCGTGGAGTCTAGTGAGGTACACCCACAGTCCACTATGCCCGTCCCAGTACCAATTGAGGGACCAGCTCAGGGAATCAGTGACCGAACCCGGCTAAGTCAGGCGCGCGGCAACCAGATCCCAGACAACATCGGCCAAGACCTGTTTCGGTCCCTTCTCGACCTGGGTTTCGCTTCCGTCCGAACCCAAGATGACAGCTGCGTTGTCTGCCGTCCCAAACGCGAGCCCGTCGCCCACCTCGTTCACCACCAACAAGTCGCAGCCTTTGACGGCCAGCTTCCTTCGGCCAAACTCAAGCCACGATGTGCTGTCATCGCCAGTCTCAGCCCCGAACCCAACGATGACCTGACCGCGACGTCTGGCTGTGACGAGATCGACGAGAACATCGGGGTTGCGAGTCAGCCGCAGGGTGTAGTAATCGTCAGCTGCATCGCCAGCATTCGACTGGTCCTTCTTGATTTTGTGCGCCGATACGACAGCTGGTCGAAAATCGGCAACGGCCGCGGCCATCACTACCGCATCGGCCTCCGCCGATGCAGCCGTCACAACCTCGCGCAGCTCGGCAGCGGAGGTAACGCGCCGCACTTCCACCCCAGCTGGATCAGGCAGGTCCACATTCGCTGACACCAACACCACCTGGGCGCCTCGACCGGCTGCCGCCGCGGCTAAGGCGTACCCCTGACGTCCGCTCGACCGGTTTCCCAGATAGCGAACGGGGTCGAGCGCTTCTCGGGTGCCCCCAGCCGACACCACAACGCGCCGCCCGGCTAGATCGGCAATCGGAAGCGTGCCGGTTTGGCTGCCCCGGCTGATCAGGTGCTCGCATGTGTTGGCCAACTGCTCCGGGTCGGGCAGCCGACCCTTGCCGGTATCGACGCCGGTCAAGCGTCCGACCGCCGGCTCCAGAACCGTGACGCCCCGTTGGCGTAGCAGCGCGACATTGGCGGCGGTGGCTGGGTGCTCCCACATCTCGGTATGCATGGCCGGAGCGAAGAGCACGGGGCAGCGCGCGGTCAGCAGAACGTTTGTGAGCAAGTCGTCAGCGAAGCCGTGAGCCGCTTTGGCCAGCAGGTTGGCGGTGGCTGGCGCGACCACAACCAGGTCAGCCTCCTGACCGAGCCGCACATGGGGTACCTGGTCTACGTCGTCGAAAACACTGCCTGTGACCGGTTGTCCCGAAAGGGCCGCCCAGGTGGCGACACCGACGAAGTTAAGCGCGCTCTGCGTCGGAGCCACCCGAACGCTGTGTCCAGCCTCGGTCAGGCGACGCAGCAGATCGCACGCCTTGTAGGCAGCGATACCGCCGCCTACGCCCAGCACGATGCGCGCCATGATCGATCTCCGCCCGATCGTGAGCAGCGCCCGCGAGCCGGGCTACTGCTCCTTGGTAAGTAACTCGACCTCTACCGGCTCAACCGTTAGCAGGTCAGCGTTGATCTCGCGCATGGCAATCGAAAGCGGCTTTTCCTGCACGTGGGTCTCAACGAGTGGACCGACGTACTCAAGCAGGCCTTCACCCAGCTGGGAGTAGTACGCGTTGATCTGACGAGCTCGCTTGGCTGAGTAGAGCACCAAGGCGTACTTGGAGTCAGCCTTGTCGAGCAGCTCGTCGATGGGCGGGTTGGTAATGCCCTCGGGGATACCGTGGACTCCGGACACGCTGCTCCTCAGTTTGTTTCACTTGGGGTTGTTCGGCCTTGGGGTTCGGCCTGGGCTGTGGTCTGGTCTTTGGTCTGGGGCTGGTTGCTC
>DATKIY010000120.1:0-9413 GCA_035543875.1 Actinomycetes bacterium | reverse complement strand
CGCACGACTTAGCTCCCTGAACAGCGAGGCCGGCGAACTCGTCTGTGACATCTGTAATAACCACATCGTCGAACTGCGCTTTGCATGCCTCAAAGTGCTCGTCGTGGTCGACCTCAGCAACCATCAGGAGAAAGTTGTCGTTCGCGATCTTGTACAGCATCGCATCGTCGTTGAGCATGCCGTCGTCGTTGCACCAGATCGCGTAGGTCGCACGCATCTCTGGCAGCTTGCTCATGGATCGAGTCATGACGTAGTCCATGAACGCGCCAGCGTCTGCGCCTCGGATTCGGTACTTCTTCGCCGGCGTCGCGTCGAACAGTGCGCACCCGTTCCGAACAGCCCGGTACTCCTGCTCTTCATCGACAAAGACGTTAGGCAGGGTGAAACCGTGCCAGTTCAGATAGTCGTCATCCTCGGTCGACGCAGCCATGTAGGAGTCGAAGTCACCGTCGGCGTACCGGGAGAGAAAGTCGTAGAACACACTCTTCTTGGCCTGCTCAGTCATGTGGAGCGATCCTTCCTGACGATGCATGTGGGCATGCATGTACACGGTGAGGCAACAGCCACATTAGAGGTTCACTGACTGACTAGTCAGCAAATTGGTGGAATCAATCCGGCCCAAGCACCGGTGGCGGCGGGATGTTCCAAATCTGGCCAGAAGGGCTCGTCCAGCGGACACCACCGTCGCGCAGGTGGTCAATCTTCCAGCCTAGGAACGTTCGCAATCGATGATGTCGACGACATAGGGGTCGTAACCCCTCCGCGCTGGTGCGACCACCCTTCCCGTCGGCCTGCCAGGGCGGCTCGTGATCGAGATCGGCCTTTTTTGAGGGTTGATTGCACCCGGGAAAACAGCAGGTGGTGTGGCGGTTCACCACGTACGCATGCAGCTTCGGTGGCGCTGACCTGACGACTGGCCCGTAGTCGAGGAGGTGTCCGTCGACCGGGTCGGTGACCAGCCTGCGCCACGTGTTTGGCTGTTGTAGCCAGTCTCGTGCGAGGCCAGCAGGAATCTTGCCGAAGCCTCGAAGCTCTGCAGGGTTGTCGGCCAACCCGATCAGGGTCGGCAGATCGATGACAACCTGGGCCTCTATTGGCGCTTTAGGTCGGGCAATGACTCGACCGGGGCGGTGCGCGTCAGTCTCGGGGTCGGGAGCGACCGCGCCCAAACACAGCCCCAACATCGCGTCTACTCGTCTGGCGCCAAGTGGGCGTGGGTCGTCGGATTCCTTCGGTCCTGACAACAGCGTCAAGGCCGACCACATCGTGGCGATATCGGGCGCAGCAGCTTCGACTTGGAGACAGCCCATTCCGTCAGGGAGCTCCCAGCGTTTGATGGTTCGCTCCGCCGCCGCCTTCTTGTGTCGCGCCAGGGTCGCTGCGGGGTCGACGGTGTCAACAGCCTCGCGCAGGAAACGTCGGAAGCGACCAACAGACCTGTCAGACTTTGCAAGGGCTCGCTGCTCGATTTCGATGGCCGTTTCGGCGTCGCGGACTTGAGCCAGCCCTTCCACCAAAGCGCGCGCATGCGGGTACGAAATCTTCCCGGACAATAAGGACTGCTGAGTGTCCGTAAATCGGGACTCCAGATCTCGGGCCACCTCAACCCGGCTGTCAATCGCAAGCTGGGACACATTGAGGGACAGCCGCAGCTCTTCGAAGACCGAGGTCTGCATGAGCTCGTCACCGTTGTCGCCGTCGACCCGTGGATCGCAGCTTCCAGCCAGGCTGACCAACGCACTCATCGGGCGTGCAGTTGTCCAGGCGGTGAGCTGATCCCATGCCTTGACGTAGTCGACCGTTCCACGACGGCTCAGCTGTCGGACATCAATGGCATCTAGGACGGCGGCCGCGCTCGCACTCGGACCATCGACCAGCAGACGTGCAACCACGACATCTGCCGATGCGTGGTTGTCGTCGCTTCTTGACGAAGGGTCGGATGCGAACATGTGTGCTATTCCATCACCTGCCTCTGACATCCGCGTCGGGTTTTCCACTCCCCAATCGGAGTACTTCCGATGGCCTTCCCGTCTCATCAATCCGACGCGCGGGCTACCGTTCGACTTCCACCAAGGGGGCCATCGTTTCCACCATCCAAGCCGCGCGTGACTTCTTGCTGCGCCGGCGCAGCTTGCGTGGCGTTGCCGCGGTCGCGATTTCGGCCGCGGTTCTCGTCGGTGCTGCTGCCGTTCCGTCGGTCCCAGCCGTTGCTGCCTCTGATGTTGTGAGCGGCTACGTGTACCGCGACCTGGACAACGACGGTGTGCGCGATGCAGGTGAACTTGGAGTACGCGGGGTGGTCATCCGGTCGGGTAGAAACGCCACAATCACCGACAGTTCTGGGTTCTACGCGTTCAGCGGCGTCACGGCACCCATCAACCTTCGCGCCGACTCGGGATGGTTCCGAACCCAATGTGAGGCGTCGTACTCCGGTCCGTCGTCAGGCAGCAAGTACACAGCTGCGTGTCCGGATCCTGGGGCTGGCGCGGGTGCCGACCAACAGTTTCGAGTGATCAACCAACTGTTGTCGGCCACAGCGTCGCCGGGGCAGATGGCATCGCTTGGCGTTACGCCTGACTGGGCGGGTGAGGGCTACGCCGGCTACAGCACCGATCCCGCCGCGGCGAACAGCGTTGACCCTGCGCTGCGCATCTCCCCCGGTTACCGACTGCCTGGTGCAGAGGTCGACTGTCAAAACGCAGTCTGTCGACCAGGTGAGACTCAATGGTCTCTTACCCAATGGATGAACCAAGGCACGACGACGCTCAAGCGGTTGCACGCGGTCATCACGGCACCGAGCGGTTCCTCGATCACTCATGTGGCCCCGTACTACGGTCACGGCGCAGGCTCTGCTCACGCGATCACTGGTTACGAGGTGGTCGACGCGACAACGGGCAACGCATTGTCGATCGGTGTCAACGGCGAACTTTCCCAGACGACGTCGCGAATCAAGGTGATCCTGACTGGTCAGTTGTTGCCGGGAAGTGAATACCTGACGGATGTCGCTTATCGAGTTGCCGACGACGCCACGTTCTCGGACGGCAACCTGGATGGCGTGCCTGATTGCGACGCGAGCACCGGCGGACCGTACCCGGGACAGACCTGCGACCTCGCTACGGACAGTGCGCCTGGCTCGTACATCACGTACGGTGCCGTCATCAAGATGCGCCCGCGCGTGGATGTTGATGCCGAGTTCTGCCCGGCCGTCCCCGACAACTGCCCGGTGCTGGGAGTCCACAACAAGACCCTCGGTGGGGATTCCAACGACTCCGCCGCCTGGAAGGTCGACTCGCCGTTTCCGCCTAGCTAGCAGCCAACAAGGGAACAAACGATCCGTCTCGGCGATCGGTAGTGACTCATACCATTTATCGACTAGCCTGACCGCGAACGCCCGGTGCGCGAGTGACAGGGCTTCGGCCCAGGCAACACCATGATCTGGGAACCATCTGGATTTAAGGAGCAGCAGTGACCGACGCATTGGACGAGATGGGCCCGATCGACTACCTGGTGCTGGAGTTTCCCGGGGCGAAGCTGACCGGAGAAGGACTTCCCATCCTGGTCGACCTGGTTGACCGCGGCACCATCCGCATTTTGGATCTGGTTTTTGTTCTGAAGGAAAACGACGGTTCAATCTCCGGACTCACGATTGCTGACTTCGACGGCGACGGCGAGCTCGACCTAGCGGTCTTCGAGGGCGTTAGCTCAGGCCTGATCGGCGAAGACGACATTAACGAGGCCTCGGGGATCCTCGAACCGGGCAGCGCGGCAGCCATCTTGATTTACGAGAACACGTGGGCAGGACCGTTTGCAGCCGCGATGCGACGTAGCGGCGCCCAGGTGGTCGCGAACGGTCGAATTCCGGTGCAGGAGCTGGTCGCCGCCCTGGACTCACTTGAGGCTTAAGCCACACCCCGAAACGACTCCCCTTACCTAGCTGCACGAAGGAGCAATAGACATGCCAGGACTCATTCGCGGGGTGGCACGCACTGCCGTCATCGCAGGAACGGCTACAACGGTCTCGAACCGCGTCTCACGACGACAGGCCGGCAAGTGGGCCGAGCAGGACGCCCAGCAGGGACAGCAGCAGGGGTATGCGGAACCGCCTCCCCCGCCTGCAGCTTCAGGAACTGACGACAAGCTCGACCAGCTCAAGCAGCTTGGTGAGCTCAAAGCATCTGGCGTGCTCACCGACGCCGAGTTCGAAGCGCAGAAGGCCAAGATTCTCGCTGGCTAGCTAACACTGAACTTCAGGCTGGCTTAACGAAGGGCCGGAATCGTCACCTACGATCCCGGCCCTTCGCGTTAACTGAGTGAGTTACGAACGCGCCTTGCGCTTTTCTGGGTCGTGAATCGACAGCCCCGCAACAGTGGCGTTGGCAGTGCCGTCGGGCAGCGTGACCTCGACCGACTGGCCGTCAGCTGAAACGTCGGTGCGCAGGACGGCGAGGCCGATAACCCCGAAGTCCTTCGTGTTGGTTGGACTGGTAACCGTCCCTACTTGCTCGCCGTTCTTGACAACCGCCGCGCCATCTTCTGGCACAACGCTTCCTTCGATCCGCAGGGTCTTAAACCGGTTGGGCGGATTCGCGGCGACTTTGCGCAGCACGTCCTTGCCAACGAAATCGATGTCGGCCTCTAGAGCAATCAACTTGTCCAGTGAAACGTCGTACGGTGACGTCTTCCCGACGAAGTAGTCGGTCTCCATGATGATGAGGCCAGACTCGATCCGAGCGATCTGAACGGCGTCAGTACCAACCGGCGTCACCCCGGCAGCTACCAAGGCCAGCCAGAGACGCTCGGCGTCTTCGCGCCGCGGAATGAGCTCAAACCCGAGCTCACCGGAGAAGCCGGTGCGCAACAGCTGGACAGGGAATCCCGCCACCGTCACTGGCTCCAGCAGGAACCTGAAGTAACGGATGCCTGAAAGGTCGGTGTCCGTTAGGTCTTGCAGGATCTCCCGCGACTTTGGCCCCTGAATGGACAGCACGGGCATCTCAAGGGTCCGGTTGACGATGCTGTAGTTCAGATCACCGGCAGCAGCTGCGAGCGAGTCGGCAAAGTCTGGCGAGTTGGTGAACACCCACCAGTGGTCGTCTGCTCGCTTGAAGATGGTTCCGTCGTCGAGCATGAGTCCCGACTCGTCAACGATCGCTCCGTAGCGAACCTGCCCAGGTACCAGCGTGGACAGGTTGTTGGTGAACAGTCGTTGCGCGGCGCGTTGTGCGTCGGGCCCCGTAACGTCCCACTTTTGCAGCGCAAACACATCCCACATGGACGCCGAGTTCCTGATGGCTGCAAACTCCGCGTCTACGTCGCCAAAGTTGTCACTCCAGAACCAACCACCGTCCTCTTCGGAAAAGGTGGCTCCGTGTTTTTCTTGAATGGCGTGAATCGGTGACCGGTTGTCGGTCGTCATGAACGTCGTCCCCTCTTGGCGAGCGACCGAATGCCGCCCTTGCTGTCGGCCAACGCGGCCTTCGCCGCCTGGTAGCCCGGAATGCCACACACGCCGCCGCCGGCGTGAGTTGCAGAACTTGCGTTGTACAGACCCGAGATCGGGGTGCGGTAGTCGGCGTAGCCAGGTGCCGGGCGCATATGGAACAGCTGCTCCAGCGATAGCTCGCCGTGGAAGATATTTCCACCAATCAGGCCGTACTCCTGCTCCATTTCGTACGAGCTCACGACGTCACGGTGGATGATCGACGACTTGAAGTTAGGTGCAACCTCGTTGTACGCGTCAATCATGCGGTCCGCATACGCCTCAATCTCGGCCTCGTGCGGTTCTTTCGCCCAGTCCTCAGGCACCCACTGGGTGAACAACGACATGATGTGCGTGCCCTCAGGCGACAGCGTCTTGTCGAAGGTCGTGGGGATCACGCTGTCTGAGAATGGTTTGGCAGCCGGACGACCTTCTCGGGCGTCCTGGAAGGCTCGTTCGATGTACTCCAAAGAAGGAGCCATTTCGACCGAACCGGTGTGGTGGTCTTGCTGGTTGGTTCCCGGGTCTGCAGTGAAGTCCGGCAGCTCCGACAACGCAAGGTTTATCTTGACGACACCACTACGGGTCTTCCAGCGCTCAATGTCAGTAACAAAGTCTGACGGCAGGTCGCGCGCGTCAAGCTGGTCCAAGAAGGCAGTCTTGGGATGCAGGGTCGTGACGACGATGGGTGCGTGGAGTTCGTCGCCGTTCTCCATAACAACTCCAGTGGCCTTGCCGCCGGAGTTGAGCACCTTCGAGACACGCGAGTTGGTTCGGATGGTGACGCCTAGCTCAAGCGCGGCTCGCTTGAAGGCGTCGGCCACTGCGCCCATGCCGCCCTCGGGGAATCCCCAACTGCCGAGGTGTCCATCGCCAACGTCACCAATGGAGTGGTGCGCCATGACGTAGGCAGTACCGGGCTCGTACGGACCGGCCCACGTACCGATGACTCCGTTCACCGCCAAGGCACCCTTGACCTGTGACGACTCAAACCAGTCATCGAGCAAGTCACCGATGCTCATTGCCATCAGGCGAGTGACGTCGCCGATCGTGCGAACGTCCATGCCGCGCTTGCTCCAGGTGAGCTTCAGGAGCTTGGCCAGCTCGGCCGGACGCTTCGATCCCACGTTCGGTGGAACTTGCATCAGCAGCGGACCCAATACGTCAGCCAGACCGCCAAGCCACGCGTCCCACTTGGGCATCGTGTCGGCGTCCTTCTTTGACCATCGAGCGATCGACTCGTAGTTGCGCTTGTGGTCGTCGGCGTAAAGCGAGATTGATCCGCCTTCGGGAAACGCCTGGTAATAGGGGCCCATGGGGAACACCTTGTAACCGTGGCGGTCTAAGCTGAGGTCGCGGCGAATCGTGGGCGGCATCAAGCTCATCACGTACGACAGCCGAGTGACCTTGAACTCTGGAGCATCTGGCCACGGCGAGTCGGTGGCCGCTGCGCCACCCGTCTTGGATCGGGCTTCAAGAACAACGGGTTTCAGACCAGCCCGTGCCAAATACGCAGCTGCAACTAAACCGTTGTGACCGCCGCCAACGACGATCGCGTCATACTGCTGTGCCATCAACTGCTCCCTGTAGTGGTTGTTTCTCGTCCCGCCGGTCGCCCAAGTCGACTATGGCCTGTTGATCAGCGGCTTCGCTACTAATTCGAGGGTCTAGGT
Source organism: Actinomycetes bacterium (assembly GCA_035543875.1). Classification (GTDB taxonomy): domain Bacteria; phylum Actinomycetota; class Actinomycetes; order JAHEKZ01; family JAHEKZ01; genus DATKIY01. Next base: position 2,261 of record DATKIY010000120.1, on the reverse strand, counting down.
CACCACCTTGTCCGCCAGTGTGGCGGCGTCTCGAATGCTGACCAGTTCGTCGGGGTCGGAGAGCAACCCGCGCAGGACGAAACTCGCGCCATCTTCGGTGATATATGGGCGCCCGTCGGGAACGGCTTCCTTATGGGCCGAACGTACGAACTCCCAGCTCAGTGTGTCCAGCAGAGCGGGGATGAAGGGCGCCGCGTCTGCCCTGAACTCACCTGTACCGATCCCCTGGTCGAGAATTCTGGCGATCGCCTCGTTCCAGCGCTCAAGCGCAGTTCGGAACGACTCAAGGCCCGGTAGAGCAAGAAGGTCTTCGTGCATGCCGCGTAGGTCGTAGGGCATCTCTTGGTACCAACGCAGGTCCCAGGCGGCGTAGCGGTACAACCGAACCGCCGGTGGACTTGATTCGAACGACAGCTGCTCGGCCCGCGCGCCGGGAATGGTTAGGTCGAAGACGAGCAGTTCTTCAAGGATTGCTTGCTTTGACGGAAAGTGGTTAAACATTGACGGCTGCTTGATGCCCACGCCGTCAGCGATGTCTCGCGTGGTCGCCCCGTGGTAGCCGCGCGCGGCGATGAGCCGCGATGCCTCGTAGAGAATGCGATCGCGGGTTGGCCATGCGTCGACACTCAGGTGTCGCAAGGACACCAGATGTGCGACCTTATCTTCGATCGTTTGGGTCAGCTCCTTGGTTTGCGTTTGTCTGGGTCGTGAATCGACAAGTCGGTAACGAATGCTCGCGCCGAACGCGTGCCGCCTTCGCCGATGGCAACCTCAACGCTGGTGCCGTTGGCGGCATAGTCGGTGGCGATCGTTGCCAGTCCGATGACCCCGAAGGTGGGGCTATCAGCCGGACTGGTGACCGTTCCCACCACCACACCGTCCTTACGAATCGCCGCACCGTATTCGGGCACCTCATGGCCCTCGATGCGCAGGGTCTTAAACCGCAGCGGCGGTGCTTCAGCAGTTTTGGACAGGATGTCCGCGCCAACGATCGGCGCTTGCGCAGCTATGGCGATCATCTTGTCGAACGAGAGATCGAACGGCGATGTCTCGCCTGGCGTGTAGTCAGCATCAATAACGACGAGCCCCGCCTCGACTCTGGCGACTTCGATCGCATCGAGTCCAACCGGTACACCGCCGGCCGCCGTGAGGGTCTGCCACAGTTCGACCGCACGGTCGCGGCTTGGGATCAGCTCGAACCCAAGCTCACCCGAGAACCCAGTCCGCATGATCCACACGGGAACGCCTGCGACACTGACCTGCTCAGTGAGGAACCTGAAATAACGCAGCTCGGACAGATCGACGTCGGTCAGCCCCTGCAGTAGCTCACGTGAACCTGGCCCTTGAACGGCGATCAACGGCATCTCACTGGTGCGAGGCGTGAGAGTGACGTCAAGCCCAGCGATGATTCCCTCGATTTGGCTGGGAAAGTCATCGGCGTTGGTCATGACCCACAGGTGGTCGTCACTGTGCTTGTAGACCGTGCCGTCGTCGATCATGGCGCCGTCGGCGTTGACGAAAGCCCCGTAGCGAACCTGACCGACCGCCAGGGTCGCCAAGTTGTTGGTGAACACCCGCTGGATGGCTGCGATGGCCTCAGGCCCAGTGACGTCCCACTTCTGGAGCGCGTAGACGTCCCAGAGGCACACTCCGGTGCGAATCGCCCGATACTCGGCCTGTGCATCCCCGAAGTTGGTGGCCCACGACCAGTCGCCGTACTCGATGAACCCTGCGCCCTGGGCAACCTGGACGTCGTACAGCACTGATCGATTCTGGTTCGTCTCCGACTCGGTCATGCGCTTGACTCCCCTGGCCTTAACTATCGTTTGATAGTCTGCTGACTTGGCAGCGTACGACTATCACCCCGCCGGAAGCAAGGACTTCTCTCGATGCCCTCCCAGCAACCCCTGGACCAGGCGAGTTCGCCCATTGGCCGGACCGATCCCGAGTACGTGTTGACGCTGTCGTGCCCCGACGTCCCGGGCATCGTGTACGCGGTCTCCAGCTTTCTGGTTCAGCACCACTGCTCGATCGTCACCAGCCAGCAGTTCGGGGATCGCGAAGCCGGGCTGTTCTTCATGCGGGTGCGGTTTTCGTGTGCCGAGGCAAAACAGTCCGAGCTGACGCTGAGCGATGACTTTGCCCGGATGTCGGGGACGTTCCAGATGACCTGGCACCTGCGATCGGCGGAGGCCAAGCAGCGAGTGCTGTTGATGGTCTCCAAGTTCGGTCACTGCCTCAATGACCTGCTCTTTCGCTAC
>DATKIY010000119.1:0-7409 GCA_035543875.1 Actinomycetes bacterium | reverse complement strand
CATCGAGAATTCGACGCAGTTGCGTCGGCACGAGCGAGGTGTACCTCGGCTCGGGTCCGATGTCGTCAAGCAGCTGGCCGACTGCCTCGACAAATGCTGTGGGGCGAAATCCCGCCGACAGGTCGAGCACGACGGGGGGATAGCCCGCGACCACCGACCGGCTCAATACCTGAATGCCAGCTACGTGTGACGTCGGCACCATGAGCAGCCAGCGTCCTGCGCCACCGAGTGCGCTGTGTGTGGCGTTGACCGACGCCATGACAGCGTCGCGAGAAAGCATCGCGAGTTTGGGAACTCCTGTCGATCCTGATGTGGACACCAGGAGGGCCATGGTGTCGAAGTCTGACGGCGTAAGGGGACTCGCGCTCGCGGACTGGAGTGCGGCTGGGTGCGAGCCGTTGCTAGCTCTCGCGTGCACTGCTGGCCCGGTGCCCGCCAGCGCTTGCTGCAGGTGTGGCAGGAACCGGTCGACGTCTTCGGCTGTTACCGGGGCGTCGAGGGTCAACAAGTGGTCAGTACTCATCGGACCTAGGGTAGGAGGGACAACGGGATCGACATGACGGGATCGCTATGACGGGGTCTGCGGGCCATCCGACATCAGATGCAACTGACGTCGGGAGCATCAAACCTGGCGCGGACTGGCAGGCGCAGGGTACGTACGGCGACATCGAGTACCACGTGGCCGATGGCATCGCCAAGATAACGATCAACCGTCCTGAGGTCCGCAACGCATTTCGGCCACAGACCCTCTTTGAGCTGCGCGACGCATTTGACGTCGCACGAGACGACGACACGGTCGGCGTCATCATTCTCACTGGTAAGGGCGATCTCGCATTTTGCTCGGGCGGCGACCAGCGGATTCGCGGCGACGACGGTTACATCGGTGATGATGCGGTCGCGGCCAAGGGCATCGGTCGGCTGAACGTGCTCGACCTCCAGGTTCAAATTCGTCGGACACCGAAACCTGTTGTTGCCATGGTTGCCGGCTACGCCGTAGGTGGCGGTCATGTGTTACACGTGATGTGCGACCTCACGATCGCTGCCGACAACGCGCGGTTCCAACAAACCGGACCCAAGGTTGGGTCGTTCGACGGCGGCTATGGGTCAGGATTGCTCGCGGCGCAGATCGGGCAGAAGCGCGCTCGTGAGATTTGGTTCCTCTGCCGTCAGTACGACGCTAAGACCGCTCTCGACTGGGGACTGGTCAACGCCGTCGTGCCGCTTGCTGACTTGGAGATTGAGACAGTGGGGTGGTGCCGGGAGATGCTGGAACACTCACCGCTTGCGCTGCGCATGCTGAAGGCGTCGATGAACGCGGCAGACGATGGACTGGCGGGCGTGCAGCAGCTTGCAGGCGACGCGACCTTGCTGTTCTACATGACCGAAGAAGCGCAAGAGGGCCGCGACGCTTACACCAACAAGCGCAAGCCGGACTTCGGCAAGTTCCCGAAACGGCCTTAAGTACCGGTGCTGCCTGACCTGGCTGAGATCCTGGCGAACGCTCAGGTTTTTTCCTTGCCGCTGCGGCTTCCGTTCCGCGGAGTTACGCATCGGGAGGGAATGCTCATTCAAGGCCCAGCTGGGTGGGGTGAGTTCGCGCCGTTTGTCGAGTATGGACCAAGCGAGTCCTCGCGTTGGCTGGCCGCGGCCATCGAAGCTGCCTGGCAGGGCTGGCCGCAAGGAGTGCGCGATGAGATTGCGGTCAACGCGATTGTGCCCGAGGTCTCACCGGAGACGGCCGAGCGTCTGGTGGCCGAATCCGGTTGCTCCTCGGTCAAGGTAAAGGTCGCGGCTTCTCGTAGCTCGTTCGACAGTGATGTCGCGCGTGTGGCTGCCGTTCGTAACGCGGTTGGTGCCGCGGGACAGGTACGAATCGACGCAAACGGCGCATGGTCGGTCGACGATGCGGTGGGCGCGCTGAAGACCTTGAACCGGTACGACCTCGAATATGTGGAGCAGCCATGTCGGACCGTGGCTGAGTGTGCCGAGGTGCGTCGGTTGACAGACGTCCGAGTCGCCGTAGATGAGGGCATCCGCAAGGCCGATCACCCGGAGCAGGTCGTCGGGCTCAAGGCGGCGGCGGACATTGTGATCGTGAAGGTCGCGCCACTTGGCGGCGTGAACGTAGCGCTCGCACTGGTCGAGAAGTATGAGCTGCCCGCCGTTGTTTCGAGTGCACTCGACACGTCTGTTGGGCTGGCCGCTGGAGCAGCCCTCGCAGCCGCGCTTCCTTCGCTCCCGTTCGCCTGCGGACTCGGCAGCGGTCTCCTGTTGGCCGCAGATGTCACCACCAACCCGATGGTGCCGGCTGGGGGGAGGATCCGACCGCGATCGGTCGCTCCCGACGACCAGACGTTGGAGGCGGTAGCGGCCTCGCCGGAGCAGGTGGCACGCTGGCGGTCTCATCTCGCTGACTCATACCAAGCGCTCGAGGAACGTGCTGTCGCCCACCGTGGAGGTACTCGTTGAACCCGTCGACGGCGTTTGCGACGGTTCTTGTCGACGAGCTCCTGCGTGGCGGCGTCCAGGACGTTGTGTTGTCTCCCGGATCGCGTTCGACGCCGGTGGCGCTTGCGTTTGCCAAGGAAGTCGACGCCGGCCGCATTCACTTGCATGTACGGATTGATGAGCGGACGGCGGGTTTCCTCGCGATCGGGCTGGCGAAGGTTTCTCGGCGACCAGTGGCCGTGCTCACCACGTCGGGTACGGCGGTCGCGAACCTGCTGCCCGCTGTCGTCGAGGCCAGCTACAGCCATGTCCCCCTGATTCTGCTCACTGCCGATCGCCCGCCTGAGCTGCGTGGGGTGGGTGCGAACCAAACCATCAACCAGGTCGGCATCTTCGGTGACTACGTCAGGTCTGTTGTCGATGTCGGTGTGCCCGAGGCCCGAGCTGGGCAGAACGACTACTGGCGGTCAACCGTCTCGTACGCACTCGCGCTCGCGTCTGGACAGTCGGGTGCATCCGGCCCGGTGCACCTGAATCTGCCAATGCGCGAACCGCTAGTGCCTGACGATTCGCGCGATTGGCTAGAACCACTCGATGGCCGTGCCAATGGTGAAGCTTGGACCGAGGTTCATCGGCTACCAGCGGATTCCTCAGCTGTAACAACACTTCCGGCTCGGACCCTCATGATCGTGGGCGACTGCCTTCCGGCTGAGGGGAAGGCAGCGGCGTTGATGGCTGAGGAACATGGCTGGCCGGTCATCAGTGAGCCGTCAGGAAATGCGGCGAGAGGGCCGAACGCAGTCACTACTGGTGGCTGGCTCCTGGGGGTTCCGCAATTCTGGAACCGGCTGAAGCCAGAACACTTGATGGTGGTTGGTCGCCCCACAGTTTCACGCGCGGTCCTGGGAGCCATGCACGACGAGCAGGTGGAAGTCTCTGCCGTGGCATCTGAGGGTGTCTGGCCAGATCCCGCACGTCGGGTTCGACGGGTCTTTCCATCCCTGCCATCGAATGATGGCCGGCATGTACCAGACGTGGAGTGGCTCGACGCGTGGCGGACTGCGGAATCGATCGCCCGCAAGCACGTGGATGCCGTTCTAGATGAGTCGCCGAGTGCGGAACAGCATCTGGTGCGCGCGCTTCACGCTGGACTGCCAGCCGACGCACTGTTGTTCGCCGGTTCCTCTCTCCCGATTCGCCATTTGTTCTTGAGCTCGCGTGCTCGAGACGGAGTGACCGTGGTGGCCAATCGTGGCGCGGCAGGAATTGACGGCACGACATCGGCAGCAGTGGGCGCAGCGATGGCTTGGCAGCGCGATGGTGGTGGTGCTGCCGTCGCCTTGCTGGGAGACCTGACGTTCCTGCATGACAGCAACGCTCTTTCGATTCCAGAAGACGAGCGTCCGCACCTAGCTGTCGTCGTGCTGAACAATGACGGGGGAGGGATCTTCGAACTGCTTGAACCCTCGTCATCGGTCAGCAGGCCGACGTTCGAAAAGTTGTTTGGCACACCGCAGGGAACCGATCTGGCCGCGCTGTGCGGAGCACACCGCATTCCTCATACTCGTGTCACTGACGCTAGTGAGCTGCTGTCAGCGACGTTGGATCCACGCGAACGCATGCAAGTCGTCGAGGTGCGCGCGGATCGCACGGAGACCGCGAAGACTCATCGCCTGATGCGCGAGGCTGTCGAGGCCGTCGAGACAGGCTGAGTTCCTGGTCGGCTCGGATGCCGACATCTCTGGAGTCGTCGCGGCCGTCGGCCTATGCTCAGATTCATGACTGATTCACAGCGCGCACTCGCCGTCCAAATGTTCAACGGTGCATGGGACCTGATCGACAAAGCTGACAGGACTCCCGACGAAGAACGTCAGATGCTCACCCAAGCGGCCGGAAGCCGCGCCTTGTGGGAAGGCATTGGGGGTGCCGAACAAGCTGTGACTGGAGACTGGCAAGTTGCACACGTCGCGGCGCTGCTTGGACACGCTTCGTTGGCGTTGGATTTCGCCACTGCCGCATATGAGCGTGCTTCAACGTCAGACGTGCCCACCTGGTTGGTCGCGTCAACGTGCGAGGGATTGGCGCGAGCGCACGCGGCGGCCGACCACGACGAGGAGAAGGACGCTTGGATTGCGCGCGCGCATGCGCTGCTTGCTGAGGTGGACGATGCCGAGGACCGCGAGCTAATCGAGAGTCAAATCAAGTCAATCCCGTAGCGGCACTTTCCAGTGCGTCGCGGATCGCGAGTAGCTTCGTCTGCGACTCTGCGAGTTCTGCGTTAGGGGAAGACTCAGCGACGATTCCACAGCCGGCAAACATGCGAAGTGTGCGTGGGTCGTCGGTCAGGATTTGTGCGCATCGTAGGGCGATTCCAAATGCGCCGTCGCCACGTGCATCCATCCATCCGACCGGACCCGCGTAGCGTCCGCGGTCCATGCTCTCGATGTCGCGGATAACTTGACGCGCTCGCTGAGTTGGCGTGCCGCACACCGCGGCGGTGGGGTGAAGGGCTGCCGCTAAGTCAAGTGCGGACTCGCCGTTGGCTAGTCGACCGGTGACGTCGGTTTGTAGGTGCTGCACGTTCGCGAGGCGTACCACCTCGGGCGCTCGGGGAACAACCAGGTCAGAGCAGTACGGACCTAGTGAGTCAGCGACCGACCGCACGGCGAGCTCATGCTCGATCCGATCCTTACCGGAACTGAGCAGCTCGGCCGCGTGCTGCGCGTCGACAACGGCGTCTGGCGCTCGACTCGTGGTTCCGGCCAAGACGCGCGAGACGATGTGGTCGGCTGTGCGCCGCACGAGTAACTCCGGTGTTGCTCCCACCAAGCCATCGACCGCGAACGTCCAACAACTCGGGTACCGCGCCGCAAGCGGCGGGAGCAAGGCGCGACCATCGACCGGTTCGTCTGCGGTCGCGATTAGGTCTCGCGCCAACACCACCTTTTCCAGCACAGTCGAGTCGATCCGGTTCACCGCATCAGCGACGGCCGCCTCGTAACGGGCTGACGTCATGTCGCCGTCTGCGTAACGAACCCCGCTCGGTGGTCTGACCGCTTCGATCGTTGGGTCGGGTTTGCCATCACCGATCGTGGTGATCCAGGAGGCGCCGTCGCGGCGACCGACGATGACTTCCGGCACGATCACGACGGAACTACTCGGTCCGTCGTCGAACGTGAACGAGGCGAATGCGACCGGACCTGAACCGGGGACACCGACTAGATCGTCGATGTCTAGGGCGGCCACCACTTCGTTCCACCAGTCTTGGGCGTCGTTAAAACGAGAAGGGCCGCTCGATTCGAAGCGTTCGTACTCGCCCCAGGCAACGAAACCGTCGGACCCGCGCATCCAAGCCAGTGCGTTTTGGTGCGGGAGCCGGTCGAGTAGCGGGCCGGGATCCGGAATGGGCACCGATCGCACCTGCGCGCGGGTGCTGGTGGGTGCCCATTCCGTCGAACTGCTCACAACGCGTAAGACTACGTGTGCGGCAGTGATACGGCGCGTCAGCCCAGTGAGGGGAACATCGCCAGCCGCTTGTGGATCTCGCCTCCGATTCGTTCGGTGTCGGAACCCACGTACAGGCCGCGGTTGGTCGCCACGAGCTCCTGGGCGCCGACGCCGCGCGCGCGACCTGGGTTCCAGGCCAACACCTCACCGGTCGCAGGATCGACCGCGGCGATTCCTTCGCGGTCAACAGACCCCGGGCACTTCGTGTTGTTGCACCCGTAGTTGTCGAGCCAACGCGGGTGTCCGGCGATGTAAACGGCCGCCGGAGTGACGGCTACTGACCACAACGTGTCGCCACCTGTCCAGTTGGTCCATGTTGGCTCTGCGCTGGTGTCCGTTCCGTCGAGCTCCCACCTCGTGACCGTGTCGCACAGATCGGTACTCGAGTAGCCACCCCTAGCTACCAGCGCAAAGAACGTGCCGGTCGGGTCGATTTCAACGTCGGCGAAGAAGAACGACACGCTGCTGCCACACATACTCTCGGTTTCCGTACTGGCCCACGGCATCACCGTGTAGTTCGTCATATTGATGATGGCGACCTGGTTGTGATCGAGGCCATTTACCGTCAAGAAGTTCCCGAGGATGATGAGCCGACTGCCGTCAGCCGTCGCGTCCATCTCGAAAACGATGGGTATGGGGAGTAGCGATGGTTTGCGGCTTCCTTCGACGCCAATATTGAAGTTGGAGTCGAGCTGCCCCGTGGTGGCGTCCATGACTGCGAGTCCGAGGTGGGTCACGTCGTTGACCTTGGTGAACCGACCACCGACGATCAGTTTGTTGCCGCGAACCAGGATCTTGTGGACGGCCGCGTTGGTCTTTCCAACAAAGGACGAGTTGGTGCTGCCGTCGGCCATCGAGAGACTCACGAGCCCGCGACGAGGGCTGCCATTGACGTTCGCGAAGTACCCGCCGACGATGACGTCGGTGCCGCCGGGAGCCGCCGCGACCGTTTCCACCGGCCCGTCGACGGCAGGCTGGAACTTCATGTCGATCTTGCCCGTGTTCGGGTTGTAAGCAAAAATATTTACTAGATTTCGCGTGACGATCGCCCCGGGACGCTGCACCTTCGTGAAGCTTCCGGCCACCACTACCCGGTTACCGACCTCGGCAATCGCGTAGACCGTGCCATCCAAAACGTCTGGAGTGTTGTCAACCGGATTGTCTGAGACAACTTGAGTGAGCGGTGCACTGAGTGAGAATGCGGGTTGAACTCCGACGGTGGTTGCGCCGACAGTCAGCGCTAATGTGACAAGAGCAACGGAACGACTAAATCGCACGACATCTCCCCCTGGTCTCCCCCCTACGGAAACTATTGGGTGATGAAACCCCTACTTGTAGTGGGAAACCTAGCCGTCCGAACGGCTTTGGTGAAGATCCGAACGGCCTTAAATGAAGGCAAATTAATATGGGAGAAATTGTCGTCATGACGCGAGCGAATCTGGACAAGCATCCAG
>DATKIY010000118.1:0-2158 GCA_035543875.1 Actinomycetes bacterium | reverse complement strand
TAGATGCGGTTGGTCGGCTTGGTTGGTCCCGCGCTAGATCGGTCGGTGGCTCCAGAGTCTGACCGTGCTGGGCTCGAGTGTGGCGTTTACGGTCGTGATGAGTTCAGCACTGACCTGGTCGGGGTCAACTTGGTCTCGAAGCCGTGCGCCAAATGTGTCGACAGTGTGTATCGCGTCATAGCGCGATCGGTTGAACCGTCGGTCAACGACGGTCTGCACCGAACGCAGCACCGGTCGGGCGAGAGCTGCGGCCGCGAGCGTCGCAGCCGCAACCACCAGCGGCGAGTTGGTGTGTAGGAATCGACTGGCAGTCCCCACGATCGTGGCGTAGGTGGTCAGGAGAAGGCCCGTCACGATTGCGTACGACGTAGTCCGGCTGATGATCCGGTCAATGTCGTACAAGTGGTACTTCAGAATCGCGATGCCGCAGGACAGCGGGACCAGACTGAAGGCGAGACCGAAGACGACATCGTTGTCGCTGAGGCCCGGGATGAACAGCGTGACCATGAGGACCGCACCCGAGAAAGCGAACCAGCGCATCTGGACCCGCTCAACTCCGACCGACCGCCGAAATCGCAGGATTGTGGAAACCAGCGCCAGCGCACCGCAGACACTCAGAACCCCAAGCGCCACGACCCACAACTTGCTCGTGACCGAATCCCACGTGCTGGCGTGGAGCGGGTTCTCGTAGTCCTGTCCGCCGACAGTGATCGTGGGCGCGAACGCACCAATCGCAACTCCAACGACCATGGCGTAGACAGAGACCCACAACACCGGCCGCCACCGCCTGGAGAGCAAGCCGTTGGGGAACAGCAGTAACGGCAAGATGACTCCCAGCGTCATGACAAGCAGCCACAAGAAGTTGCTCATTACCGCAGCCGCGGTGGAGAACCAGAGGGTGGGATGACCCTCACCAACAGCTACTGCCATCGCGGCATTGCTGACTCCGATCAGGCCGCAGACCGCACCAACGCCGAGAAACAACCAGCCGATCGCGTTCTGCGGTTTGCGCCCGGCGACCACCAGGCCCACTCCAGCGAAGACCACAGCTGGCAACAGCGACAGTGTCTGATGCCAGCTCACAATCGCGGCCCATGAAAGCCCGACCAGGAAGACGGCGAACAGGGCGCCTCGACCCATATCGATCCAGTTGCGCGTCGTCACCGGGGCTGCCTCCTCATCACGAGTGTGGCTCGGGTTCGGGCGCGACGCGTCGACAGGCGGGTAGGCACGAAGCTGCCAACGCCGGCGCGCCAAATCAGCCTCTACGTCATTCACCTTGACAGGCAGGCCGTTCCGAAACCGTTACGGTTATCCGCTGAACCGGCCCGTCAGGCGGCCAGCACACCGCAAGACGGGACCGATAACTGATTCCAGCGGACGGGTTGTATTCAACGAAGGACGAGGTCTGACATGCAGCTGGTGCCTGACTCGGCACGTCGGCGCCGTCGCGTCCGATGGAACCTAGAATGTCCGAGTGAATGACGACCAGGCCGTGAGCACCCACCTCTGCGGTTGGGTGGTGCTCCAACGCCCCGATCGATCAGTGCTCCTGGCACGGCGCAGCGGTGTTCCATACGGCGACGGACTGTGGGGCCTACCCGGCGGCCACGCCCGGCGTTGGGAGTCTTGGGCTGACGCCGCCGCCAGGGAGACTCTCGAGGAAGTCGGCGTCACCGTTTCAGCAGATGACCTGCTGGCTCTGGGTGTTCAGCGGTACGTCGACGGCCAGACCCACGGCGTGGACGCCTACTTCCTCACAACCAACTGGCTCGGGGAGCCTGCAGCGGTATCGGAGTGTTCGGAGGTTGCGTGGTTCGGCCTGGCAGACCTCCCCCAGGATGCGCTCCCGTGGCTGGCCAGGACCCTAGACATACATCTGTCGCAAGGCGTCTGGCTGGACGAGGTCTTCACCGGCTGACCACGGAGGGTCGTTAACGTCGCATATGGCTCCACCTTCACACGGCACCACGGTCGCGCTAGAACAGCGACCACGACTGCGCGCGCGTTGGCACTCGAGCGCAACGCAACGCTGGCAGGTTGTGGTTGTCGAGCTGGCTCTGGGCACCACCGGGACGATGGGCGAAGCGTGGGTAGCATCGACTTGAAGGCTGTCATCCGGAGGAGTAGCCCAACTAATCTTGGAATATGGCTATCA
>DATKIY010000117.1:0-4303 GCA_035543875.1 Actinomycetes bacterium | reverse complement strand
ACGTGCTTCATCCCGCTGGGCACTCCGCTGGGCACTCTGCTGGGGGGACCACATGACCTTCGACAGGCGCACCAAGACCACCACGGGTGCAGTTGCTGTCCGGGCCAGCGGGAAGCCGGTGCGCGTGTCCTTCTCTGGGCTGGACGGTGCAGGCAAGAGCCACCAGATCGACGCGCTGGTGAAAGCGATCGGTCGAGAACGCTCCGTCGACGTGCAGTGGGTGCCTTTCAAGATCTGGCCCGAGCCGCTGCTGAACCGGTTACCCGCACGCTTTCGGAGTCGGCTTGGTCCCAAGCGCAGTGGTACGAGCACGAGCAAGGATCCCGCGGGAACGACTTCCGGCAAGCCCGCCCTGATCGACAAGGTACGACCCGCCATCTGGACGGTGGTGGGCACGCTTGCCGCGTGCTCCACCGGCCTGAGCCTGCGCCGTCGAGCATCGGGCGCAGCAGACCTCGTCGTCCTCGACCGCTACCGCCTGGACAGTATCGTCAAGCTGCAGTTCTGGTACGGCGACGTCTCGGGGCCGCTACTTGCTCGAGTGGTGCGTGCCTTGGCACCGACGCCAGACATCGAGTTCTTGCTGAAAGTCGACCCAGAGGTGGCGTACGAACGGAAGCCAGAACAGTGGACGGTGGCCCAGCTGAGCCGCCAGGCGCGACTGTACGACCAGCTGGCTGCAGCTCCGTCGCACGTCGTGCTGCTGGACGCCCACGACGACCCTGACGTTCTGGCACAGTCTGTGGAGGCAATGGTCAGGGCGGCGATCGATGACAAGTGAGGTCAACGATGTCCTCGACTGCTTAAGACCGGTGTTGGCCGATCACCTGGAGCCCAGCGAGCTGGGGGCCTTGGTCGTTCAGGGTGGTGTTCGCACTCGACGCAGGTCGAGCCTGTACTTCGTCGGCATAGCCGGGCGCACCCCGACCTACCGTTGGGTCGTCAAGCAGCCCAACAGCACGAGTCAGCAACACGACCTACCTTCACCGATGTCGTCGGCTGGGCAGTACGCGGCTCTGCAAAGACTTCACGAGCATTTCCGGCTGGTGTCTACTGGGGTTTCCACACCCGACCCGGTCGCCCAGTTGCCGACGATTGATGCCTACGTCATGGAGTTCGTCGCAGGCCCGACACTGACTGAACTGATCGGGCCACGAGCCCTCCTGCGCCCCAACCGCCTTGTTGAAGGCATTCGATCGGCTGGTCTAGTTCTGCAGGAGATTCACTCGCTGGAGCCTGCGGAGACGGTCTCGATTGACGTCGACAGCCTGGCCGATGAGTCCTACTCGCGAGCGCGGAAAGTGCTGATGGATCACGGCATTCCGACCCGTGAGAGCTGGTTTCCCCCTCGCGTACCTTCACCCGGCGGGGCGCGTGCGGAGGGAGCCAGGGTCGTGCAGCATGGTGACTTCGCGCCCGAGAACATCCTGCTTTCGCCGTCTGGGGTGGTGTGTCTTGAGCCGGAGCTCGCTGAGAAGGACTGGGCCGAGCGCGACGTAAGCCGCTTCGTTCTGATGCTGTTCGACGCGCCGTTCTTCGTGGTGGGAGTCGACGTGCCTGCTGTCCAGCGACTTCGCCGTCGAGCGGCCGCAACCTTCTTGGACGCCTACTATGGCGAACTCCCAAGACCGGACACGCTTCGGCTGATTCTGGTCGAGAGCCTGGCGGCTCGTTGGGCTACTCGCAGCCTTGACCTGGTCGAGCGCGCCCCGCGGCTGGAGTCGATGCGCTCGGCGCTCTTGCGGCGCTATTTCACCGGTCTTATGGACGAACTCAGGTCGCCTGACTGGTTGTAGACGCTGCGTCTACTGCGTGCGAGGTGTCGACGGCGGTCAGCTTCAGGTGGTTGCGCAGTCTTTCGACGATGGTCTGTGATGCGTGACCGTCGTAGCGACCCCACATCTGGATACGGAACTGCTCGTCGGACTCGCCCCACGTGTTCTGGTCCGGCTCCGCCAGCACCTGTTCAAGTGCGTTGAGCATTGCCTCAGGATCAAGCGTCACGGTACCGGGCAGAGTGAGCGGATCCACATAGAAACCACGGGTTCTCGCGTAGTGCTCGACGTCAGGCATGTAGTAGACGATAGGTCGTCGGGTCATCATGAAGTCCAGGGCGACTGACGAGTAGTCGGTAATCAGAACGTCGCACAGGCCGAGGTAGGCATGCAGGTCAGCATCTGCCGGGATGACTACGCAGTGATCTGCGGGCGCGGCGGCGGCCGCGACATTGTAGTGAGCCTTATACGCCATGACGGCGCCGTTTCGTCCACACAGCTCGGCGATGCGCGTTACCAACGTGTCGTCGACGGCGTCGTCGACTCGATCGTCGCGCCAGGTGAGGAACAGTCCAACCACTTTGTCGGCTGAACTCAACTCGTCCCACTGTTGGGACTGAACGATTGTGACGGCCGGCGGGAGCTTCGGCGAATGTACGAGGTGGTCGGTGCGCGGATATCCCAGCTCCCAGCAGCGTTCTGACGCGACCCGAAAGGCTGAGGTGAAGCACTCCTGCGTGACGAACTCGCTCGACGACAAGAGGTAGTCGGGGGCGGGCTCGCGACCAGCTGCCGCGATACGGTCCAGGATCGATCGCCGCCTGGTCCCTTCGGTCGGGACATCCGCCTCGATGCGCTTGATCGGCAAACCGTGCCACAGGCACAACGCCAAAGCGCCGGGGGAGAGCCACCGGTTGACGTCGGATCGGTAACCCGAGTAGATGAACGTGCCCGCCCGCAGTGTGCTGCGCACCCCCTGCCAGGACCAGCGCGTTTCAGCCCGATATCCCTTCGCTCGAAGCCGGCTCACCACCGAACGCGAGCCGCTGATCCAGACGGCGTGCATGTCTGCCGCATCGTGGTGCTCCGAAAGGTGAACGTAGAGGTAGGCAGCGTTGTCCGCGAACCGATCGAGCGGTGCGCCTACGGCGACCAGGCGTGGATCCCGGGGCAGCAGGGGAAGGAAGACGCCGAGCAGCTGCAACATGGGCCATTGTGCGAGTCCGACGATCATCGTCACCCGGTGGACGCCGATCCGCCTGACGAGTACGCGCACCCCTCTGACCTGCCGTAACTTGGCCAACACGCTCCGGTACCCCCTCTAGATGACAGTGTCGTTTGCCGCGCCAAGTATGGCAGCGTTGTCGGGGGTCGGCGCAGAGTGTGGGAGAATCGGATCCCGTACCGTGCACCATTGTCGACGCGGCGGGAACTCACACTGTGCGTAAGCAAACCTCAATTTTCGTTGTCCTTTTTGCCTTGGCCACCTCGCTGTTCATGGCCGACGTCGGCGGTCCGAGTACTGTCTTGGCGCAGGCATCGGCACACTCCAGCTTCTACGTGAGCATGCACGGAAGCAACACGGCAGCTGGCTCACGGAAGCACCCCTTCCGCACCATCCAGCACGCTGTTCGCGCCGTACCGTCTGGGAGCCGGGTGCTCGTCCGGCAGGGGACCTACAGCGGGTTCGAGGTCACCAAGGACGGGATACGGGTGGCCGGAGTACGCGGCGCCTCCGTTCGAGTGGAGGGCGGCGCAACCGACACTGTTGAGTTCAAGGGTGTTCGGGGTGGTGGCCTCCAGCACGTTCACGTCGTCGGAAGCGGCGTCCAGTACGGAAGTGCAGTCAGGGTCGCCGACAGTTCCAGAGTGACGATCAGGCAGGTCCAGGCTAAGAACGCACGCACCTATGGGATTCTCGTCGTCGATTCGTCACGGGTGCGCCTGCGGGGTAACGACATCTTCGGCAATGCGTCCGGTATCGAGGAACGCCGGGCCGTCAACTTGCGCATCGTGAGGAACCATATTCATCACAACCTCAAGCAAGTCGACTCCGGCCGCGGCGCGGAGGGGATCACCTTCTTTGAGAGCACCGGCGATGTGCTGGTCAAGGGCAACCGGTTCTCGCATAACCGGACACATCTAGAGGTCTTCGGAGCCAGTCGTCTGAACATCCAGCACAACCATTTCGTTGCGGGCGAGGTCATGGAGACCGGGACCAGCGGTCCCGAGTGCGCGCGCAATCGGTTCGTCCGAAACATCGCAGCACGAGGAGGGGTGTCCGCAGATGGGATGATCCTTCGATGCGCGCAGAAGATGCTGATCGCCCACAACGTGTTCGACGGCTTCGATGACTTCGCCATGTACATTGTCAACGGTCGCTCTGGGGTTTCGTTCGGCGGCTCGATTCAGGGACTGCGTGTCCTGAACAACATCGTGGTCCGCGGGCGCGCCTACAGCCTGGGGGCGGGACTTCCCGACTCAGTTGCCCTTGACTACAACCTCCTCAACAAAGCGGGGTCCACCGC
>DATKIY010000116.1:0-20990 GCA_035543875.1 Actinomycetes bacterium | reverse complement strand
CATGGCGCGCGTTGTAGTGCCGTGGGGCAGACTGGTGAGATGCGAGCGATAGCCGCCAGCGTCCTGGTGTTTGAGGCGATCATCGTGGTCCTCGCCATTCCCGTTGCGATTGACCTCGGTGGCGTTGATGCTGCCGCAGCCGGCTTTGGTGGCGCTGCACTCGCGCTGGCTTGCCTACTCACCGCCGGCTTGTTGCGGTACCCGTGGGGTTATGCCGTGGGCTGGGTGCTGCAGGGGCTGCTGGTGCTAAGTGGGTTTGTCGTCACTGCCATGTTCATCCTCGGTGCACTCTTCACTGTGTTGTGGGCGGTCGGCCTGCGCGTTGGTCGTCGTGGTGAGGAGCTTCGGGCGGAGCGCTGGGCTGGCGTTGACGACCCCAAGGCGAGCGGAGCGACGCCCGCTGGTTAGGGTGCGCGCGTTGTGTCCGGTATGACTTTCCCGGCGCGGCTATCAGGTCATCATCATTCCGGTTCAAGGAGTCCCACACCATGAGTGAACGCACGTTAGTCCTGGTCAAGCCCGACGGGGTGCGCCGCGGTTTGGTTGGTGAGGTGCTGAAACGCATCGAGGGCAAGGGCTACACGATCGTTGCCCTCGAACAGCGCACTCTCGACCGGAGTACAGCTGAGTCGCACTACGGCGAGCATGCCGACAAGCCGTTCTTCGGCGACCTCGTCGAATTTATTACTGGTGGACCATTGGTCGCCGCCGTGATCGAAGGCCCGGATTCGATTGAGGCTTGGCGGACGATGATGGGTGTCACCAATCCCATCAAGTCGGCCCCTGGCACGATCCGCGGCGACCTCGCCAACGTGATGACCGAGAACTTGGTCCACGGATCGGACTCACCAGAGTCGGCAAAGCGGGAGATTTCACTCTTCTTTCCTGGTCTCTAACCCTTGTCGAAGCCCCCGGCCGTCGTCCGAACGCGGATGGGTATGGGTTTGACCCCGATAGAAGGGGGTGAACGTGACGTTCCCCCCGGAAAAGGTGGGGGATGATCTTGGGTTTTCTGTGGGGGTGTTGCGCGGGTAGCATGTGGCGTTCGTAGCCCCGCTTCCCTCGCACCCGGAAGGCTCATTCCCTCCATGAGCAACATGTCGTTTATCGGCCGTGACATGGCGGTCGACCTTGGCACCGCCAACACCCTCGTCTATGTGCGCGGTCGCGGCATCGTTCTCAACGAGCCCTCGGTCGTCGCCATCAACCAGAACACCGGTGGCATCTTGGCCGTCGGTGCCGACGCCAAGAAGATGATTGGGCGCACACCGGGCAACATCGTCGCGATCCGTCCGCTGAAGGACGGTGTGATCGCCGACTTCGACACCACCGAGCGCATGCTCCGCTACTTCATTCAGAAGGTTCACAAGCGGCGCCACCTCGCCAAGCCACGCATTGTTGTGTGCGTCCCGAGCGGTATCACCGGTGTCGAGCAGCGCGCCGTCAAGGACGCGGGTTACGCGGCCGGTGCGCGCAAGGTGTACATCATTGAAGAGCCGATGGCTGCTGCAATTGGTTCTGGGCTTCCAGTTCACGAGCCAACCGGCAACATGGTCGTCGACATCGGCGGCGGCACTACTGAGGTTGCGGTCATCTCCCTCGGTGGCATCGTCACCGCACAAAGCATCCGCATCGGCGGCGACGAGCTCGACAGCGCCATCATTCAGTACGTCAAGAAGGAGTACTCACTTCTTCTCGGCGAACGAACTTCTGAAGAAATTAAGATGGCCATCGGATCTGCGTTCCCCGTGCCCGACGAACCGCACGCCGAGATTCGCGGACGCGACCTCGTGTCAGGTCTGCCCAAAACCATCGTCGTGTCGGCCGAAGAAATCCGGAAGGCTCTTGAAGAGCCCGTTAACCAGATTGTCGACGCCGTCAAGACCACGCTCGACAAGTGCCCGCCCGAACTCTCCGGTGACATCATGGACCGCGGAATTGTCCTCACCGGTGGCGGCGCACTTCTTAAGGGTCTGGACGAGCGGCTACGCCATGAGACCGGCATGCCGATCCTGATCGCCGAAGAGCCCCTGAGCTCTGTGGCCAACGGTTCCGGCAAGTGCGTCGAGGAGTTCGAGGCACTGCAGCAGGTCCTCATTTCCGAGCCGCGCCGCTGATTGTTGACGTGCTGGCTCCGGCGCTGGTAGCGCCGGAGCCGCGTCATTTCATCTGATGAGGGATACCCGGCGAACACGCATCGTGCTTGCGGTGCTGTTGCTGACCGCGTTTACCTTCATCACGATTGATGCTCGCGGTGGCGACAACTCGTTGCTCGACAAGGCCCGTTCCGCAACGCAGGGTGTCCTCGGCCCGATCGAACGGGCAGCAGCCGCAGTGGTCAGCCCGGTCTCTGACTTCATCGACGGACTGACATCGATCAACTCGAACCAGCAACGCATCGACGACCTCGAGGCGGAGAACGACACTTTGCAACGCGAGCTGCTGACCAACGAGTACGACCAGTCACGCGTCCAAGAGCTCGACAAGCTGCTGAACATAGCTGGACTTGGTCGCTACAAGATTCTGCCGGCGCAAGTGATTGCGGTAGGAGCTGGACGCGGCTATGCCCGAACCGTTTTGATCGATGCTGGTACACGCGATGGGCTGTCCACTGACTTGACGGTGTTGAACGGTGACGGACTCGTTGGACGGGTGATCGAGGTTGGCCCGTCTACTGCCACTGTGTTGTTGATGGCGGATCCGACTTTTACGGTCGGTGCGCGAATGGCGAGCTCGCTCGAGATGGGGTACGTCACCGGTCAAGGCGCAGACCCGATGGAACTGGGACTGCTTGATGCGCAAGCGGAGGTAGCGCGAGGCGACCTTGTGGTGACCGCCGGGAGCAAGGACAACGTGCCATTCGTCCCGGGCGTGCCGATCGGTGAGGTGGTTTCAGTCAAGTCGACCCCAGGGGCGCTGACGCGAACTGCAACGGTTCACCCCTTCGCGGATCTCACTGCACTCGACTTAGTCGGCGTCGTGGTCGAACCCTTCAACGCAGCGCCGCGAGACGCCACGTTGCCGCCAGTCCCAACACCTACTCCAACGACGTCGGCCCAGCTGCCGCTCGTGACCCCGCCGAACAGCTCACTTTCGCCGAGCCCTGGAGCAACGACCTCAGGCTCACCATGACCTTCAGCCGCATTTTGCTCACGGTTCTCCTGTTCCTGACCGCGGCGGTACTACAGGTCACGGTGATCAACCCCCTGCCGCTGCCAGGAGATGGCCCAGACCTGGTGCTTTTGGTGTTGATCGGCCTGGCGATCGTCTCCGGTCCGACTGCCGGCGCTGTCATGGGGTTTGGGGCCGGCCTGTTGGTAGACCTCATGCCGCCATCTGCTGACGAGGTCGGCCGCTGGGCTCTGGTTTTCTGCCTGGTGGGCTACCTGGCAGGGCAAGCCCGCATGGACAGCCGCCGATCAGCGGTGGTGATCGTGGCCGTGGTTGCCGCATTGAGTGCGTTCGCTGTTGTGGCATTCACCGCGATAGGTTTGCTGTTCAGCGACGTACGCATCACTGCAGAACTTTTTACGTCAAGTTTGATAGCCACTGTTCTGTACGATCTGTTATTAGCGCCCTTCGTCATTCCCGCCGTTATGGCGTTGGCGCGACGCACAGAGGTTGATCCGACCCGAGTGTGAGCAGGCTCACTCGCCATTTACCAAGCAATGACCCGCCAATCGGAACCGAAATGGGTTTGGTCGCGTCGATCACCACGGTGACCAACGTGGTGAACCGCTTGTGTTGATCAGATTGAGGAACGATCAACCAAAGATTGATCATTCAGATGAATGATCAGCGAACAGTTTCAGATGTATCGGAGCAGGAGAAGTAGTGACGGACCGGTCCCGCATGCGCCTGGTGGTTCTCCAGGTGCTGGTTTTGTCGCTGTTGGTGACGCTGCTTGGTCGTCTCTGGTTCATGCAGGTCGTGTCGGGGGAGGAGTACGCCCAAGCGGCTTCCGACAACCAGATCCGCGAGGTCGTGACTCCGGCGGTCCGTGGGGCAATCCTGGACGACCGTGGACGCCCGCTGGTGCAAAACCGCACCTCACTCGTGGTCTCGGTGGATCGCTCGACGCTATTGGACCAACCCAAGGACGGTAAGGCGGTTGAAGAGCGGCTCGCGAAGTTGCTCGGCACCACCTACAAGAAGCTCGACAAGCAGCTGACACTGTGCGGAACTCCCAACGCGCCAGAACCGCCGGTGTGTTGGAACGGTTCGCCGTACCAACCCATCCCAGTTGCAGAAGACGTTCGTCCCGGTATCGCGCTCCAGGTGATGGAGCGCAGGGAAGACTTCCCTGGCGTCACTGCGGAGATGACTGCCATCCGCGACTACCCAAAGCCGTTTGGCGTCAACGCCGCTCACCTTCTTGGCTACCTCGGTCCGGTCACTGCGGAAGAGCTGGATGCCCAAGAAAGCGATGCCGGGCGCAGGGGTGCGCAGTACACGCGTACGGACCTGGTCGGACGCGCCGGGTTGGAACAGGTCTATGACAGCTACCTACGTGGTCGCGCCGGGATAAAGCAGCTTTCTGTCGACAGTGCTGGAAATGTCACCGGAACCGTCGCCGAGAAGGACTCAGTACCTGGCGACTATCTGGTGACGAGCATCGACGCTCACGTCCAGAAGGTTGTTGAAGACCAGCTCAAGGCAGCGATCCAGCGAGCGCACACCCAGGTCGATCCAAACGGGGTCCCCTTTAAGGCGAGGACAGGTGCTGCCGTTGTGCTTGAGGCGGACACCGGACGGGTAGTGGCAATGGCCAGCTACCCCTCCTATAACCCAAGTATTTGGACCGGCGGTATTAGCAACAAGCAGTACGCCGCGTTGTCGAGCGAAAAAGCGAATGTCCCACTGATCAACCGAGCCATTCAGGGCCAGTACGCGCCAGCGTCAACGTTCAAAATTGTCAGCACCTCGGCTGCGGTCAATGCCGGATACTCCCTTTACGACACCTACCCATGCCCTAGCAGTCTCACCGTCGCCGGTCAGAACTTCAGCAACTTCGAGTCGGAGGGACACCCCGACCTGACGTTCAAGGGCGCCCTTGAGTACTCCTGCGACACCGTCTACTACCAGCTGGCGTACAACATGTGGCTTCGCGAAGGCGGTTACGACGCCAAGCCCGGGGCCGAGGAGTTCGTGTCGGAAGCGGCGCACGGCTTCGGACTCGGAGCGATTACTGGCGTCGATCTACCAGGTGAAGCGCCCGGCAGGGTCGCTGACCGCGAATGGCGCAAGCAGTACTACGCGGAAAACAAGGACTACTACTGTCACTTCGACGAGCGAGCCTCGCCGCAAGACCGCAACAACCCGTTCCTCCAGAAGTTCGCGCCGGAGTTCTGCGCAGATGGCGACCAGTACCGCGCTGGCGACGCAGTGTTGTCGGCGATCGGCCAAGGTGACATGTTGGCTACCCCGCTGCAGATGGCGCGCGCGTACGCGGCAATCGCTAATGGCGGGACCTTGTACAAGCCACAGATAGCCAAAGCAGTTATGTCGCCCAGCGGTGAAGTTGTTAAGGAGTTCGAACCAAAGGCACAAGGCAAGATCCCCGCGTCGGACGAAACGATTGCCTACATCCAAGACGCCCTGAAGGGCGTGACAACGGTCGGAACGGCCGCCTGGAAGTTCACCGACTTCCCCCTTGACCAGATTCCGATCGCTTCAAAGACCGGTACTGGCGAGGTCCAGGGCGGCTCTGGTCAGTCGACTTCGTGGTTTGCCTCGTACGCACCGGCAAACGACCCTAAGTTCGTCGTTCTGATGATGGTCCCCGAAGGTGGGACCGGATCCGGGACGTCCGGGCCGAGCGTCAATGCCATCTATCGTGCGCTGTTCGGTGTTGACGGCTTCAACGTAGATCCAGCCAATGCCATCATCCCGGGCGGGAAACCAGTCGCTGGTCTCCCCACCATCGAGCATGACGGCACCATCGACCTGCCGCGCGACGACGGCCTGCCTGGCAACTCTCAGACAGGGCTGCCGGCCGCTACCGAGAACTCGAACCAGACCAAGAAGCAGCAACGACGCGTTAGCCGTCGAAGACGCGGTGTGCCATGAGTCTCGGATACCCACAAACGATCGTCTCGCCCAAGCGCAAGTCGCTGTCGGCGCGGGCCACTGGACGAGAGTCGATTCTTCGTCGGCTCGACTGGGTGCTGCTGCTCTGTGCACTGACACTCAGCATCGGCGGCGCGATTTTTGTCTTCTCCGCCACCCGTGTGGTGAGTGCTGGGGAAGATCCGCAAGCATTCTTGAAGCGCCATCTGCTCAACCTGGCCATCGGGTTGGTGCTCGGCACAGCGACGATGCTGTTCGACTACCGCACCCTTCGCGCGTACGCCCCCTTCGTGTACATCATCTCGGTTCTTGGGCTCATTGCCGTCCTGTCCCCCGTCGGTTCATCAGTCAACGGGGCACATGCGTGGATTCTGTTGCCCGGTGGTTTCTCGGTGCAGCCGTCGGAGTTCATGAAGGTCGCGTTGGTCGTCGGACTGGCGATGCTTTTGTCAGAACGAAGAGACGCTGAAACCGAGCCGCAGTTTCGCGACGTCGCGTGGGCGCTGTTGGTAGCTGCGATCCCGCTCGGGCTGGTGATGCTGCAGCCGGACCTTGGCACCGCTGTCGTCATGGGCATGATTGTGCTGGGCATTCTCGCTGTTGCTGGCATGCGCCTGTCGTGGTTGGCCGGACTGATCGCAGCGGGTGCGTTGGGTGCTTTCGTCGCAGTCAAGGTTGGAGTCCTCGACCAGTATCAGATCGACCGTCTACTTGCGTTCGCGAACCCCAACCTCGACCCTCAGGGCGTTGGGTACAACACCAACCAGGCACGCATCACGATCGGCTCGGGGCAGCTCACCGGTACCGGGCTGTTCGACGGATCGCAGACCAACGGCCAGTTCGTCCCTGAGCAGGAGACGGACTTCATCTTTACGGTTCCCGGTGAACAGCTCGGTTTCATCGGCAGCGCGTTGATCATCGTGTTGTTTGCAGTGCTGCTGTGGCGGGCAGGTCGGATCGCCATGCGTGCCGAGGACTTGTTTGGCACGCTCGTGGCCACGGGAATTTTGTGCTGGTTCACGTTCCAGATGTTCGAGAACATCGGAATGGTCACTGGAATCATGCCCGTTACGGGGGTCCCCTTGCCCTTTGTTTCGTACGGGGGATCGAGCATGTTTGCCAACTGGATGGCTATCGGTCTGCTCGAAAACGTTCACCTGCGCCGCGCTCTGCGCTAGAACGACCACGACGCGTAGGCTAAGCACACAGCCCGATCTGTATCGCCTGTCTTCCCAGCGCTTTCCCGTTTTTGCCCGTCTTGGCCCAGTTTTTCCCAAGTTTTCCCAATTCCCTGCCGGAGGTTCACCATGCCCGTCGAGTCGGTGTTCGCCCGGCTCGAACCGCTGCTGCCGCACGTCCAAAAACCGATTCAGTACGTCGGCGGCGAGCTCAACGCGGTGAGCAAGGACTGGGACAGCTGCCAGGTTCGTTGGGCGCTGATGTACCCAGACGCGTACGAGGTCGGGGTTCCAAACCAAGGCGTGCAGATTCTCTACGAAGTCCTCAACGAGCAAGAAGGCGTCCTGGCTGAACGTTCCTATGCAGTCTGGCGCGACCTTGAGCTGCTCATGCGAGAGCACGCCATTCCGCAGTTCACGGTTGATGCGCATCGGCCGATCGGCGAGTTCGACCTGTTTGGGCTCTCGTTCGCCACGGAGCTTGGCTATACCAACATGCTTAACGCTCTCGACCTTGCCGGCATCCCACTCGATGCGGTCGAGCGCGATGACACCCATCCGATTGTCGTCGCTGGTGGTCACGCCGCTTTCAACCCCGAGCCCATCGCCGACTTCATCGACGTAGCCGTCCTCGGTGACGGTGAGCAGGTTGTTCTTGAAATCACGCGCATCGTCCGAGACTTCAAGAGCCAAGGACGACCCGGTGGTCGTCCTGAGCTCTTGTACCGACTGGCGCAAACGGGTGGCATCTATGTTCCCCAGTTCTACGACGTCGAGTACCTGCCAGACGGTCGCATTAACCGTGTTGTTCCGAACCGACCTGGGGTGCCGTGGCGGGTGAACAAGCACACGGTCATGGATCTCGATGCTTGGCCGTATCCGAAGCAGCCGCTGGTACCGCTGGCAGAGAGTGTGCACGAACGAGCCAGCGTTGAGATCTTCCGTGGCTGCACGCGCGGCTGTCGGTTCTGCCAAGCCGGAATGATCACTCGACCGGTGCGTGAGCGCAGCATCACGGGCATTGGTGAAATGGTCGAGCAGTCGTTGCAAGCCACGGGTTTCGAAGAGGTGGGGCTGCTTTCGCTCTCGAGTGCCGACCACTCAGAGATCGCGGACATCGCCAAAGGTCTGGCCGACCGCTATGAGGGAACGAATACCTCGCTGTCGCTCCCGAGCACCCGCGTTGACGCGTTCAACATTGACCTTGCCAACGAGCTGACACGAAACGGTCGACGGTCTGGCCTCACGTTCGCGCCGGAAGGTGGCAGCGAACGGATCCGCAAGGTCATCAACAAGATGGTGACCGAGCAGGACCTCATTCGTACGGTGTCGGCCGCCTACGGAAACGGGTGGCGTCAGGTCAAGCTCTACTTCATGTGTGGGTTGCCTACTGAGACCGATGATGACGTCGTACAAATCGCACGCATGGCGCGTGAGGTCATCAAAGCGGGCCGGGCAGTTTCTGGGCGCCGCGATATTAAGTGCACGGTGTCTATCGGTGGGTTCGTGCCCAAGCCGCACACCCCTTTCCAGTGGACAGCCCAGCTTGACCACGAGACCACTGACGCCCGGCTAGCAAAGTTGCGGGACGCCATTCGGAGCGACCGCGAATACGGCAAGTCGATTGGTTTCCGCTACCACGACGGAAAGCCGGGGATCGTCGAAGGACTGTTGTCCCGCGGAGACCGCCGCATTGGCAAGGTCATCCGCGCTGTCTGGGCCGACGGTGGTCGCTTTGACGGATGGAGTGAGCACTTCAGCTTCGATCGTTGGATGCAGTGTGCCGAGCAGGCATTGGCCGAGGATCCGGTCGATGTCGCCTGGTACACCACGCGCGAGCGCGAGTTCGCTGAGGTGCTCCCGTGGGACCACCTCGACAGCGGGCTCGACAAGGACTGGTTGTGGGAGGACTGGCAGGACGCCGTCTCGGGTGTTGAGGTCGAGGACTGTCGCTGGACGCCTTGTTTCGACTGCGGCGTCTGCCCTCAGATGGACACCGAGATCGAGATTGGCCCGACTGGCAAGACGCTACTTCCGGTCACGGTGATTGGTGCGGGCGCAGCGGCGCTGCGTAGCTAATGGCTCGTCAACCACCGCAGCGCGACGTCGCGCCAACCGTCCAGAAGCTCCGCGTGCGATACGCCAAACGCGGTCGACTGCGGTTCACCAGCCATCGCGACATCCAACGAGCGCTCGAACGAGCGCTTCGACGCACCGGCGTCCCGATGGCCTACAGCGCAGGTTTCTCGCCGCATCCCAAGATCTCCTACGCAGGAGCAGCGTCGATGGGTGCCGCAAGCGAAGCCGAGTACCTGGAAATCTCGGTAACGCAGCGACTTGCCCCTGACAAGTTACGGGCGGCCCTTGACGACGCCATGCCGCCAGGGCTCGACATCGTCGAGATCGTTGAGGCTGGCCCAGAATCGCTCGCCGATCAGCTCCAAGCGTCCGAGTGGATGATCATGCTGCCGGAGGTCGAGCCCCTGGCGGCACAGGCGGCAGTCGATGTCTTCCTCGCCTCCGGCGAGGTCATGGTCGAGCGGATGACAAAATCCGGTGTCCGCCGGTTTGACGCCCGCTCCGCCGTGCTGCGACTCGCCGCTGACCTGGGCGAATCGGCCGAGAACCCCCCCTGTGCGATACTTCGCCTGGTTGTACGGCACGAAACTCCAGCCGTCCGACCCGACGACGTCCTCACCGCCCTGAGCGTGGTGGCGAGCCTGACGCCGCCGGTCCCTGCCAAGGTGACCCGGCTGGCGCAAGGCCCCCTCGTACAGGAGAGCGGCGCTGTGGCCGATCCATTGGCTGCGGACCGCACGCGCGATGGCGGCGCCGCCGGGGCCTGATCGCAAGATCGCTGGCCCACGCCAACCTTGCCCGTTCGCGGGCACGACCAGACTTCGCCCCTCGCGAGCCGGTGATCGACCGCTCACGCTGGGTGTGACAGGAGCAATCCGGATGCTCGATAACGAGCCAACCGCAACTACAGATTCATCTACAACCACAGATAAACCAGCACCACGCAGCCGACGTCGAGCCGCAGCCCGGCCAGCAGGGCCGCCGGCCGTCGTGTCCGAGAGCGCCACGAAGGCCACGGCCGACGACAAGCCGAAAAAGGCTGCCGGCAAGAAATCGACTGCCAAGAAGACAGCCAAGAGGGCTGCAGCTACGGCTGAGACCGACCAGGTGGCAGCAGAAACCGTCACCAAGGCGACCAAGAAATCGACCGCAAAGAAGGCCGCCAAAAAGTCTGCGACCAAGAAGGCATCGAAGAAGTCGGCCGAAAAACCTGTCGACGAGCCGGCGGCCAGCGAGTCAGCCAAGAAGTCACGAGCCACTGGCGCACCAACGGTGCTTTTCCAGCCGCCAGCCGCAGATGCGGCTCCGAGCTCATCACGTCGACGCACCCAAAAGAACACAGAGTCGGCCGACAAATCTGAGACCCCTGACGGCGACGCCGGTGGATCAGGTGCTGACGATGACTCCGAGGAGTCGGGCACTCGACGTCGCCGACGCCGCGGCGGCCGGGGCCGTCGAGGTCGTAGCAAGGCTGACGGTGGTTCCGACGCCGAAGAGACTGAGGAGCACTCGGCCGAAGACGGCAGCGGTTCGGATACCGAAGCTGGTGACGGCGACTCGGAGGGCGAAGACGGCACGCCAGCATCTCGGAGACGTCGACGCCGGCGTCGCAAGGGCACGTCATCGGATGCCGCGGAGCTAGCTGGCGACGATCCAGCCCGCACCGTGGTCCACGTTCGCGAGCCCCGTAAGAGCGACAAGCGTTCCGATGAGATCAGTGGTGTCAGAGGTTCCACGCGCCTTGAGGCGAAGAAGCAGCGTCGCCGCGAAGGACGCGAGCAAGGCCGTCGGCGTCCGCCAGTACTGACCGAGTCGGAGTTCCTCGCGCGCCGCGAAGCCGTCGACCGCGTCATGGTGATCCGTCAGCAGAGCGAGCGCACCCAGATCGGCGTGCTGGAAGACAACGTTCTGGTCGAGCACTACGTCGCTCAGAAGTCGGCGAGCACCATGGTCGGCACCGTCTACCTCGGCAAGGTTCAGAACGTGCTTCCCAGCATGGAGGCAGCGTTTGTTGATGTCGGTCGGGGCCGCAACGCCGTGCTCTACGCCGGTGAGGTCAACTGGGACGCCGCCGGACTGGACGGACAGCCGCGTCGCATCGAACATGCGATGAAATCGGGCGACTCCATCTTGGTGCAGGTCACCAAGGATCCGATCGGCCACAAGGGTGCTCGCCTTACCGCACAAGTTTCGCTACCTGGCCGCTACCTCGTCTACGTCCCAGACGGGTCGATGACCGGAATCAGTCGCAAGCTCCCCGACACCGAGCGGACTCGGCTGAAGAACATCCTCAAGCGCATCGTCCCCGACGACGCCGGTGTAATCGTCCGCACCGCCGCCGAGGGCGCGAGTGAAGATGAGCTGCAGCGTGACGTCGATCGCCTGTCCGCTCAGTGGGAGAGCATTTCCGAGAAAGCCAAGACAGCTTCTGCTCCGGAACTGCTGTACGAAGAGCCAGATCTCACCATTCGCGTCGTACGTGATGTGTTCAACGAAGACTTCAACACTCTGATCGTCAGCGGTGCGGAGGCATGGGACACGGTCGACCAGTACGTCAACCACGTTGCTCCCGACCTTGCCCCACGTCTGTCGCGATGGACCGAAGACGAAGACGTGTTCGCTGCTCACCGGATTGACGAGCAGCTCACCAAAGCGCTCGATCGCAAGGTGTGGCTGCCCAGTGGCGGCTACCTCATCATCGACCCGACTGAAGCCATGACCGTGGTCGACGTCAACACCGGTAAGTTCACCGGCTCAGGCGGAAACCTGGAAGAAACAGTCACGAAAAACAACATCGAGGCTGCCGAAGAGATCGTGCGCCAGCTACGGCTGCGCGATGTTGGCGGCATCATCGTGGTCGACTTCATCGACATGGTTCTCGAAAGCAACCGCGAGCTGGTGCTGCGTAGGCTCGTCGAGTGTCTGGGTCGTGACCGAACCAAGCACCAAGTCGCCGAAGTCACCTCGCTCGGGTTGGTTCAGATGACGCGCAAGCGGGTGGGGCAAGGCCTGTTGGACACCTTCTCGACGGTCTGCGAGACCTGTAACGGCCGTGGTCGCAATGTGCAGCTCGACCCAGTCGAAGTCAAGGCAGAGGGTCGGCGTACCGAGGAGCGTGGCAGCCGACGACGTCGTGGGGCAGCCGCATCGGCCACGCCGGTGAAAGACCCCGAGCTCGATGCCAAGGAAGCAGCAGCCAAGGCGGCGTTGATCAAGGTTGCCGCTGCCAGTGGGGCCGCCAAGCTTGCTGAATCGGCTGCCGACGGACAGCCGGATGGTTACGCCGACGATCATGTTCACGCAGAACCGGAGCTAGCCGCCGATGGCGGTGCTGAACCGGTCGAGGACGCAGCAGCGGCCAATTCGAGCGTCGAGTCGGATGATTCGGCTCCCGACGCCGGTTCGGCGGAAAGTCCGCATGAAGCCAGCCCGACCCTGGTTTGACCCAGTCCCTGTCCGGTCCGTACCCTGGAGCGTCGGCGCGCATTCGCGTCCATGTCCGGGCGCTTGAAGGTAGTAACCGCAGGCGCCCGTCGTAAGCCCTAGTTTCGAAAAGTTGAAGGAGCCCGCGGTGTACGCGATCGTCCGTGCTGGCGGCCGTCAGGAAAAAGTTGCCGTCGGCGACGTTCTCCAGGTCGACAAGCTTGCCGATGAGCCTGGTAGTTCGGTCACCCTGCCTGCGGTCCTGGTCGTCGACGGCGAGACCGTTACCAGCGACGCCAAGGCCTTGGCCAGCGTCAAGGTGACCGCGGAGGTGCTTGGCACCACCAAAGGCCCAAAGATCATCATTCACAAGTTCAAGAACAAGACTGGTTACCGCAAGCGCCAAGGGCATCGGCAGAAGTACACCGAGGTCAAGGTCACCGGCATCGCAGCAGGGAAGTGAGGACGAACCATGGCTCACAAAAAAGGTGCCTCATCGACCCGCAACGGTCGTGACTCCAACTCTCAGCGCCTGGGCGTCAAGCGCTTCGGTGGTCAGCAGGTCAACGCCGGCGAGATCATCGTTCGGCAGCGCGGCACGCACTTCCATCCCGGCGTCAACGTCGGTCGCGGGGGCGACGACACGCTGTTCGCGCTTTCCGCTGGTGCCGTTGAGTTTGGTACGCGCCGCGGTCGTCGCGTCGTCAACATCGTTCCGGCGGAGTAGCGCCGGCTGAGTTCGAGAAAGGCGGGCCGGAATCCGGCCCGCCTTTGTCATGTTTCACCAGTTTTCACTAGTTTTCACCAGTTTCCATGAAGAACTGGCATCCACCAGCCGCAAGCCAAGAACGGAAGTGATGGCGATGACGACGTTCGTCGATCGCGTCACTTTGTATGTGGCTGGCGGTCGTGGCGGCAATGGCTGCGCGTCGATCCACCGCGAGAAGTTCAAGCCGTTTGGTGGCCCTGACGGCGGTAATGGTGGGCGGGGCGGCGACGTCATCCTCGTCGTCGACCGAAACGTCACCACGCTGCTCGACTATCACCACGGTCCTCATCGCAAAGCAGGTCACGGCAAGCCCGGTCAGGGTGGCAACCGGTCCGGTGCCGAGGGTGGTGACCTCGTGTTGCCGGTGCCCGACGGAACGGTCGTGAAGTCGGTACGCGGCGAAGTACTCATCGACCTCGTTGGGGAGGGCAGCAGATACGTCGTTGCGCCAGGAGGCACAGGCGGACTGGGCAATGCGTCGCTGGCCAACCAACGCCGCAAGGCGCCAGGTTTCGCCCTCCTGGGAGAGCCTGGCATTGAGACTGACGTTGTCCTGGAACTTAAGACAGTCGCTGATGTGGGGCTAGTCGGGTTCCCGAGTGCGGGCAAGTCGAGCCTGGTCGCTGCCATCAGTGCAGCTCGCCCGAAGATTGCGGACTATCCATTTACGACACTGGTTCCGAACTTGGGTGTCGTGCAAGCAGGCGATGAACGCTTCACCGTTGCGGATGTGCCCGGACTGATCCCAGGTGCGAGCGAGGGCAAGGGGCTCGGTCACGAGTTCCTGCGCCACGTCGAAAGATGCGCCGTCCTGGTGCACGTGCTCGACTGCGCCACCCTCGATCCGGGCCGAGATCCGGCCAGTGACCTCGACACCATTGAGCATGAGTTGTCGGTCTATGGCGGACTGGCGGATCGCCCACGACTGGTGGTTCTCAACAAGGTCGATGTGCCGGAAGCCCGTGAGCTGGCCGACTTGGTCACAGCTGATCTCGAACAGCGCGGCCATCGAGTGTTCGCAGTCTCCGCGGTCAGCCATGAAGGTCTGCGTCCGCTCCTGTTTGCCCTCGCTGAGGTTGTATCGGAGTATCGAAGAAATCAGCCAGAAGCCGAAACCACCCGCGTCGTGCTACGTCCACGCGCTGTTGACGAAGCCGGATTTACTGTCACTCCCGAAGATGGTCGCTTCCGGGTGCGTGGTAGCAAGCCGGAGCGCTGGGTCATGCAAACCGACTTTGGCAATGACGAAGCGGTCGGATACCTTTCGGATCGCTTGGCACGACTGGGCGTCGAAGATGCGCTGGTCGAGCTGGGGGCGGAGCCTGGTGCCGAAGTGGTCGTGGGTGCCGACGACGACGGCGTTGTGTTCGACTTCGCGCCACAGCTTGAGGCGGGTGCAGAGCAGCTGCGCAGCCCTCGCGGGACCGATCGAAGGGTCGAAGCGTGGGATCGCGAGCAGTAACCGAGCGTCCACAGGTCGTGCAAGCCGCGCGACGCATCGTTGTGAAGGTCGGCTCGTCGTCTCTCGCCACAACTTCGGGTATTGACGACGATCGGATCGAGTCGCTCGCGGCGTCGCTTTCGCGTCGTAAGGCAGACGGGACTGAGCTGGTCCTGGTTTCATCGGGCGCGATCGCTGCCGGCCTCGAACCTCTGGGGCTCAGGGTGCGCCCGCAAGACTTAGCTACCCAGCAAGCGGCGGCGAGTATTGGTCAGGGTCTGCTCGTCCACCGTTACACCGAGGCGTTCGCGCGGCACAAGGTCACTGTCGGCCAGGTGCTGCTCACGTCGGACGACGTGGTTCGTCGTGCGCACTATCGCAACGCGCAACGGACGTTGTACAAGCTCCTGGAAATGGGCGCCCTTCCGGTCGTCAATGAGAACGACACCGTGGCTACCGACGAGATTCGGTTTGGTGACAACGATCGGTTGGCTGCACTCGTCGCTCACCTAGTTCACGCTGACCTGTTCATGATGCTGTCGGACGTCGACGGGCTCTACGACGGTGACCCTCGACGTAGCGGAAGCACGCTGCTCACTGAAATCTCGACCGACCAGGATCTTGCCGACGTCTCGATGGGTCGACGCGGGAAAGCCGGTGTGGGCACGGGTGGCATGGTCACCAAGGTCGATGCGGCTCGGATTGCAACCGGTGCGGGCATTCCCGTCATCTTGACTTCTACCGACCACGTTGACGCCGCATTCGCGGGTGAAACGGTCGGCACGTGGTTTCAACCAACCGGACGTCGCGTGCCCACTCGGCTGCTCTGGCTAAAACATGCGGCGGATCCGCGAGGATCCCTTGAGCTCGACCCAGGCGCGGTTGCAGCAGTCGTTGGACGGCGTGCGTCGTTGCTTCCCGCTGGCATCACCAAGATCGAAGGCAGCTTCGTCGCAGGAGATCCGGTTGACCTAATCGATGAAAGTGGTCACACGGTGGCTCGCGGCCTGGTCAACTTTGACGCGAGCGAACTTCCTGCCCTGCTCGGAAGATCAACGAAGGAGCTCGCTCACGAGTTCGGAACGGCGTATGAACGAGAGATTGTGCACCGGGACGATCTCATCATCATCTGAACGCGATCGAGATCTGATCGAACGAGTTTCGAGAGCACCGCGAACCGGAAGTAGGCAGATGCACCGCGAACAGTTGGCCGACCCGGTCGTAGATCGGCGGATGTGGCACATCACGGTCACCGTGGCTGGCGCTGCCCTCGATGCCGACGAGGTGCGGGCTGCCCTGGAGCGACTATCTGATCAACACCAGTTCCTACTGTCTGCCAGGTACTCAGATGACCGGGCGGAGGTGCGCTACTGGGACGAGGGCACCGATGTCCGTAACGCTGCTGCGCGGGCCCTCCTGTTGTGGTCCGACTATGGCGAGCTTGCCGCACTACCGCCTTGGGACGTCGTTGGACTAGAGGTAGTCGACCAGCCAACCTTTCAAGCAAGAGGTCACGCTGGTGAGCTGACCGTCTCGCCGGTCGGTCACGGCGGCGTCCGACCCTTCTGAGACGTGGCTGGTCTCGGCTGTGTGTTCCCGTGCACGACGCGTCGTTAGAGTTGTGTCATGACTGACCACGCCGTCGATGTGGACCGCGACGCGGTACTTGCCGTCGCGCGCCGCGCACGAGAGGCATCGATCCAGTTGGCGCCGCTAGCTCGTGCGCCTAAGGACGCGGCGATTCGTGCCATGGCTGACGCCTTGCAGGAGCATTCGGACACGGTGCTCGCCGCCAACGCGGTGGACGTCGAACGTGCCAAGGCTTCGGGAACTGCTGACGGGCTCGTCGATCGACTCACACTGACCACAGCACGGCTGGACGCAATTGCTGAGGCGCTACGCGAAGTGGCCGAGCTGCCAGACCCGGTCGGTGAGGTGATCCGCGGCTACACCCTCCCGAACGGTTTAGAGGTGCGCCAGGTTCGAGTACCACTGGGCGTGGTCGGCATCATCTACGAAGCACGACCCAACGTCACTGTCGACGCGGCCGGACTCGGGTTGAAGTCTGGTAACGCGGTGCTGTTGCGGGGGTCGTCGTCCGCATACGAGTCGAACACGGCTCTCGTTGGCGTCATGCAGTCGGCGTTGGCCGCAGCTGGTTTGCCGCGTGATGCTGTTCAGCTGGTTCCGGGAACGACGCATGAAGCAGCCAAGCATCTAATGACTGCCAGGGGATTGGTCGACGTCCTCATTCCACGAGGCGGCGCCGGGCTCATTCGTTCAGTGGTCGAGGAGTCCAGCGTGCCGGTAATCGAAACGGGTGTCGGTAACTGCCATGTATACATTGACTCAGCGGCAGACATCGACAAAGCCGTGTCGATCCTCGTCAACTCCAAAACTCAGCGAACCAGTGTCTGCAACGCCGCGGAGACGTTCTTAGTCCATAGGGACATTGCGGATGAGTTTCTGCCGCGCGGCCTTGGGGCGCTGAAGGAAGCTGGCGTGACTGTACACATCGATGAACGCATGCAGTCCTACGCCGATGCTGCTGGTATCAGCAGCGTTCGGGCGAACGACGAAGACTGGGCGTGTGAGTACTACTCGCTCGATATCGCCGCCGCGGTTGTGGACTCGTTGGACGGTGCTATTGCGCACATCAGGCGCTGGTCAACCGGTCACACTGAGGCGATCGTCACCGAGAACCAATCCGCGGCCCGGCGTTTCGTTGCGCAGGTCGACTCGGCTGCGGTCATGGTGAACGCATCGACCAGGTTCACCGATGGGGGAGAGTTTGGGTTCGGGGCCGAGATCGGGATCTCCACTCAGAAGCTGCACGCTCGCGGGCCTATGGGGTTGGCCGAACTCACCTCCACGAAGTACGTCGTTACTGGCGACGGCCATATCCGCGGCTAGCCGTCGAACTCCTCGGCGGAGTGGCTAGGCTGGGTTGGTAACCTGGTGTCGATCCTCGTGGGTCCAACGAGGACGCGGACGCTCGACTCGACTGACCGACGGGAATGACGACCATGCTGACCGCAGTAATTCACGCTGCCGAGACCGTCACCGAGGAAGAGGTTTCTGGCCTGCCTCAGGCGCTCACGCTGTCGATCGGCGCCTTCCTGTTCTTTGCGCTCCTGCTGTTCATCGTGACCCGGCTGAATCCAGACCGCTAGCGCCCCTCCCACGCCCCTGTACCAGCGCGGTGGCGTCGATTCGTCCGGTTCGTACCACTAAAGTCGCCCTGATGCGTCGCGTAGGAGTCATGGGCGGCACCTTCGACCCCATTCACCACGGACACCTCGTCGCCGCCAGCGAGGTGGCGTCGCTGTTTGCCTTAGACGAGGTCATGTTTGTGCCAACTGGTCAGCCCTGGCAGAAGGACGGTCGCGAGGTTGCGACCGCCGAGGATCGCTACCTCATGACAGTCATTGCTACGGCATCGAACCCAAGTTTCTCAGTCAGTCGCGTCGACGTTGACCGTGCCGGACCCACGTACACGATCGACACTTTGCGTGATCTGGGGAACCGACTGCCAGACGACGCTGAGCTGTTCTTCATCACTGGCGCGGACGCGCTCAACCAGATACTGACTTGGCGCGACGTCTCGGAGTTGTTTGATCTAGCGCACTTCATCGCCGTCACTCGCCCTGGGCATGAATTGAGCGACGTGGGGTTACCGGAGGGACGGGTGAGTCTCGTCGAGATTCCTGCACTTGCCATCTCCTCGACTGACGTTCGTGAACGGATTGCTGCGCAGCGACCCGTTTGGTACCTCGTCCCTGACGGTGTGGTGCAGTACATCGCAAAGCGCGGTCTTTACCGGCAGGTCGCAGCGTGAGTGGACACCGGCACAGCGCGCGCAAGGCAAAAGCTGACAAGCGCGCGGAGCGTGCAAAGCCGGACAAGCGCTCGGATCGCAAACAATCCGTGTCATTGGCTGACCGGTTGGAGCCGGTTACACCATCAACTGGTGATGGGTCAGTGCTCCCTGGAGGCGGTCCAGCCAGGAGCCGGAAAGCCGCGAGAGAACAGCGAAAGCATCAGGCACGGCGCCGATCGTTGACGGTGGCTGGTGCTGTCGCCGCTGTGGTAGTCCTCGCGGTGCTTGTCGTGTGGTGGCTTGGGCGGGACGACTCGGAGGTTGCGCCACCACCCGACGTGGGTCGTACGCAACAGACTCTCGCGCTCACCCTGGCGCGTGAGCCGGATGCGCCGGCGACTGATGCCGCGCTGTTGGCTGCTGACGAACACGAGGGGAATGGCGCGGTGGTCTTAGTTCCACCCAACGTGTTTGTCAGTGGCTCAACGCCTGAACCAATTCCTTTCGGAGACACAGTTGGGCTGGAACCTCTGAGCGCACCCGGCGACGCGTTGGCCGACAACCTCGGCGTGATTGTCGACGGCACATGGCAAGCAACTCCAGCTGGCCTTGCCGCGATCGTCGACGAGCTTGACGGAATCACGGTCGACGTCGACAGTGACATTCTGACGCCGCCGGGAGATGGACAGCAACGAGTTGTCATCGCAGCCGGCGAAGGACAGCGGTTGGATGGCGAGCAAACGGTTGCATTTGTCGAGTATCTGGGGCCAAACGAACCAGAGGAGCTACGGCAGGCTCGCTTTGGTCAGGTCATCGATCAGGTGGCACAAAAACTGCCGTCCGAACCGGACCAAGTCGCTTCGTTGCTTACGCAAACGTCAGCCAGCGCAAACACCACTTTCTCAACCGACGAACTCGCCACGTTCCTCGCCGCGTTCGGCGACGCAGCACGAGGCGGGGATGTGAACTTTCAAACGCTCCCTACCCTTCCGCTCGACACAGGCGGACCACGCGAAGCGTCACGCATTGATCCCGATGGAGCCGCACAGCTGCGCGAGACTGTTCTGGCAGGTTCGGTGCCCGAGGGTTCTGACGGAGTGCAGATCCGGGTACTTGTTGAGAACGGGGTCGGCACCCCGGGGTTGGAAGAAGGTGCGGCGAAACTCCTGCGGGCCGATGGCTACAAGTTCTTGAACGGCGGGAATGCCCAACCATTCGATGACGACAACACGGTTGTGCTGATCCCAGACGCCACACCCGCGTCGATTGAGCTGGGGAACAATGTCGCGGACACCCTGGGCGTGCCACGTTCGGCAGTAAAAACGACCGATCTTGGGTCGAATGTCTCGGACGTTATTGTGATCTTGGGCGTCGACTTCGATTCGTGAGACGCTGGAGGGGCCAAGACCGACCCGCACAAGGAGTTGCGTGACAGCCACAGCAGAATCGATTGGACTGGCGCAGGCCGCCGCAGCAGCAGCAGCCGACAAGCTGGCTGAGGACATCCTCGCCTTCGACGTCAGTGATCAGTTGTCCATCGCAGACATTTTCCTGCTCTGTTCCGCACCTAATGAGCGACAGGTCGATGCCATCGTTGACGCCGTCGAAGAACGGCTCCGGCGGCTTGGTGCCAAGCCGGTTCATCGCGAGGGCGAGCGGGACAAGCGATGGGTCTTGTTGGACTACCTCGACCTGGTCGTGCACGTCCAACACAACGAGGAGCGTGTCTACTACTCGCTGGAACGGCTCTGGGCTGACTGCCCGAGCATTCCGCTCGATGTCGACGCTGGCTCCACCGCCGAGGTTGGGTCCTGAGCGGGCGGCGGGTGGTCCTTTGGCGCCACGGCCGCACCGATTGGAACAGCGAACGTCGTTTCCAAGGTCACACCGACATACCGTTGAACTCGGAAGGTCGCGCGCAGGCCAGCCGCTCGGCTGAGCGTCTCACCGGCCTTGCTCCCTCGTTGATCGTTTCGTCTGACCTGTCACGAGCACGCGACACCGCAGCCGAGTTGGCTCAACGTGTTGGTCTTGAGGTCGCCGTCGATCCACGACTTCGCGAAACTTCCGGTGGCCGATGGGAAGGACGCTTCGACACCGACCTGGCCCAAGACCCTGACTACGTCTGCTGGTCGTCGGGTGCGGATGTTGCGGCAGGTGGCGCTGAGACTCGAACACAGGTCGCGGACCGGGCGACAGAGGCAGTCAATA
>DATKIY010000115.1:0-17953 GCA_035543875.1 Actinomycetes bacterium | reverse complement strand
ATGGACTCCGTCTCTGACGAAGCACTGAGATGCGGCGCGGAGATAGTTGTCCACGCCTATCGAGACGGGCGTGCGCCCGGCCTTGCCCGAGTCGAAGATCTCGGGGTCACCCCAGTCGTTTTCCCGGCCACCGGCACAAGCGAAGACATCGCTATGTTGCTGGCTGACGACAAGGGTGCGGAAATTATTGTCGCGGTGGGTAGCCACGTCACCCTGGTTGAGTTCTTAGACAAGGGCCGCTCAGGAATGGCCAGCACGTTTCTTACCCGCCTGCGGGTGGGTGGCAAGCTCATTGACGCCAAAGGGGTGAGTCGACTTTACCGAAGTCGCATCTCGACCTTGCAGGTCATGCTGCTGATTGCAGCTGGGGTGGCAGCGCTGGTAGTAGCCCTCGCGTCGACTCCAGCCGGACGCAGTTTGTTCGACCTCATCGAGTCATGGTGGAACGACATGTTGTTCTGGATTCGCAGTTAGTCAACGTTCTTGATTTGTCAGAAATGGTTTCGCAGCCACAGTTCACAGTCCATCCTCGTCTCCGATTCAGGAAGCCCCAGCCGTGATTGATTTTCGGTACCACATCGTCTCTATCGTCGCGATCTTCTTGGCTTTGGCCGTGGGTATTGTGTTGGGTTCCGGGCCGCTCAAGGATGACATCAGTGGCTTCCTTGAAGACAGGACTAACGCGCTCGCGCTGGACAAGGTGCAGTTACAAGGCGAGGTGGCTGACCTGCGCACCGACATTGAGTCGTCGCAGCGCTACGCCGAGCTGGTACAACCAGCAGTAGTGAGTGGACTGCTCGTAGCGCAACCGGTCACGGTGGTTGTGCTTCCCGATGCTTCCGGGGACGCAGTTAAGGCAGTCGAAGAAGCCGTCGACCAAGCCGGCGGACGCGTGACCGAACACATCGAGATTGATGGTTCGTGGACCGACCCGGACCAGACGGATGTGTTGGGCCGAGTCGACGAGGGCTTTGCGCGTGGCGGCGACAACGGGCAGCCATATGAGTTGGCCGGTCAGGTCCTTGCCAGTGCGTTGGTCACTGACAACCCGCGGCTCGCGGGCACTCCATATGCTCCTGCCACCGCGATCGTCGGCGAGTACGAAAAGGCGGGTTTTGTCCATTCGGACGAGCAGGAGGTTTCGCCCGGCGGTTCGGCGATCGTGGTGGGTTCCGACGTCGACAGTGCGGCCAAGTCTGCAACGCTGCTGCCACTGATTTCCTGGCTCGACTCCGGCAGCGAGGGCGCAGTGGTGTCAGGGCCGTTGCCGAGTGCCGAAGACGGCGGAATCGTTGGCAGCGTCAGAGACAGTGACTTCGATGACGCGGTTTCGACCGTTGACCAAGTGGACACAGCACAGGGAGTCACGGTCACAGTCCTCGCGTTGGTAGACCAACGCGAGGGTCAGGTTGGTCACTACGGCATCGGACCTGGATCGCAGGGGCCGGCGCCTGACCCGGTGCCTGGCACCTGACGTGGGCGTATTGCGGGGTGTGTTCAGGCGGACGTCGGCGGGAATGCTGTCTGCGGGAGTTGCGAAAGCGACTCTGCGGCAACTGACTGACGATAATTTTTCTGGTCATGAACAACTGCAGCGTGAAAACCATCGCGGCGAACCGATCACGCTTGCACAGGGGCCAGCGGTTGTTCTCGGAATGCTTGCTGGAGTTGCGGTTACACCCGGGCTGCCAAGACGCGTGCGCGGGGCAGCGCTCTTGGCTGCGGCAACCAGTGGAGCGGTTGGCGCGTACGACGACCTTTACGGCGCAACGTCCGCCAAGGGGTTGGCTGGACATCTCAGGTCCCTAAGACAGGGCGAGGTAACGAGCGGAGCGGTGAAGGTAGCAGCGATCGGTGCCAGCGGGCTGGTGGCTGGAGCGTGGTGCCGCGGAGGTCGTGGGGGCGTTGTCGACGCGACGCTGGCGGGAGTAGTTGTGGCCGGAACTGCGAACCTACTCAACTTGTTCGACCTGCGACCGGGACGAGCCAGCAAGGTCTTCCTGGCCGCCGGTTGTCCGGCGGTTCTTGTGCCGGGCTGCGCGGGTGACTTGCTCAGCGCCCCAGTAGGTGCAGCTGCTGCGCTGCTCGGTGACGACTTGGCTGAGCGGACAATGCTCGGTGATACCGGCGCTAACGCCTTGGGTGCGGTTCTGGGGACTGCAGCGGCCTCCTCGTTAGGTCGCCGCGGGTTGCTCGGTGCCACGGTTGGCGTGGTGGGTTTGACGCTGCTGAGTGAACGGTTCAGCTTTAGCCAGATCATCGAGTCAAATCGCGCCTTGGCTGCCGTCGACCGCCTGGGCCGTCGACCGGCCGCATGAGTCGCAATACCTCACGCGCAGCCACCGGCCTGGTGGCTGCGGCGGCGTTGATAGCTGCCGTCACGTTGGTGTCACGCATCGTCGGGTTCGGTCGAACCGTCGCCTTGGGCCAAACGCTCGGCAACAGCTGCCTCGGCAGCGCGTACGCGTCCGCGAATGCCGTGCCCAATCTGGTTTTTGAGGTAGTCGTTGGCGGAGCGCTCGCGGGGGCTGTGGTGCCTTTGCTGGCCGGCGCGGTGACGCGCGGCGACAAAGAAACCGTGACCGCGACAACGCGCGCACTGACTGGCTGGGTGCTTTTGTTGTTAGTTCCCGCGGCGATCATCTGCGCAGTATTTGCCGAGCCCATCGTTGGCCTCGTGCTCGGTTCAGGAGCCGGTTGCGACGAGTCGCAGCTCCATGAAGTCGCCAGTTCCATGCTGCGAGTGTTCGCGATTCAGATCCCCATCTATGGACTGACGGTTGTTACACAGGGCACCCTCAACGCGCATCGGCGTTTCCTGTCGCCCGCCCTCGCACCGCTGCTGTCGAGTTTGGTGGTCATCGGTGCCTACCTCGCGTACGCAAACGACGCAGGCGCAGAACAAGGTTCGCTGACCGCTTTGAGCTCGACCGGATTTGCCTTGCTGGCATGGGGGACCACCCTCGGCGTGTTAGTACTACTTGTCACCCAGGTCCCAGCATTGGGTCGGCTGCGACTCCTTGCGCTGTGGCCCAAGCTGCGGTTCCCACAGGGTGTGGGGGCTCGGGCCAGGAGGCTTGCTGCCGCAGGCTTTGCAACGGTCAGCGCTCAGTGGGTTGCTTTCGTGGTTCTTCTGCGGTTGGCCAACCAACACGCGGAGGCGGGCGCGTCGCTGATCGTCACACTGATGTGGACCGTCTTCCTCTTGCCGTGGGCGGTACTGGCCTACCCGATCGCCACTAGCACGTTCCCTCAGCTGTCCAGTCAGTTCGAACAGGGCGAGGAAGAGGAGTTTGCCGCTACCACGGCTCAGACTCTGCGAGCGGTTGTCGTGGCAGGCGCACTGGGTTCCGCCGGAGTCGCTGCTACCGCCGGGCCGGTCTCTGACCTGATGCTGGCCGGGGCTCCCGGTGCCGACGCAACTGGAGTGCTTGCCGCAGCTCTGGTTGCGATCTCCGCCGGAGTTTTCGGTTACGCCGTGCTGAACCAGGCAGCTCGCGTGTTCTTCGCAAGACATCGTGGTAGCGACGCGTCATGGTTGGTAGCCGGCGGCTGGTTTATGGCGGTCGTTCTGGCAACCGTTACCGCTACCAGTAGTGATCGAGCCGATGTGTTGCCGTGGCTCGCGGCTTCGGTCAGCGTTGGCCTACTCATCGCGGCCATTGCCTCGTTGGTACAGGTTCGACGCATAGTGGGTCGGCGCGCCGTCGTTGGTCTGGGGCGCTCACTGGTGGGTGTGCTCGTAGCGGTCGTCATCGCAACCGCGCTCGGTACGGCCGTCGCCGACCTGTTGTCGAACTGGTGGCAGGACGCCAACAGTGGATGGCAGCTCGCACTGCTCGACGCTGTGTTGACGTCGGCGGTGGTCGTTGCAAGCTTTGGGGGGACCATGCTGGTGCTTGACGGAGACGATCTTCGCGCTTTGTTGGCGCGGCTTCGCCACCGCGAAAGAGCCAACTGATAGCCTGGTGGCCCGTGGATCGGTAATGCGTTAACCCGCCGCCCGCAGCAATTCCGGAGTAGTTCAGGGGCAACCCCCAGAACGGCTCCGGAGCAACAGTGCCGAACGATCACGGGAGCCAGTCTTGGCCGGTGCGCAGACCACCAAACATATTTTCGTCACCGGGGGCGTTGCGTCGTCGCTGGGCAAGGGGCTCACGGCATCCAGCCTGGGAAACCTGTTGAAAGCCCGCGGGCTCCGCGTCACGATGCAAAAGCTCGACCCGTACCTGAACG
Source organism: Actinomycetes bacterium (assembly GCA_035543875.1). Taxonomy (GTDB): domain Bacteria; phylum Actinomycetota; class Actinomycetes; order JAHEKZ01; family JAHEKZ01; genus DATKIY01. The sequence continues at coordinate 13,717 of DATKIY010000115.1, read as the reverse complement.
TCGATCCGGGCACGATGAACCCGTTCCAGCACGGTGAAGTCTTCGTGACCGACGACGGAGCGGAAACCGATCTTGACATTGGCCACTACGAGCGCTTTCTCGATCGTGACCTGGCGGGATCCGCCAACGTCACTACTGGCCAGGTCTACTCAACCGTGATCGCCAAAGAACGGCGTGGCGAGTACCTCGGCGACACCGTCCAGGTCATTCCGCACATCACCAATGAGATCAAGTCACGAGTACGACGCATGGGTGGTTCCGACGTCGACGTGGTCATCACTGAGGTGGGTGGCACGGTGGGTGACATCGAGTCCCTGCCGTTCCTGGAGGCGGTGCGCCAGGTTCGCCACGAGGTGGGTCGCGACTCAACGTTCGTGGTCCACGTCTCACTGCTGCCCTACATCGGACCGTCGGGCGAGCTGAAGACCAAGCCCACCCAGCACTCGGTAGCTGCGTTGCGCAGCATCGGTATCTCGCCCGATGCGATTGTGCTGCGAGCTGACCGGCCGGTCCCGACCAACATCAAACGCAAGATCGGCCTCATGTGCGACGTCGACGACGAAGCCGTCGTCGCCGCAGTCGATGCGCCGAGCATCTACGACATTCCGAAGGTGTTGCACAGCGAAGGACTTGACGCCTATGTCGTGCGCAGGCTCGGATTGCCGTTTCGCGACGTCGACTGGACGCAATGGGACGACCTGTTGCGACGCGTACACCATCCAGCACACGAGGTCACGATCGCGATGGTGGGTAAGTACATCGACCTCCCCGACGCGTACCTTTCCGTCGCCGAAGCGCTACGCGCTGGCGGATTTGCCAACGATGCTCGAGTCAGTTTGCGTTGGGTAACTTCCGACGACTGCACCACCACTGACGATGCTGCTCGACAGCTCGCGGGCGTTGATGCGGTGTGCGTTCCTGGTGGGTTCGGTGTGAGAGGTATTGAAGGAAAGCTAGGCGCGCTCCGGTACGCGAGGGAACATCAGATACCCACGCTGGGGCTTTGTCTGGGGCTGCAGTGCATGGTGATCGAGCATGCGCGCCACGTGGCTGGTCTTACCGACGCAAACTCGATGGAGTTTGACGATGCGACGCCGCATCCGGTGATCGCGACAATGAGTGACCAGCGTGACGTCGTCGCAGGGGAGCGTGACATGGGAGGCACCATGCGCTTGGGCTTGTACCCAGCCAAACTCCTCGACGGGTCGGTCGTGCGTGAGGTCTATGGCGAGCCCTACGTCGAAGAGCGACACCGGCACCGCTTCGAAGTCAACAATGACTACCGAGACCGATTAGAGGCGGCGGGGTTGGTGATCAGTGGGACGTCTCCCGACGGTCGACTTGTCGAGTTCGTGGAGCTCCCGCGCGACGTTCACCCGTACTACGTCGCCACTCAGGCCCATCCAGAGTTTCGCTCACGCCCGACCCGCGCCCATCCCCTGTTCGCTGGTCTGGTTGCCGCGGCCGTCGCACGAAAGCCCGAACAAGTCGAGTTTCCTGGTACCGCACCGGAATCAGAACCGGAATCAGCAAGGATTGGCGAGGTTACTCGTCCTTGAACCGGGGTAACGCATCGATAGGGGACGAGGCGACACACCTGGAAGTCCTCGATCGAAAGCTGCAGTTTGAGGGTGCAAAATGGCGCCTTGTTACCGACGACGTCCGGCTTCTCGATGGCACCGTCGTTCGTCGAGACGTTGTCCAGCATCCCGGGGCGGTGGGGGTGCTTGCCCTCGACAACGACGACAACGTCGTCCTGATTCAGCAGTATCGACACCCAGTCGCGACCACGCTGTGGGAAATACCCGCTGGACTCCTTGACGAGGTCGGCGAGAGTCCGTTGAACACCGCCCGCCGGGAGCTCTTCGAAGAAGCGCATCTTCGCGCGCAGAAGTGGCACCTGTTGCTTGATCTGTACTCGTCCCCCGGCATGAGTAGCGAGGTCGTGCGCATCTACCTCGCGCGGGGCCTGTCTGACGTTCCTGTCGACGAACAGCACCAACAGACCGACGAGGAAAAGGACATGCCGTCGGTTCGGGTTTCGCTGGACCAGGCATGCGAGTGGGTGCTGGCCGGAAGGATCCACAACTCACTTGCGGCATCAGCGCTCTTGGCGGCAGTCCGCGAACGCGACCGAGGTTGGGCAGGCCTTCGCGACCCTGAAACGGACTGGCCGACGCAGCCTGCCCGCTAGCTCAACGCGCCCATAAACGGACTTCCAACCGGTTCTGCGGAACCTAAACTTTTGCCCCGAACCCTCCCTGGGAAGCCATAGCGCGTTAGACTCCGTTCGCCCTTCAGCCATGGGGGCGCGGCCGCCTCCGCCGACGTGTCGTTGTCGACCGGGCCGCATGACCGCCAATAAGGACGTTGATAGCAGTGAAGGTCGGCATCCCTCGCGAAGTTAAGAATCACGAGTACCGGGTAGCGATCACTCCCGCCGGTGTCCATGAACTCACCCGCGGTGGCCACGAGGTCTACATCGAGACCGACGCAGGCGTCGGCTCGTCCATCAGCAATGAAGAGTTCACGGCTGCAGGTGCACAAATCCTGCCGACCGCTGACGACGTCTGGAAGACCGGCGACCTCGTATTGAAGGTCAAGGAGCCCATCGCGGAGGAGTACCACCGCATGCGCCAAGGGCAGGTGCTGTTCACTTACTTGCACCTTGCCGCCGGTCGCGAGTGCACAGACGCGCTCTTAAAGTCGGGTGTCACTGCCATCGCCTATGAAACTGTCGAACTGCCTGATCGCTCGCTGCCGTTGTTGGCCCCCATGTCCGAAGTTGCCGGCCGTATGGGGCCGCAGGTGGGAGCTGCCACACTGCAGCGTGCAAACGGTGGACGTGGCACGTTGCTCGGCGGAGTGCCTGGCGTGAAGGCGAGCAAGGTTGTCGTCCTCGGTGGCGGCGTGTCCGGTCTCAATGCAGCGCAGATCGCTGTCGGCATGGGTGCCAACGTGTCGATCCTCGACATCAACGCCAAGCGCCTCGCCGAAATCGATCGGATCTACCAGGGTCGGCTGCAGACCTTGATGTCGAGTTCGTATGCCATCGAGCAAGAGGTCGCGGAAGCTGACTTGGTCATCGGAGCGGTACTGATCCCCGGTGCGAAGGCTCCGAAACTGGTGACGAACGACTTGGTCGCACGCATGAAGCCAGGCGCTGTGCTCGTTGACATCGCGATCGACCAGGGCGGTTGCTTTGAAGGCTCGCGCCCAACGACCCACGCCGACCCTACGTTCAAAGTGCACGACACCGTGTTCTACTGCGTGGCCAACATGCCAGGCGCAGTACCGCACACGTCAACGTATGCGCTCACCAACGTTACGTTGCCGTACGCTGTCGCGTTGGCGAACAAGGGCTGGCGCGCAGCTCTGGCTGACAGCGTTCCGTTGCAGCTCGGGTTGAACACCCATGAAGGCCAGATCACCTACGAAGCAGTCGCCTCGGCGTTTGACCTTCCCTGGATTACCGTCCAAGAGGCCATGGCGTAACGCAATTTGTGGGGGAGTCGTAGCTAGGCTCGCCCTATGGGTGCTCGGACGCCGATGGTCTCGGCAATCGGCGGCTATCTGGACCACTTAGCGATTGAGCGTGGTCTGGCGGTCAACACCCTGAGTTCCTATCGGCGGGACCTCGGCCGCTACCTCGAGTTTGGCGACCGGCGGGGCGTCACCGATCCGCGTGCAGTTACTGCAGCACACATCACCGAGTTCGGTGGCTGGCTACGAGAAGGCGACGCGGACCATGTTCCGCTAGCGTCCTCCTCGGCGGCCCGCACCATTGTTGCGGTCCGCGGGTTCCACAAGTTCGCCGCAACGGAGGGGATCACCGAGGGTGATCCCGCCGCCGCCATCAAGCCTCCGATACCTCCGAAGCGGCTACCGAAAGCCTTGTCAGTGGAGCAGGTTGAGCAGTTGCTAGCGGCGGCAGGAGAGGGACGATCCGCTCGAGAGCTGCGCGACCGAGCCTTACTTGAGTTCCTGTACGCCACCGGCGCGCGAATATCTGAGGCCGTCGGCCTCGACGTCGACGATCTCGATCTGGACGGCGGCTCTGCTCGAGTGCTGGGGAAGGGCAGTAAGCAACGCGTGGTTCCGCTTGGCAGGTTTGCCCAGGAAGCTCTCGCAGCGTTTCTGACGCGTGGACGCCCTGAGCTCGTGCGCACGGGTAAGGGCGCTTCAGCGGTTTTCGTCAACACCCGCGGGAGTCGGCTGAGCCGCCAAAGCGCGTGGGTGATCTTGCGGACAACCGCCGAACGGGCGGGATTGACTACTCAGGTGTCCCCGCACACGCTGCGACACAGCTTTGCGACGCATCTGCTCGACGGCGGGGCCGACGTCCGGGTCGTGCAAGAGCTCCTTGGCCACGCGTCAGTCACGACCACCCAGATTTACACGTTGATCACCGTTGAGCGGCTACGGGAGGTCTACGCCTCTGCTCACCCCAGGGCGCTGACCGCGGCGCGTCCTACCGCTGTTTGATTCAAGTAACGTGGTCTTGCGCCCCGCCGGGATCTTGCCGGAAAGTCGACTGACCCTTAGAGTCCGGCCCAGACGGCAGAGCCCGTGTAGATGAGTCGTGATGTCTGTCGAGAGGTTTACAGATCAGTGGATATGTCGACAAACTTACCCCCGATGAACCCAAAGGTTCCGGCACCTGACGACGCTGATGAGGCCATGGGTCCCACCTTTCGGCCGCTGCCTACCTTCCACGCGCCGCCGCCGCTGGAACGCCATGGTCCTGCCCGCATCATCGCGATGTGTAACCAGAAAGGGGGCGTCGGTAAGACGACCACGACGATCAACCTCGGGGCAGCCCTCGCAGAGCTTGGCCGCCGGGTCTTGTTGGTCGACTTTGATCCCCAGGGGGCGCTGTCTGTGGGGCTGGGCGTCAACCCGCATGAACTCGACCGCACCGTCTACAACCTGCTGATGGACCGCGGGGTGGACGCCGAGGACATCTTGCTCAAGACCAACGTGGCGGGGATGGACCTGCTGCCCAGCAACATTGACCTGTCAGCCGCCGAGGTGCAGCTTGTGGGCGAAGTAGCCCGAGAGCAAACCTTAGGTAGAGGTTTAGAGCCCATAGCAGCCGACTATGACTACGTGCTGATCGACTGCCAGCCGTCGCTTGGTCTGCTCACGGTCAACGCACTTACTGCCGCTGACGGCGTGATCATTCCGCTGGAGTGCGAGTTCTTCGCCCTGCGCGGCGTTGCCCTGCTCATGGACACGATCACCAAGGTGCAGGAACGACTCAACCCAGAACTAGAACTCGACGGAATCTTGGCCACCATGTACGACAGCCGGACCACGCACGGCAGGGAGGTTCTGGCTCGCGTGGTCGAGGCGTTCGAAGATCGGGTCTTCCACACCGTCATCAGTCGAACGGTGCGCTTCCCCGAGACCACGGTGGTCGGGGAGCCCATCACCACGTACGCGTCCAAGTCGTCGGGTGCCACCGCATATCGGCAACTCGCGCTGGAGGTGCTGGCTCGATGAGTCGACGAGCTGCCCTCCCTGGCGCCAGCGAGCTATTTCGGGCGGGTGAGGTCAACGCAAGTGGGGTTGAAAGCGAGTTTGCGGATGCGTCAAGTACGGACTTTCCAGGCAAGGGCCCAGCAGCGCCGCCGCCGGTCAGAGCGCTTCGTACGGTGTCACGTGAGCCGTCAGGACGAGAACGCCACGACGAAAAGATCACCGTCTATTTGTCGGCCGACGAGCTGGTCGCGCTCGACGAAGCAAAAGCCGCGCTCTACCGAGACCACGGGCTCAAGGTCGACCGGGGACGCATCGTTCGCGAGGCGGTCGCAGTTGTGGTCGGCGACCTGTTGGCTAAGGGCGAGTCCAGCATTCTGACCGGCCGACTGCGTGAGCAGTAGAAGCCTGATCCACAGCGCAGACCGGGTCTGGGCTACCGTTCCCGCGTGACCGAGAGCCTTACCGACGCCGAGCCAGCTGCGCCTGATTCAGCTGCTGCCGAGGTCTCGCCAGGACCGCCGATCGAAGGTGATCAAGCGGTGTCCGTCGGTGGCGGCGGTTTCCAGGTCCACCTCGAGGTCTTCGAGGGCCCCTTCGACCTGCTTCTTGGCTTGATCGCCAAACACAAGCTCGACGTCACCGAGGTAGCACTCTCAGCGGTCACCGACGAGTTCATCTCGTACATCAAAGGTTTCGGCGAACAGTGGGATCTCGAACAGACGACGCACTTCCTGGTCGTAGCAGCCACGCTGCTTGACCTCAAGACGGCGCGGCTCCTGCCGTCAGCCGAAATCGAGGATGAAGAAGACCTCGCACTGCTTGAAGCGCGCGACTTGCTGTTCGCGAGGCTCTTGCAGTACCGCGCCTACAAGACCGTGGCTGCCGAAATCGCGCGTCGAATGGCGGTGGCGGGCCGCATGCACCCGCACATCGCGACGATGGAACCACAGTTCGCATCCCTGCTGCCGGAAGTGTTGCTCGGCATTGGGGTAGATGGACTGGCTCTGCTAGCTGCGAAAGCTCTTGCGCCGAAGCCGGTCGCGTTGGTGTCGACCTCCCATGTTCACGCACCTGCAGTCAGTGTGCGCGAACAAGCCATGTTGTTGATTGACCGGCTACGCCGAGTCCGCACGTCTACTTTTAGGTCGCTCATTCACGACGCCGAGGGAACGGTCACCGTCATCGCGAGGTTCCTCGCGCTGCTGGAGTTGTTCAAAGAAGGCGCCGTAGCGTTCGACCAGATGCAGCCGTTGGGTGAGCTGACGATCCGTTGGACAGGGGCCGACGATGGAGACCTCGACGTCCATGACGAGTTTGACGATCTCGCAGTGATACACCAGGAAGAGAGCGCACCATGACCACTGATGTCGGCAACGAGCCATCGGGGGAGTCCGTAACCGACGATGCCGCACCCGATGCGAGTGTGAGTGAGCTGCCGTTGGGTCCTGCCATCGAGGCGATCCTGATGGTTGTTGACGAACCGGTCAGCGCTGTGATGTTGGCGCAGGTACTCCAACGCCCACAAGGTGAAGTCGAGACTGAAGTGCAGCGCCTTGCGCAGGAGTACGTGGACACAGGGCGGGGGTTTGAGCTGCGCAACGTCGCTGGTGGGTGGCGCTACTACACGGCCGCGGCATACGCCGATGCGGTCGAGAGGTTCGTCCTCGACGGTCAACAGGCTCGGTTGACGCAAGCCTCGCTGGAGACTCTTGCGGTAGTCGCCTATCGCCAGCCCGTATCGAGAGCGCGCATCTCGGCGGTGCGCGGCGTCAACGTCGACGGTGTGATGCGTACGCTCCTCGCCCGCGGCCTCGTTGAGGAGTGCGGCAGTGAAGCGGAGACCGGAGCTCACCTGTACCAAACGACGCACTACTTCCTTGAAAGGTTAGGCGTGGCAAGTCTGGATGACCTGCCGGAGCTTGCTCCCTACCTTCCAGATCTAGAGACCCTCGAGGCCGAATTGTGAGTGAACTTCGCCCGGAGGACGAGGCGAAGGAGTCGGACGACGAGACACCCGTCATGGTTCGACTGCAGAAAGTGTTGGCGCAGGCAGGCGTTGCCAGCCGACGCGCATCCGAAGAACTGATTAGCTCGGGCCGAGTGAGCGTCGACGGCAAAGATGTGACTGAACTAGGCACCAGGGTTGATCCGCAAACAGCTGTCGTGCGGGTTGACGGAGAGCGCATCCCCACCGCCGCCGGCCGTGCGTATCTCGCGTTGAACAAGCCGTCGGGAGTGCTCACCGCGATGAGCGACGATCGCGGTCGGCGCTGTGTCGGCGACCTCGTGACTAAACAGTTCGCCAAGCAGGGCAAAGGACTGTTCCATGTGGGTCGCCTCGACATCGAGACCGAAGGTTTGTTGCTACTGACCAACGACGGTGACCTTGCGCACCGACTGTCGCATCCTTCTTTCGGAGTGCAAAAGGTCTACCTGGCGGAGGTTCCTGGGCCAGTACCCAAGGCGGTGACGCAACGGCTGCGGCAGGGGATCGAGCTTGAGGATGGGCCCGTGGTGGTCGACCGGTTTCGGGTGGTTGCCAGCTCGGGCCGCAAGGCGCAGGTCGAGGTGACATTGCACGAAGGGCGTAACCACGTCGTTCGACGACTGCTGGCAGCGGTCGATCTTCCGGTGCAGCGGCTGGTGCGCTTGGCGTTTGGACCTGTCCGCCTGGGCCAGCTGGGTCCAGGATCGGTACGACCGTTGTCGGCGAAGGAGATCGGTCGGCTTCTCGAAGAAGTCGATTTAAGGACAAGTCGATAATTTACCCAGACGGTCCGCGAGTGGCCGGTGGATAGGGCGTGGCTAGGGTGGCCGGGTGTCAATGCGAGCCATGAGAGGCGCCACTCAACTGCGCGCCGATGACCGTGACGAGCTGGTCGAGGCCGTGGTGGAGCTGCTTAGTCAGATGCTCGAGCGGAATTCGATCACCACCGAAGCTTTGATTAGCGTGATCTTCACTAGTACGCCTGACCTGCGTACCGAGTTTCCCGCGGCCGCAGCTCGCACCCTGGGGATCGGTGACGTCCCGCTGCTATGTGCCCAAGAGCTCCATATTTCTGGTTCGCTACCGCGAGTCGTCAGGGTACTGGCGCACTTCGAAACCGACGTCCCGCGGTCTGCGGTGCAGCACGTCTACCTCAGAGGTGCCGAAGTGCTCCGGCAGGACCTGGCCCAGTGAGTCCAACGGTCCATATCGTTGGCGCAGGGCTGCTCGGAACCTCGCTCGGCCTAGCACTGCGTCGATCGGGTTGGGCGGTCAGCTTGAGCGATCGCGACCCCGCAGCCCAACGTCTGGCTGCCGACCTCGGTGCTGGCACGCTCGGCTGGCCAGCGTCGACACCGGACCTTGTGGTGATCGCGGTGCCACCGTCGGCGTTCGAGGCGGTGGCTGCCGAGATTGGCCGGCTGGGACTGGATGCCACCGTGACCGATTTGTGCAGCGTGAAGTCTGTGATCGCCGAGGCGATTGAACGGGTGGGGCTCGCGGACCGGTTTGTCGGCGGGCACCCCATGGCTGGGCGCGAGAGATCAGGCCCGCACGGCGCCCAGGCTGACTTGTTCGACGGGCGGCCCTGGGTGCTCTGCCCGACCAGCTCGGTCAGCGTCGAGCGGGTGAACACCGTCACGGAGATGGTCACCGAGTGTGGAGCTCAGCCCGTGCAGATGACGGCGGCCGCACACGATGCTGCGGTTGCGCGCGTGTCACACGCACCCCAGGTGGTGGCGAGCCTGTTGGCTGCGCAGCTCGTGGATGCCGACCCCCAGCAGCTGGAGCTGGCTGGACAAGGAGTGCGGGACACCGTCCGGATTGCTGCCTCTGACTCATCGCTGTGGTCGCAGATCTTGGCTGCCAACGCTGGTCCCGTGGCCGATGTGCTGACCGGCTTGGATTCCGAGCTCCAGGGCATGATCGCGCTGCTTCGCAAGATCGAATCGGCCGCATCAAAAAGTGATAAGTCGATAAATCAGGAAACCGACAGTAGTCTGGTAACGCGCGCGGTCGAAGAGAGCTTGGAACGCGGTCGCGCCGGCCATGGCTTGATCCCTGGCAAGCACGGTGCACCAGCAGTGGCGTATGAAGTCGTCCCAGTGGTCATTCCCGACGAGCCTGGGGCCCTGGCCAGGCTTTTTGTGGCGGCAGGGGAGGCGGGGGTCAATATTGAGGACATCTCGATTGAGCACTCACCAGGGCAGCCGGTTGGCCTCGTCGAACTATCGGTTGTTCCCGGCGTCAGCCCGGACCTCATCCGGGCGCTCACCGGTCTGGGCTGGTCCGTGCACTAGCTCAGCGGGCTCAAATCAGCCCACCACCTGGTCATTCCCGTCACGAAGTGTGCCTTTCCAGGTACCCTCTGCCAACCGCCCCCGAGCATCCCGTTTGACCCATGCCACCTCGACCCGCCAGCCTCGGCTTCATCCAGACGCGCCCAGAAGGGAGTGAGTGTGACGACCGGCACCTCCAGCTCGCAACCCTTCGCGGTAGCCGTTGACGGTCCTTCAGGGTCCGGCAAGTCCACCACGGCCCGAGGGGTGGCCCGTGAGCTTGGCTGGAACTACCTGGACACCGGCGCCATGTATCGGGCGATCACCTGGTGGATGCTGCAGCACGACATCGACCCCCACGACAGTGCGGCGGTCGGTCGGAGCGCTCAAGACCCAGAGCTGATTGTTTCGACTGACCCCGACGGACCGGGCGTCCTGATCGATGGCCATGACGTCACCGAAGAGATCAGAGACCCGCGAGTGACCGACTCCGTCAGCGCCGTGAGCGCTGTGCCAGCAGTTCGCGAGCGATTGGTGGAACTGCAGCGTGAAGCAATGGCCGAGGGTCCTGTCGTCATTGAAGGACGCGACATCGGGACGGTCGTTGTCCCGGATGCTCCATTGAAGGTCTTCCTCGTTGCGTCAAGCCAAGCACGGGCTGAGAGACGGACTGCTGAGCTCGACGGCCGATTCCAGTCGAGCCTGGAGGACACGTTGACATCGCTGAATCGACGCGACCTACTCGACTCGCAACGCGAAGTATCACCGCTGGCTCGCGCCAGTGATGCCATCGAAATCGACTCGACCAATCTGACGCTCGAGGAAGTCATCCAGCGTGTGGTGGCTCTGGTCCGGGAGCGATTTGCCAGCGTGAAACCGTCATGAGTGAAGAGACCGTCCACGCCGAAGCCCTTGACGACGCGGTACACGAAGACGCGCTTGGTGTCGGGCCGCTTCCGGTACTCGCGGTAGTGGGGCGACCCAACGTTGGTAAGTCGACTCTGGTGAACCGCATCCTGGGTCGACGTGAGGCGGTGGTGGAGGATCGCCCGGGAGTTACGCGCGACCGGGTGGCGTACGACACCAGCTGGTCAGGACGAGATTTCACGGTCGTCGACACCGGGGGATGGGAACCTGACGCGCAGGGGCTGGCCGCTCGCGTCGCGGCGCAAGCTGAGCTCGCAGTAGCCGCCGCGGACGCCGTCCTACTGGTGGTCGATGCGACCGTTGGCACGACGGATACCGACGAAGCGGTCGTTCGAGTGCTCCGTAAGGCGGGGAAGCCGGTCGTGTTAGCCGCGAACAAGGTGGATGACAACCGGGCAGAGTCAGAAGCGGCGAGCTTGTGGTCGCTTGGTCTTGGTCAACCGCACTCGGTGTCCGCACTCCATGGTCGAGGTTCGGGTGACCTGCTCGACGCGGTGCTTGGTGCGCTGCCAGAACAACAGCCAGTGGTCGAGACTCCTGGCGGGCCGCACCGGATCGCTTTGCTGGGAAAGCCCAACGTCGGAAAGTCGAGCTTGCTCAACCAAGTGGCCGGCGAGGAGCGGGTTGTCGTCGATGCAGTCGCGGGAACCACGGTCGACCCCGTGGACGAGCTCATTGTTCTTGGCGGACGCACTTTCAAGTTCGTTGACACTGCAGGGATCCGCCGCAGAGTTAAGGAGTCGAGCGGCAGCGAGTACTTCGCCAGTCTGCGCACGCAGTCGGCACTCGACAAGACCGAGGTCGCAGTCGTCCTGCTCGACTCAAGTGAACCATTGGCAGAGCAGGACATGCGCATCATTTCGATGGTTGTCGAAACGGGACGCGCGTTGGTTTTGGCCTTCAACAAGTGGGACCTGCTCGATGACGAGCGTCGGTACTACTTGGAGAAAGAGATCGACCGAGACCTCGCACGCGTCGCATGGGCGCCCCGGGTAAACGTGTCGGCACTGACTGGTCGGCATATGGAAAAGCTTGTTCCGGCTATCGATACAGCGCTCGAAGGTTGGGCTACCCGGATCCCGACGGCACGGCTCAACGCCTTCCTTGGCCGGCTTGTTGCTGAGCATCCGCACCCGGTTCGCGGTGGTAAACAGCCTCGGATCTTGTTTGCCACGCAGGCAGGAAGCCGACCGCCAACGTTCGTGTTGTTCGCGTCCGGATTCCTCGAGGCCGGATATCGTCGATACGTTGAGCGCCGACTGCGCGAGGAGTTCGGTTTTGCGGGGACCCCAGTGCACATCAACCTGCGGGTGCGAGAAAAACGCGGTAAGAAGTAGCGAAAGGCGAGGACACAAGCAGTGCGAGCGACGAAGTTTGGCCGACCTTTACCACCAGGGGGGACGGTTGGCGTGTTCGCGCCGTCAGGTCCCTTCGATAACCGCAGCGACGTGCTGCGCTGCGTTGAGTGGTGGCAGGAGCGGGGCTACCAAGTCAAGTTGACCGACAGTGTCTGGGCTCGCGACGACTACGTCGCTGGCGACCCGGAACTCCGTGTCGGTGACATGCACGAACTTTTCAAAGACGACGACATCGACATCATCCACTGCCTATGGGGTGGTGTTGGTGCCATCGAGATGCTCCCGCTCATCGACTACGACCTCGTAGCGGACAAGCCAAAAGCTTTGATGGGATTCAGCGACATCACAAACCTGCACGTTTCTTTGCTGCAGGAGAGCGGGCTGTGCACCTTTCATGGTCCCGGTTTTGGGTCAATGGGCGCCGCGAACCGGGCTGCCTTCACGCTCGACTCAGCGATGCGTGCTTTCAGCAAAGGCGGAGTGGGGGAGGTGCCGCGTAACCCGGACGACAACTGGATTCGCACCATTGCTCCGGGGAAAGTCACCGCGCCGATTGTTGGCGGAAACTTCTACACGCTCAATCACCTGATGGGTACGCCCTGGCATCCGAAACTTGATGGAGCCATCTTGATGATGGAAGAAGTCGACCAGAGAACGATCCACTTCGACGTGATGTTCTGGCAGATGCGCCTTTCTGGCTTTTTCGACAATGTCGCTGGGGTAGTGGTCAGTCAGTTGGAAGGATGCGGGAAACCGGACCCCGAGGTGATCCGAGATCGCTCCTTGGAAGACACGTTGGAAGAGCACCTTGGTGCGCTCGGAGTTCCTGTGACGTACGGCTTGCCGCTCGGCCACGGCACGCACCTTGCCAGCATTCCGTTCGGTGTCATGGCGACTCTCGACGCTAACAATCGAACGCTGACGATCGATGAGCCCGGGGTGCGCGCATAGTTTTCCGCACTAGATCCGGCAGGTTCTTACACCGGCACAAGCGTCCCGATGAAGAACCTGCCCATGCAGTCTGTGTGTCTTAGGGGAGTTCAAAAGCCTCCCGCATCGTCGTGCTGGCGCCACCGGACTAGCCGTCCAGGTTACTTACTCGCGGGTGGCTGCCGCCTGCTTTGGGTGCTGAGGCGGAGGGTAGGTACGCTTTCGGTTGCAGGTGAGTCCCCGCATTTGGATATCAACTTTGATGTCAACCCGGGGTGAGGGGCAACACCCTTACCCCAGCTGACCTGCAACGGGACGTGGCGCAGCTTGGTAGCGCACTTGACTGGGGGTCAAGGGGTCGCAGGTTCAAATCCTGTCGTCCCGACAGAGTTTCCGCAGGTCGGTGGTGGTTATCGAAACGGGACTCCGCCCCACTCGGGGCCGTTGACGCTCAATCTGACGCTCAATCTGACCGACTCCCTGGTTTCTTTAAGGTGGCCCCTCACAGGCGCGGGTGGGGGTTATGTATTCCACACCCAGACATCATGACCCCACCACCGTTTGACGCCCGGTTTGACACCTGGTGGGCGAGTGTTCGTCGTTGTTGCGGCTGTTGGAGCAGCGGCCACGTGTCACCTGAGCCGGGATTCATCCTTCTCGGCTTCGTCATGGACGAAACCGCAACGAGTTCGATTTGAGGCTACGATCTTCCAACCGGACTTGGCTAGCTGCAGGTGATCGGGAGGGGGGTA
>DATKIY010000114.1:0-9905 GCA_035543875.1 Actinomycetes bacterium | reverse complement strand
TCGTCAACCGCGGCCCGATGTGCGGCTTCAAGCACGATCCGGGCAAATCCCTGTGGCGTTTGCGCAGCCCACAGCGACGCTCGGTCCACAGTCTCCTCGACCCTGCCCGCTGCATCGACACGTTTGATGGTGTCGACTATGGCCAGACCCGGCACGACGGCGTCCGATCCGTTTCGGACCGATGTTGCAACCGCGTCCACCGTCTCACTCGGAACTAAAGGGCGCGCAGCGTCGTGAACGAGAACCACATCAACGTCGTCGGGTAGTACGCGCAACGCCAGAGCGACAGACTGTTGTCTTGTCTCACCTCCGGTAACCACCATCAGCTCGGTATCAGCGACAACGGGGTCCAGCAGTCGTCGCACCGAAGTCTGTTCGCCGATCGGCGCCGCCACAACCACAATGTCGACGGCCCTCGCTTCAGCCAGCGCACGAACGGCATGCACGAGCAAGGGTTGTCCTGCAATCTCGCGCAGCGCTTTGGGTGCTCCGGGACCAAGTCGCTCGCCGCGACCGGCCGCCGGAACAACAGCAGCTGTTCTCACCGATGTGCCTCCACAGGCACAGCCTCGCCCACTGGGCGCGAGAACACCAGTCTGCCGTTGGCGGTGGTCAAAACACTTGTGACCACCACGTGCAACTCGTGCCCAACGAAGTCCCTGCCTCGCTCCACGACCACCATCGTGCCGTCGTCGAGGTAACCGACACCTTGGCCGGGTTCTTTACCGGATTTCGTGACCAGAACTGCGACCTCGTCACCCGCCGTGACAGGTGGTCGTAAGGCCAACGCCAACGCGTGCATGTTCAAGACCCGAACCCCAGCGATCGACGCCGCCTTGGCCAGATTTGTGTCCAGAGTCAAGAGTGCTGCGTCTTTGTCAATCGCAAGACGCACCAACTTTGCGTCGACTTCGTGGACGCCTGGGACGGTGTCATCGAGGACAGTCACTTCGACGCCGGGCTCACGTTTTAGCGCCTCAAGAATCTCAAGCCCGCGGCGCCCCTTGGCGCGACGCAAGTCGTCGCTGGAGTCGGCGAATCCCTGGAGCTCGCCGAGTACTGGTGCAACGATCAAGAGGCGGCCATGCAGGAACCCTGCGCGCACCACGTCAATGATGCGGCCATCGATCGCTACCGAAGTATCAATCAACTTTGGGTACGCCGACGCCGAGGCGGTCGGTGGAGCCATTCCCGCGCGCGCGCCGAACATGCCAATCATGGAGTCGCGTTTGGACGCACCCACGCGAAATCCCAGCAACCCCACACTGACGACCATGAACCCGAACAGTGGAATGCCTAGAGAAGCATCCCCGAGGAAGAACACTGGCCAGGCAACGGCCGCACCGAGCAGGACACCCACGATGCCACCGAAGACTCCGCCGACGATGGTCTCGGCCGAGACTGAGCGCAACGACTGCTCGGTCCGATCGACCGCAGCTACCGTTGACCGGCCCAAGACTCCGCCAAGCACGTATCCCAAGCCAGAACCGATCAGGACGCCAATCCACGCTCCGTCGAAGGTGTCCCACAGGGTGTCAGTGAACTCCCAGTTCGAACCGATGACGGAGCCAAGCGCGGCAAAGAAGAGGATGACAAACAGACGCAGCAACTCGACCACAGCGCTGGGGACCTTGGTCAATCGTGCGCGAAACATGGGCGGGGGCTCCTCGACTCGACGTGGGCTGCGTCACCGGGGCAGCCTCGGCCAGGAGCTGGCCTTGGTCTAGCTGGCGAGCACCTCGTCGAGGATGGCCTCGGCCTTGTCCTCGTTGGTCTTTTCGGCAAGTGCAAGCTCGGACACAAGGATCTGACGGGCTTTGGCCAACATTCGCTTCTCGCCGGCCGACAGGCCACGGTCCTTCTCGCGGCGCCAGAGGTCCCGAACAACCTCGGCGACCTTGATGACGTCACCCGAGGCGAGTTTTTCCAGGTTGGCCTTGTAGCGACGCGACCAGTTGGTGGGTTCTTCCGTGTATGGCATGCGCAAGACGTCAAAAACCCGCTCTAGGCCATCAGCATTGACGACGTCGCGCACACCTACGTACTCCGCGTTGTCCGCTGGAACCCGCACAGTGAGATCACCCTGGGTGACCTTAAGGACGAGGTACAGCTTTTCCTCGCCTTTGATGATCCGAGTTTCCGTGGCTTCGATCTTGGCGGCCCCGTGGTGGGGATAAACAACGGTCTCGCCGACCTGGAAACTCATAGGGTCGTATCCCCTCGGGAAGATGGAGTGTGAACACCAAGGATAACACGCGTTACCGTCACCCTCACTGGCGTTTGCGCAGGTCAGCGCCGTAGTTGGGCCACCTCCAGGGCTTGACAAACAGGTATGTTTCGTGGCACGCGCGCGCCCGGCGCCGTCCGCGGTGCCAGCTGGCTGCTGCTGCATGGCATACCTGTCGCTAAAACTGCTAAGCACTCGCCGCTGCGGTTTGACCTCCACCTGTGGATACTGGCCAACATGAACGCCCCGCGGTCAGGGCGTCCCGACCCTGACGGCCACCACGACGACCTGTCCGCCGACGACATCGCCGGACTCTCACTGGTCGTACCACCAGACGCCCGCGAACTGGATGCTGACCGCGATCAGTGGCTGCGCGAGTCACAGCGCGAACCGAGGGATGACACCTCGCCGATCTTCCCAGCGACGCGCACGGTCCGGCGTCGGCAACAACGACGGAGGTTGAGCGTCACGGCTGCCATCGTGCTCGTGTCGATCGTTATCGTCACGGCTGCCGGGTTGGTCGGCTCGTTCGTGAGACATGCGCCGACGGCAACTGCTCCTTCAGTTGCGCTAGCCGACGCCGGACTGGCTCCCGGTCAGGCTGGCGCCCTGCTCCCGGACGTCAACCTGGCCAGTGGACAAACCGCGATAGCCGCTCGGTCATTGCGTCCGGCCGTCATCGCACTCATCCCAGACACCTGTGACCACTGCACTGAGTTGCTGAAGACGATTCGGCTTCAGGCCACGGAATACGGGCTGAGCTTGACGATCGTGGGGACGACCGACCAGGTCGGCCAGTTGGCTGAACTCGACCGGTCCCTTGGCAGCGTGCGTCTCGAGCCGCTCGTCGACACGACCGGACAGTTCACCCAGCCGTATGCCGCCAGCGCGCTGACCCTGCTGCTCGTTCGAGATGACGGGGTGGTCGCCGACATCGTCCGGAATCCTTCCGGATCGGTCAGGTTGGAACCCGTACTGGTGGCCTTGAGCTCTAACTTTGGGACCTAGCCGCAAGGCCCCCGTCACGTTCGGCCCCTGGCTGGATACGCTGTCGCTCATGATTCGCACCCCTCACAAGGCGGCCGTTTTGGCAGTTGCCGCCGCGGCCGTTGTCAGTCTCAGCGGATGTCAGGCTGGACAGGCCGCACAAACCAGCCAGTCGTACAACCCCGTCGACGGTCGCAACATCAACCAACCTGTGGACGCGGGTTTCGGTGACCCGTACATGGGAGTTCGCGACGCAGCGGTGGTAGCGCTGAACGACAACGCCACGTTGGTTGTGACGCTGGTCAACAACACCCTTGAGGCGGATCAACTCGAGTCCGCGTCGCTTGATGGGACTCCGCTCGACCTTTCGGAAACAATCCTGATCGACTCAGGCAGTTCGGTGAGTATGGGATTTGGCGACAACCCGACCGCAACCACGTCGAATCTTGACGCAAAAATCGGCGACTGGGTCGAGCTTGAACTGCACTTTGCGTCTTCGGGAATCGTGCACTTGAATCTGTTGGTACTGCCCTACGGGGATCAGTACGAACCGGTCACGTTCGGTCCGGCGGCACGTGACTCGCGGCTCGGTCTGGAATCGCCATCGGTCGACTCCGGTACCAACTGACGCTCGCGCGCCGCACCCTAAGGTTCGAACTTGTAGCCGAGCCCACGCAACGTAACGATGTGCCGCGGATTGGTTGGGTCCGGTTCAATCTTTGCTCTAAGTCGCTTGACGTGAACATCGAGCGTTTTGGTGTCGCCCACGTAGTCGGATCCCCACACTCGGTCGATGAGCTGCATACGCGTCAGCACACGTCCCGCGTTTCGTAGGAGCATCTCGAGAAGTTCGAACTCCTTGAGGGGGAGTCGCAGCGATGCTCCGCTCACCGTGACGACATGTCGCTCGATATCCATGCGAACTGGTCCACCTTCGAGCACTGGCGGGAGCAGCTCCTCTGCTTCGCCACCTCGCCTGAGCACGGCACGGATACGCGCGACAAGCTCACGTGAGGAGAAAGGCTTGGTTACGTAGTCGTCTGCGCCAAGTTCGAGTCCAACAACTTTGTCAATTTCGCTGTCTTTTGCAGTCAACATGATGACCGGCACGCTTGAACGTTGGCGAATCGTGCGACAGACCTCGGTTCCAGGGATACCAGGCAGCATCAGGTCAAGCAGCACGAGATCGGCGCCATTGCGGTCGAAATCCTCAATCGCGTCTGGTCCATTAGTGGCAACGGCGACTTCGTACCCTTCCTTCCGCAACATGTATGACAATGCATCACTAAACGACTCCTCGTCCTCGACGACCAGTACGCGGGTCACTAAGCCACCTCATGTGAGTCGGGGCCGGAAGGGTCGGCGTTCTCGTCTGCGCCTATCGCCGTCCACACACCCGTGTGCGACGGAAGGCGCAGTGTGAAAGTGGAGCCTGACCCCTCGCTGCTCCAGACCCGCACTTCACCTCCGTGGTTTGCGATCACATGTTTCACGATGGACAGACCAAGTCCAGTGCCTCCGGTAGCTCTGGACCGGGCAGGGTCAACGCGGTAGAAGCGTTCGAAGATGCGCTCGAGGTCGCGCTCGGGAATGCCTATCCCCTGGTCGGCAACGCTCACCTCCACCACTTCGTCGGTAATGCTGACGCCGATCGTCACACGGGTATGGTCCGGGCTGTAGTTGATGGCGTTGGCGATCAAGTTGCGCACCGCCATTGCGAGTTGGTCTTCGTTCCCAAGAACCGAAAGGCCGTGCTGACCGCGCACTTCAAGTCGAATTTGGCGCGCCTCGGCTTCCAGGTGTGTGGTGTCGACCGCCTCGGAAATGACGTCGTCGACATTGACGACGCGCGCGCCACGAAGTGGGTCATTGCTCTGCAACCTGGACAACGCAATGAGATCTTGCACCATCATGGTCAGCCGGTTTGACTCGTGTTGCATCCGACCTGCGAACCGGCGGACGGCTTGCGGGTCATCGGCCGAGCCGAGCACGGCCTCAGCCAGCAGCGCCAATGCGCCAACCGGGGTTTTCAACTCATGACTGACGTTGGCGACGAAGTCGCGTCGCACGGCGTCCAGTCGTCGCAGTGCAGTGTGGTCTTCCGCCAGGAGCAACACGAGATCGTCCAGGGGCGCTAGGCGAACGTCGAGGCTGAGCAGCTCGGTTCCCCTGTGACCGCGAGGGACCTCAATCTCCAGCTCCCGAACTTGGCGATCCCTTCGAACCTGCCTGGCCAAAACCAAGAGGGTGTCGACCCGCAGGCGTTGCCCGCGCACAAGTCCATAGGGCAACGCGGAGGGACTCGATCGGACCACTCGGTCCCGGCTGTCGAGGACGACCCAAGCCGAACGGAGGGCCGCAAGCACTGCCTCAACTCCTGGGGCGAGTGCCATTTCACTGCGCACAGCAGGTTCAGCAGCGGTTTTCTCCTCCGGCACGACTCCACAGTACGTGCCGGACTCCGGTTGTTTGCCTGACGGAGGGGTTCGTGACCGCCCGTTCGGTGAATGTTCACGTACCGGTTGAGCGTGATTCACCACCGTGACCCTGGCGTTCACCTTGCGCCCTCTACGCTGGAGCCATGCGACAGCAGTACCACGAACAACTTGAAGACATCAGCAACGGGCTCGTCCAACTGACCCAGTTGGTTGGCGATGCGATGGGGCGGGCCACACGTGCTCTGCTCGACACTGATCTGCAGGCTGCCGAGTCTGTGATTGCCAGTGACGTTGACATTGATGAGCGAGCCGATGCGCTCGAGGCGCTGGCGCTCGACGTTATCGCCCTCCAGGCCCCGGTCGCTGGCGAGCTCCGATCGCTGGTGGGCGCGCTCCGCATTAGCGCGACCCTCGAGCGCATGGGCGATCTTGCCGAACACATCGCCCAGATCGCGAGGCGTCGCTATCCCGATCCAGTGGTACCCGAAGAGTTGGCTCCCACACTTCGAGAGATGGGCGAACTCGCCGTCCGGCTCGCCTATGACACCGGCGACATCATCAAGAGTGTGGACGTCACTCACGCGCTCCGGTTTGAAACAGAAGACGACCGCATGGACGAGTACCACCGACAGATGTTCATGAAGCTGCTGGCACCTGACTGGTCACACGGCGTCGAAGCTGCGATCGACATCACGCTTATCAGCCGCTTCTACGAACGCTTCGCCGACCACGCGGTGTCCGTCGCGCGCCGCGTCGTCCACCAAGCAACCGGTCAGCGTCCGCAGACCATGGAACAGGGATAGTTCAACCACCGAGTGCGGCGTCAAATGCTCACACTCGGTGGGGTTTTGACGCATCATCTGCGCATTCGCGCGTTTAGTGACCTTGGCTTGCCACGGCCTTGATGGCAGCTTCGGCCGCTGCCGGGTCGAGGTACTGCCCACCTGACACGGTGGGTCGAAGACTCTCGTCCAGCTCGTAGACAAGTGGAATCCCGGTCGGGATGTTCAACGACGCGATGGACTCATCGGAAATCCGGTCCAGGTGTTTGACCAGCGCGCGTAGCGAATTGCCATGTGCCGTCACCAGGACCGTTGCGCCGCTACGCAGATCGGGAACGATCTGGTCGTACCAGTAAGGCAACATTCGTTCGAGGACATCCTTCAAGCACTCCGTCCTCGGGAGAAGCTCCGGTGGCAGTGACGCGTAGCGCGGATCGCCGGCCTGGCTGAACTCGCTGTCGTCGGCCAGCGGCGGAGGTGGCGTGTTGTAGGACCGGCGCCACAACATGAACTGCGCTTCGCCAAACTCGTCCAGTGTTTGTTTCTTGTCTTTGCCCTGCAACGCGCCGTAGTGACGTTCGTTCAGCCGCCAGGAGCGTCGCACCGGGATCCAGCCGCGATCGCATCGTTCCAACGCAATCTCAGCTGTTTTGATTGCTCGTCGCTGCACTGAGGTATGCAGAATGTCGGGCAGTAGCTGCCCCTCAGCCAACATTGCTCCGCCACGGGACGCTTCTGCAGCGCCCTGCTCGGTCAGGTCAACATCGACCCATCCGGTGAATAGGTTCTTGGCGTTCCACTCACTTTGCCCGTGACGCAGCAGGACCAAGGTCGACATGCCACGCAGCGTACTGAGGAACCGCTTAACTTCCAGGAGCGCCCCCGCGCCCCTGCGGCTAGCGTGACCCAATGACCAGTCCTAAGGAACACCGCTCCTCACACCACCACTCGCCGTCCAGTGCCACGCCCGACGTCTCGTATGGCGAGGCGGTTCGGGCCGAACTGCGCGATCCAGCCAAAGAGCTTCGTCGAGCCATACCTGACGTGTACGAAGGCTTTAAGGCGCTTAGTTCGGCAGCGTTGACGGACGGCGTTCTGGAACGAAAGACCAAGGAGCTCATAGCGTTGGCGCTCTCGGTCGGCGCACAATGCGACGGTTGCATCTCCTCACACGCGCGGTCAGTTGCCCGAGCAGGAGCGAGTGAGCAAGAAGTTGCGGAGGCGCTAGGGGTCTGCATTCTGATGATGGGCGGGCCAGGAACGGTCTACGCGCCCAGGGCTTTCGCGGCCTTCCGCGAGTACGTCGCTACCTGATTCCCTTGTCCTGTTCTGCAATCAAGTGCTCGAAGGCAGCGAGATTGGCGAGCGACTCGCCCCTGGAGACCCGCCATTTCCACTCGCGACGAATGCTCGACGCGAAGCCGATCTCAAGGAGGGTGTTGAAGGCGGAGTCGGCGGTGTCCAGGACTCGCCCAAGCAGCAGGTCGATCTGCTCCGATGAAACAGAGGAGAGCGGCAGCCGTCCGACGAGGTAAACGTCGCCCAGCGGATCAATCCCGTAGGCGAGTCCAGGGTGCTTCGCGTTTTGACGCAGCAACCACTGGTGAACCTCGTCCGTCTTCTCGTCTGGGTGCCTCACGACGAACGCGTTCACAGTGACGCTGTGCGGCCCGATAACGAGAGAGCAAGTGGTACGCAACTTACGTTCACCCGGAAGTACGGCAACAAACGTTCCCGGTTGCGGTTCCTCAAAGTCGACCTCAAGCGACGCGAGCGCGTCGCGGACCAAAGCCGCGACATCGGTCATGACGCGACAGTGTCGTCCGTGGCCTGCGTCTGCGCTATTGCCGCGCCGTAGACGTCGAGCGTTCGCTGAGCAGTGGTCTCCCAGCCAAACTGGCGCGCATGTGTGAGAGCTCCCGCAGCCAGACTGAGCCGCTGCGGGCGTTGCTCCAGTAGCCGGGTCAGCACGCGCGCGTAGTCACGCGGATTGTGTCCGTCGATCAGCTCGCCTGAGACTCCGTCGGCCACCGCCGTGCGGAGCCCGCCGACAGCAGCAGCCACAACTGGCGTTCCGCAGGCTTGCGACTCGACTGCAACCAGGCCAAAGGACTCGTTGTACGACGGCACCACCGTGACGTCCGCGGCGCGGTACCACTCCGCCAGCGTTCTCTGGTCAGCCGGCGGCGCGAACCGGACAACGTCGCCAATACCAAGCGACGACGCGAGTTTCTCAAGGTGCTCCGGGTGAGCCAACCCGCTTCCGCTCGGTCCACCCACAACCGCAACAACCAACCTGTCCCGAAGTTCCGGGGTGGTCCCTAGCATCTCGGCGGCCGCGTGAAGAAGTACATCAGGGGCCTTCAGCGGTTGGATGCGGCCAACGAACAGGAGCATGGCCGCGTCGTCGGCGACGCCCAAATGACGACGAGACTCTTGTTGCACCCCTGGGGTGAAGACATCGAGGTCGACGCCGGGCGGTACCACAGCGACGGTCTCAGGGTCGGCGTCGTAAAGGTCAATAAGTTGACGCGCTTCTGCGCTGGTGTTGGCAACCAGACGGTCCGCCGCCTCCACCACCTGGGTCTCACCAACCACGCGCGCGCTCGGCTCGGGGGTGTCACCCTCAGCAAGCCAGCGGTTCTTGACCTTGGCCATTGTGTGCATTGAGTGGACCAGCGGCACCCGCCAGCGGTCCTGCGCAAGCGTCCCAACTTGTCCGGATAACCAATAGTGGGAGTGCACAAGGTCGAAGTAGCCCGGATCGTGCTGGGCCTCAATCCGCAGTAAGCCGGTACTGAAAGAGCAGAGCAACCCCGGCAGATTCTCTTTGGCCATTGGTTCAAACGGGCCAGCTGGCAGATGCCGCACCAACACACCTGGCGCCAACTCCTCAACGGGAGCGTGATCTCCCGACGTGGCGCGGGTGAAGATCTCGATCTCTACGCCGAGATTGGCTAGTCGACGGGCTGTCTCGACGATGTACACGTTCATTCCGCCGGCGTCACCGGTACCAGGCTGGTCGAGCGGCGAGGTATGGACAGACAAAACAGCCACGCGGCGCGGAAGTAGCCGACGGAGAACGCTCACCACAACCCTTCCGCAGTTCGTTGAATCCTCGGGCAATAACCCCGCCCGATCCTTCCTCATTCCGCCGGATCCAGCCAAACCATGAGCGCGGGCATGAAGTCCGCCGCAACTTCGGCCCAAATACGACCCGCCGCCATGGAAAGGCCCCGTAGGCGACGGGGGGACACCTACGGGGCACTGCCGGCCAGGCTAGCGGCCCACGACCCAGGAACAAGGGAATCTGGGCTGAATTTCCACTGTGATCTTGACGCCACGTCAAGTTCTGAGTCAAGGATGTCGAACGCCCCACTGATGGGTGTCTCAGGAACCCCGACCTCGCGTGGTGCCCCGAGTTTGACCACCTGGTCGGGGTTTCTGCACGCCACAGCCTCATGATCAACA
>DATKIY010000113.1:0-24069 GCA_035543875.1 Actinomycetes bacterium | reverse complement strand
CACCGTCTCGGCGATGCTCGGGGTCAATTTCGCGTGCTGAGGTGCCACTCCGTCGCGCGAGGGCACCGCAGCCGTGGGCGATGCCCAACCCCAGCGATCGTGCCAGGCCAGCCAACGCCTGGGCCAGAGTAAGGAGAGGGTGGCTGGATCGTTTGCGCGATCGCCTCGCTGCGGCACGCTTGCGAGCGCTTGCCGACTTGGACGGCGACGATCGGGTGCTCGATGGGCGCGTCCGAGTCTGCGCCCTCGGGGAAGACGAGGCCATAGACGCAGGCTACCCAGCCGAGACGGAAGGACCGGGGTTCTAGGTGCTCAGCGGGCCGCGTGTCGCGGGTCGTGCGCTTAGGACCGCTTCTCAGACCTCGATCACGACTGGAATGATCATCGGCCGTCGGCGGTGGGTCTCGTTGACCCACTTCCCCACGACCCGTCGCACGATCTGCTGCAGCTGGTGGGTATCTGCGACGCCGCTACGCCCGGAGTCCTCCAAAGCTGACACAACGCGAGGAATCACGTCATCGAACACGGAGTCGTCGTCGGCAAAGCCCCGCGCATGAATTTCCGGCCCGCCGACCACTTTGCCGCTCGCTGAGTCGACCACGACGAGTACCGACACAAATCCCTCAGCGCCCAAAATGCGGCGGTCCTTCAGCGAAGTCTCAGTGATGTCACCCACCGACGACCCGTCGACGTAGACGTACCCGCATGGAATGGCTCCGACTGTCTGAGCCCGACCGTCGACCAGGTCGATCACCACTCCGTCTTCGGCAATGACGACTCGGTCGCGCGGGATGCCGGTCGCAATCGCAAGCTCGGCGTTAGCGTGCAGATGACGTACTTCGCCGTGCACGGGCATTACATTGCGGGGGCTCACAATGTTGTAAACGTAGAGAAGTTCGCCGGCTGACGCATGCCCGGACACGTGGACCATCGCGTTTCCCTTGTGCACCACGTGGGCACCGAGGCGCGTGAGTCCGTTGATGACGCGGTAGACAGCGTTCTCGTTACCCGGGATGAGAGACGACGCGAGAATCACCGTGTCGCCATCACCAATGCTGATGGAGTGGTCTCGGTTAGCAATGCGAGACAACGCCGCCATGGGTTCGCCCTGCGAGCCCGTACAAACCAACACCACCTCGTTGTCTGGGAGGTCGTCAAGCTCTCGGACATCGACCACAAGCTCTGCTGGGATCGTGAGGTAGCCAAGGTCTCGAGCGACGTTCATGTTGCGCACCATCGAACGACCAACGAATGCGACCTTGCGTCCGTGACTAGCTGCGATATCGAGGACCTGTTGGACGCGGTGAATGTGCGAAGCGAAGGACGCCACAATGATTCGCCGCTCCGCCGTGCGAAACACGCGGTCAAGGGCAGGAATGATGTCGCGCTCGGCGGGCACAAACCCAGGAACCTCAGCGTTCGTCGAGTCGACCAGGAACAGGTCAACACCTTCCTGGCCGAGGCGCCCCAGAGCCCGCAGGTCAGTGATGCGACCGTCGAGGGGAAGCTGGTCCATCTTGAAGTCGCCCGTGTGCACGACCAGCTGATTCGCAGGCGTCCGAATCGCTACGGCGAGGGCATCGGGAATCGAGTGGTTTACTGCCACCAGCTCGATGCTGAACGGGGCTACATCAAGCCTGTCGTCCTCACGCACTTCATTGGCAGCAGGTGAGATCCGGTGTTCGCGCAGCTTGGCTGCAAGTAGCGCCAGCGTCAGCTTTGAGCCGTAGATGGGGATGTCGGGCCGCTCTCGAAGCAGATATGGGACTCCCCCGATGTGATCCTCGTGCCCATGCGTCAGCACCAAACCGACGATGTCCCCGAGCCGGTCACGCAGATACTCAAAGTCGGGAAGGATGAGGTCGACGCCCGGCTGATGGTCCTCAGGGAAGAGCACTCCGCAGTCGACGATGAGCAGCTTTCCGGCAAACTCGAAGACGGTCATGTTGCGACCGATCTCGCCAAGACCCCCAAGTGCCACGATGCGCAGGCCGTCGCGAGCCAGCGGGGGCGGCGAGCCCAACTCGGGGTGCGGGTGACTCACGCGGCGAAACCTTCGACGTCTCCGTCTGCTAGGTCACGCATGAGCTGGTCGAGTTCCTCTGCAGTCAGATCGACAAGCGGCGGTCGCACAGCACCCTTGATGATCCCAAGATGGGCAAGTGCTGCTTTTACAGTCATCACGCCTTGCGTACGAAAAATCCCCGTGTACACCGGCAGCAGTGCGTCGTGCAGGTCGCGCGCACGGGCAACCTCCCCGGCCTCGAACGCATTCAGCATCTGGAGCAGTCGTTCAGCGACGACGTGACCAGCAACGCTTACTACGCCGACGCCACCGATACTCAACAACGGAAGATTGAGGACGTCCTCACCGGAGTACCAGGCCAAGTTGCTGCGACGCATGACCCATGACGCAGCAGAAAGGTCCCCTTTGGCATCTTTGACTGCCAGGATCCTTTCGTGCTCAGCCGCGCGTACCAACGTGTCGGTGTCGATCGCGACGCCGGTGCGACCAGGGATGTCGTACAACATGACAGGTAGGTCGGTCGAGTCGGCCACCATCGTTACGTGACGCAAGACACCGGCCTGGGGTGGTCGGTTGTAGTAAGGCGAGACCACGAGCAACGCATCAGCTCCACCTATTTCGGCCAACCGGGCACGCTCGATGGCATGGACGGTGTCGTTGCTACTTGCACCGGCGACGACTAGTGCACGATCGCCAACAGCGTCGACGACCGCCTGTACCACCTGCTGCTGCTCCACGTCGGTCGTTGTGGGCGACTCACCTGTGGTGCCGTTAACGACCAGCCCATCGTTGCCACTCTCGACGAGATGGGTGGCCAGCCGGCCCACTGCGTCGAGGTCGACGGACAGGTCGTCACGAAACGGAGTCACCATCGCGGTCAGTACCCGCCCGAAGGGGGCTGGCCGGCCTGCGCTGGAAGTCATGAGGTGAGGTTACCGCTGCCCGAGCGCTAAGCACGGCAAGGACCCCGTCACCAGCCGCTCGGGGGGTCGGTCGGTGACGGGGTCACCTCGTGATCGGCCCTCGGTCACTGCGCGTTACATCCGGACCATCGGCAACCGGACCAAACGCCTACCGGCTGGGGCAGCGCCGGTCAGGGGCTGACGCGGCCGTTGGCGTTGAAAGCTGCGTAAGTGAGGGGCATCAGCTCGGCCCAGGCGGCCTCCATCTGCTCAGCCACCATCTCGATCTCACGCTGCGGATACGACGGGAACGACGAATCCTCGCGCTTGGTCCGCAGCGAAAGAAAGTTCATGAGTGAACGGGCGTTCATGGTGACGTACATGGATGAGTAGGTGGCCACTGGCAGGACCCCGCGCGCTACCTCGCGAGCGACTCCTGCGTCGAGCATCTGCTGGTAAGCCTCGTATGACTTGATGCAAGCGGCTCGCGTGGCGTCGACAACTATTTGGTACTGCTCAGCCGAGCCGTCGACGAATTCGTAGGCTCCCGGCTTGCCCTGCTGGACGAGTTTGCGCTCGGCACTGGGTACATAGAACACGGGGCGCAGCTCGCGGTAGCGGCCAGACTCTTCGTTGTATGACGCAATTCGGTGACGCATGAACTCGCGGAAAACGAAGATGGGTGCCTGAACATAGAACGTCATCGAGTTGTGTTCGAAGGGGCTTCCATGGCGGTCGCGCATGAGGAAGTTGATAAGTCCCTGTGAGCGTGAGGCATCCTGATCGATCTGGTCCAGGGTTTGTTCACCTTGCGTCGACACGCGCGCCGCAAACAGCACATCGGCGTCACGAGCGGCTGACCGAACAAGCTCAACCGTGACATCGCTGCGGAACTGCACCTCCGGCGCAGATGTCTGCGTTGACAAGATTTGATCAGTTACCTGCTGGTCTGGCACCAGGGCTCCCTACTCCTTGCGACTACCTGCGATTACAAGCTCTTGTTGACGGAATCACCCTAGCCACGACCGGTGACACCGTTGTCACCACGTCGCTCACGCCATCGCTGACCGCGTCTATGGCCGGTTCCAAGTTGAGCGAACCGATGGTCAACCGAAACGTGTGAGATCAAATTCGACAGCATCTGGGCGGGTGGGCGTCCCGTCGGCTAGGTCTGCCAGCAGCTCGCCGAGCATCGGGTGGAACTTAAAGCCCTGTCCTGAGTCGCCGCAACCGACCACGACATCGCCGACTCGGTCGAGGATGAATTGACCGTCGGGTGAGTCCGTCCAGCTACACACCTCCGATCGAACAGGGGTGGCATCCATCGCAGGTATCTGGGCTCGTACCCAGTCGACCGCTGCCCGCTCGCGAACTGCGTCGGGGCGACGGTCTACCGACGTTGGGTCAAAGGACCGGACTGGTTCGTCGATTCCCACCTTGTACCCAATGCCTGGTGTTGGCATCGCGTAGCAGCCAAACGACCCTCCCGAGTTCGGGACGTCAATCACGCAGGGTCGGTCTTGCCACGGCATCTCTCCCCCGCGCATGTAGGTAACTTGCTCGAGCACGGGCGTGAGTTGGACGTCGATCCCTACTTCACTGAGCAGTGACTGCGCCCACGGACCTGCCGCGACAACAACCACGTCAGCGTCGAGACTGCCATCGTCGGTGACCACACGAACACCCCCTGCTGGGAGCTGGTGAACACTCCTGACCTCACGCCCCTCGAGGAGCGTGCCTCCCGCCTGAGCAAGCAGCCGGCCGGAGGCCGAGAGCGCTTCGGCTGCCAGAACTGCGCCAGCCTCTGGCTGCCACACAACCGGCCGGTCCGGCTCCCAGACCAACTCGGGAAAGCGCGCCAACTGACCGGCTGCGTCCAAACATTCATGCGGCACATCCTCTGCGGCCAGCGCGGCTGCCACCTCGGCCGCAGCGCCACCTCTCCAGAGCAAGCCTCGGTGTAGTCGAAGGGGGCGGCCTGCATCGCGCTCCAGGCGTTCCCACAGTTCGCTGTTCCAACGCGCCAGTCTCACTCGACGTCGGTCCGGGTGCGCCAAACGCCAGATCCGAGTTGCGCCGGACGACGAAGCCATCGCGTTGCCGACCCCAAAACGGTCAACGACCACGACATCATGCCCGCGCTCCGCCAACACACGTCCGGCCGAAAGTCCCATGACACCGGCACCTACAACAGTGATGCGCACCGCCTTACCTTAGTCACCGGAATTCGTGAATCGCCGGAATTCGTGCGGGACCTCGGATGCTGCGAGGATGACTGGGTGGCAGATGTCTTCGTGCGCGCGGCACGACTTTCCGATGTGCCGGAGATCACGGTGATCCAGGAACGATGCTGGCGGAGCGCCCCTGGCATGCCGGTCGACGCGCCGCCGCCTGCATCGTCGGAGAGCGTGCGCGCTTGGGAACGCGCAGTGTTGGCACCGCCATCGCCGCGACATCAGGTTTTCGTGGCCTTAGATGCCACGGAACCGGTGGGGTTGAGCGCGGTGGCTCCGACGACTGACCCAGACCTCGACCCGACGACGGCGAGCGAGCTTCTGGTGTTTGCCGTCGACCCGAAACACCGCCGTCACGGCCACGGCTCTCGGTTGCTGACGGCCACCATGGAGTCCCTGACCACCAGCGGTGTGATCACTGCGACCGTCTGGGTCAACGCGGTTGACGACCAAAGTCGCCAGTTTCTGGTGTCCGCGGGGTGGGCGGCAGACGGAGCGCACCGCAGTCTGGCACTAGACGACGAGAGTCCCGTCGAGACCCAGCTGCGCCAGGTTCGCATGGGAACTGATCTTTCGAACACTGATCGAGCGGACTCTGATCTAGTCGTCAACCCGCGCGGCTAGCGCAAGGGGCTGCGCTGACCTCGGGGTGCTGCGGCCTGATCCATCGCCGTTGTGGATGATGGCCAGGTGAGTCATTGGTTTAGCGGCTGGAAACTCCAACCGGACGACGAGCCAGGTCCCGTCGACGAGAAGTATCACCAGCGAGCGTGGCTGCGCCCGTATCGGGCCGGAGCGTTGCGGTTCTTTCTGTCAGGAGTAGGCGTCCTTCTGTTCTTCCTCCCGATGTACACGGCGATCATCGTGCTATTCAACCCGGATACGGTCGTCAGCACGCGGCTGCTCACCGCCGGCTCGTTAGTGTTGATCGCCATCGGCTTGGGCGGCCTGGTCGGGCGGTTCTTCTCAACTGGTGTCTATGTCAACGACAACGGAATTCGCATCGTCACAGTGCGACGCATGATCTCACTCCCGTGGACGAAGATTGCTGATGTGTCCAATGCGTCCGGTCCAGTTCGCCTTTGTGGCATCCCGCTGCTTCGCATGAACGGTGAGTGCGTTGTGGTCACCACTGTTGATGATGGACCGGTCCGAACTCCCATGACCTCGCGTAGCCTTGACTTTCTCGGTCGTGCGGAGAGTTTCGACGCCGCCGCACTGGCGGTCGAGCGTTGGTGGCGCGACACCCGCTAACTCCCTCGTAATGCGGAAGATCCGACCACCTATAGGTGGTCGGATCTTCCGCATTACAACTACCAGGAGGGTCCGTAGGTGAGGCAGACACCGGCGGCAGTGGCGAGGACAAAGACCGCGCACAAACTGACAGCGACGATCTTGCGCCACGGAGCCTGATACCCCGGCATCGCTGCTGGCAGATAGATCGCAGGCAACGACGTACTCGGTTGCATGTCGAGCCAGTGTGGGTCGATCTCCGCATCGATGTCGGCCGCCGGAACTTCAATCGCCAGCTCTTCAACGCTTCTTGTGCCTTGATTGGTCGCCATACGCGCAGTGTGACCCGAAACGGAATGAGTAACAACCATTTGGCGTGGGGAGCGGACACTGTAAGGAATTCGTGAGAACGACGCCGCGACTTACGAACCTTCGGCAGCGTGCAGTGCGACAGCACGCCTCATCGCTTCTCGGGCCCGTCGGCGGTCGCCCGCGTCGTCATAGGCCAGGCCAAGCAGGTACCACTTTTGCCACTGGCCGGGGTCGTTTTCAACCCCCGATTTGACCACGGCAAATCGCTGGTCGGCCGCGGCTCGTTCTGGTCGCCCGCTTGGCCGACGCGGCAAATCATCGACGGGCAGCAACCCATCCGCCGCAAGAAGTTTGGCGAGCTCACTGGTGCGCAGCCCGAACTGCACCTCGCGGTACAGGACCCACGCACCGATCAGTGGCAGAACCATCAAAGCCGCTCCCATGACAACGCCGAGCGGCCGCGCGGAAGTGATGAGTGTCCAGGATCGTTGGGCGATCAGCACGAGATACACCGCACATGCGGCAACCAGCACGATCACGACTCGTCGTGCGGTCATCAGTTAGCGGTTGTCGAGAAGTGAATCAAGTCCGACGGTAAGTCCCGGGCGGCTCGCCACGGTTCGCACTGCAAGCAGCACACCGGGCATGAACCCAGCACGGTCGTATGAGTCGTGGCGAATGGTCAGTGTCTCACCTGGACCACCGAACAAGACTTCTTCGTGAGCAACGAGTCCACGAAGCCGAACCGCGTGGACGGGAACACCATCGACGTCAGCGCCACGCGCACCAGGCAGCGAGACAGAGGTGGCGTCGGGTGCCGGTGGCATCCCAGCTCGTAGCCGCGCCTGTGCGATCACCTGCGCGGTGTGCCTGGCCGTACCCGATGGGGCGTCGACCTTGTCTGGGTGGTGAAGCTCGACGATCTCGGCTGACTCGAAGTATGCGGCTGCCTCCCGCGCAAACCGCAGCAACAGCACGGCGCCTACGGCGAAGTTTGGAGCGACCAACACGCCGACATTTGGCTGTACTTCCAGCCATCGACTAACAGTGTCAAGCCGTTCTTCGTCGAAGCCGCTCGTACCTACGACAGCGTGCAGGCCAAGCGCGATGGCCTGCTGCAGGTTGTCCATCACCGCCTGCGGCGTCGTGAAGTCGACGACAACCGAGGCACCCGCCGACTTCGCCTCGTCAACGGATCCGCCAGAGTCGATGGCGGCAACCAACTCAAGGTCTGTGGCAACGGATAGTGCCTGGACGGTCTGTGCACCCATGCGACCACTGGCCCCGAGTACAGCGACTTTGATCGAGGTCACGAGGCAACCGCCGCCGAGAAATCGTGATCGGCCTCGAACGGGCCGATCACGGCAAGGGCAGGGGCGGCGCTGAGAACCTCTGCCGCAATCTCACGAACGTCGTCTAACGTCACGGCGTCAATACGGGAAAGGATGTCATCGACGCCCAGCATCTCGCCATAAACGAGTTCGCTCTTGCCGATCCGTGTCATTCGCGACCCCGTGTCTTCCATGCCAAGAACAAGCGAGCCACGCAGCTGACCTTTGCCGCGCACGAGCTCATCTTCGGTGATCCCACGCTCGCAGACGCGCTGGAGTTCGACCCGGCACAGCTCCAGTACGTCATCAACCTTTTTGGGAAGACAACCGGCGTAGACGCCGAACAAGCCGGCGTCCGAGTACTGCGAGTTGTATGAGTAGACCGAGTAAGCCAAGCCGCGCTTTTCGCGGATCTCTTGGAACAAACGACTCGACATTCCTCCACCAAGCGCGCTGTTCAGGACACCCAGCGCAAACCGCCGGTCATCAGTACGCGGCAAGCCGGGCACTCCGAGAACAAGGTTGACTTGTTCGGTGGTACGAGGAACAACTGAGATACCGCCACCGAAGTTTGCTCGGCGAGACTCAGTGCGAACGGGCGCTGGGGCCGTAACGGCGTCGTCTGGATAACCGGCTTGGGCGAAGGCACGCTTAACAAGCCGCACCACGGAAGCGTGATCGAGATTTCCGGCGGCGGCAACCACAATGTGTTCTGGCTGGTACCACCGTCGGTAGTAGCGGCGCACGGTGTCGCGCGCCAGCCCTTCGATCGACTCGACACTTCCGAGGATGGGTCGTCCAAGCGGGGTGTCACCAAAGATTTGCTGAGCGAAAGTGTCGTGAACCACGTCACCGGGATCGTCGTCATGCATGGCGATCTCTTCCAAGATGACGCCGCGCTCCGCATCAAAGTCTGGCCGCGTGATAGTTGACGAGGTGACCATGTCGACCACAACATCGACCGCAATTGGGAGGTCGGTATCAATCACTCGCGCGTAGTAACACGTGAACTCTTTGGCGGTAAACGCGTTGATTTCGCCACCACGTCGGTCGATGGCCGAGGAGATGTCGAGCGCGCTTCGTTGGTGTGTGCCTTTGAACAGCAGATGCTCGAGGTAGTGCGTGGCGCCCGCTTGCCTCACCGACTCATCGCGTGAGCCGACGCCTACCCACAACCCGAAGGCAACGGAACGCACGGTGGGCACGGACTCGGTGACAATCCGCAGCCCGTTGGGCAGGACGGTGCGTTTAACCACGCTGCCGTCCTGCCCCCGGTGGAGAGTTCGGGTACTACTGCGAGGTGCGGCCGCTCCGGCCGTTGACCTCGCTACTGCTTGGACCGAAGCCACGATCAGGCGTCGGTTGCCGCAGGCTCGGCCGCCTCGTCTTCGTCGAGGACAGGAACAAGCGACAGCTTGCCGCGGTCGTCGATGTCCTTGATAGCCACCCGAATCTTCTGACCGATCTTGACGACGTCGTCGACGCTGTCAATGCGTGGCTTGCCAGCCAGCTTCTTGACCTCGGAGATGTGAAGCAGCCCGTCCTTACCAGGCATCAGCGAGATGAACGCGCCGAAGGTCGTGGTCTTGACCACGGTGCCGAGGTAACGCTCGCCGATCTCCGGCATGGTCGGGTTTGCAATCGAGTTAATCATCACGCGCGCTGCCTCGGCGGATGGTCCGTCGACGGCGCCGATGTAGATGGTTCCGTCGTCGTCGATCGTGATGTCGGCGCCGGTGTCGTCTTGGATCGAGTTAATCATCTTGCCCTTCGGCCCAATGACCTCACCGATCTTGTCGACAGGAATCTTGACGGTAAGGACGCGCGGTGCATTTGGCGCCATCTCGTCAGGACCATCAATCGCCTCACCCATCACCTCAAGGATGGTGAGCCGGGCACCACGCGCCTGAGTCAACGCGCCAGCCAGAACCGAGGCAGGAATGCCGTCGAGCTTGGTGTCCAACTGCAGCGCCGTGATGAAGTCCTTGGTGCCCGCGACCTTGAAGTCCATGTCACCAAAAGCGTCTTCGGCGCCGAGGATGTCGGTGAGAGCGACGTACTCGGTTTTGCCGTCAACCTCGTCACTGACCAACCCCATCGCGATTCCCGCCACTGGAGCACGCAGCGGAACACCCGCGTGGAGCAGCGACATTGTCGACGCACAGACCGAACCCATCGACGTCGAACCGTTGGATCCCAACGCTTCTGACACCTGTCGGATGGCGTAAGGGAACTCGTCGCGGCTGGGCAGTACGGGAAGCAATGCACGCTCGGCGAGCGCGCCGTGCCCGATCTCTCGTCGCTTCGGCGAACCAACGCGTCCAGTTTCACCGGTTGAGTACGGCGGGAAGTTGTAGTTGTGCATATAGCGCTTGCGGTTCTGCGGGTTCAACGTGTCGACCATTTGTTCCATGCGAAGCATATTCAGCGTGGTGACACCAAGAATCTGCGTTTCGCCACGCTCAAACAGCGCCGAGCCATGGGCCAGCGGGATGACGCCGACCTCAGCCGACAGGCTGCGGATGTCGGTAGGCGTACGTCCATCGATGCGCACCTTGTCGCGAAGAATGCGTTGGCGAACCAACTTCTTGGTGAGCGCTCGGAACGACGCACCGACCTCTTTCTCGCGACCTTCGAACTTCGCACCAACCTGCTCGACGGTTACACCCTTGACTCGGTCGAGCTCGGTTTCGCGATCCTGCTTACCGGCAATGGTGAGTGCCTGGGCAAGGTCGGCAGCCGCGGCATCCTCAACCGCTGCGAAGACGTCGTCTTGGTAGTCGAGGTAGCGAGGGAACTCGCGGGTGGCCTTTGCGGTGGCTTTGCCTGCGAGCTCGGACTGCGCATTGCACAGTGTCTTGATGAACGGCTTGGCGGCTTCTAGTCCGGCTGCCACGACCTCCTCGGTCGGAGCAGTTGCTCCACCGGCAACGAGTGCGATGGTTTCCAGTGTTGCCTCCGCCTCGACCATCATGATGGCGACGTCCGTATTTCCCGCGGCGTCGGTGACAACCCGACCAGCCACGACCATGTCGAACACTGCACGCTCAAGCTCGGTGTGCGTCGGGAAACCGACCCACTGACCGTCAATGAGCGCAACACGCACACCGCCGATTGGGCCACTGAACGGCAGTCCGGCGATCATCGTTGACATCGAGGCCGCGTTGATCGCGACGACGTCGTACAGGTGGTCTGGATCGAGCGACATGATGGTCTCGACGATTTGAATCTCGTTGCGCAGACCCTTCGCGAACGACGGACGCAACGGCCGGTCGATGAGCCGACAGGTGAGGATGGCGTCTTCGCTGGGGCGACCCTCGCGACGGAAGAACGACCCAGGGATTTTTCCGATCGAGTACATCCGCTCTTCGACGTCGACCGTCAACGGGAAGAAGTCGAGTTGGTCCTTGGGATTCTTCGACGCTGTCGTTGCCGACAAAATCATGGTGGCGTCGTCGAGATATGCAACAGCCGATCCGGCTGCCTGACGGGCAAGTCGCCCGGTTTCGAAGGTAATGGTGCGACGCCCGAACGACCCATTGTCGATCACGGCTTCGCTTGATTGAACGTTAAGACCCTCCACGGGTCCTCCTCTTCATTTAGTCCGGTTCACGACGGCTCGTGTGGCTTGCTGTAGCTAGCTGCCAACGAGAGCGTGGGACGTCATCGGCGAGGACAGGCCGGTCTTCGATCGAGGCTCCCGGGTGAGGCGATGCGACGCCCGAATTGCCACTACCGAGGACCGACACACAACTTCTCGCTGTAGTGCCGATGGTGCGACCGCACACTGCGGTGCCCCGGAGACTGATTCTTTAGTTTTGTTGTCAGACAAACTATCTAGACAAACAGTGGCGGCGCGGTGCCCAAGTGGGTCCACACCGACGCGCGCCGACTAGCGACGCAGGCCGAGCTTTTCGATCAGGCGCCGGTAGCGCTCGATGTCAGTCTTGGCCAAGTAGTTGAGCAACCGACGGCGCTGCCCGACCAACAACAGCAGCCCGCGGCGGCTGTGGTGGTCGTGCTTGTGCTCCTTCAGGTGCTCAGTCAGGTCGGCGATGCGACGCGTAAGCATGGCTACCTGAACCTCAGGAGAGCCAGTGTCACCTTTGCCGGTGGCGTGTTCGTCAATGATCTGTTTCTTAGTTGCAGCGTCAAGCGACACGAAGCGACTCCTTCAAGTCAGGTCGTTGCGCGGCGCTCCAGGGCAGGTCCACCTGGGCTCTTATACGTCCGCGGCCGATCAAACGGCGATCGTCAGGCTACCAGCGTCACGTGGGATCCCCGAATCGGCTGATGTGACACTGGGCCAGCGAGAGACAACCCATCCAGGACCGTCTGCACTCTCACATTAGCTAGCTCGATTCCAGACCCTTGCTTGACAGTGTCGGTGGCCGGGTCTAGAATTAGAACAGTTGTTCGATCAGCCGACCGATCGGGCACCAGATTCGAGAAAAACCACAAGGGAACCGCCGGGACAGGGGCCAAGGCACCCCCACAACGAATAGGTCAGGGCCTGCTCATCGCAGCTTCCGACCTTCCGGAGAGTTCGACCCCGGCGGATGTCAGCTAGACCGAGACCGTGACGAGTTGTCGGCGACACTCGACGGTTCGGTTTGGGCCAATGACTGAATCATCCCTGGTGGTCTGCGTTGTTCGTTCCAGATTCCCTGCCGGCACCATTGGTGCCGTTGCTCGATGGGGTCCAGGCACTGGTCGATGATCCGGCTGTGGCCCAAGCGGGACCGGCCGAGCGCGCCGCATGGCTGTCTGGCACACGCCAGCTGATCGATGCGGCCGAGGCCCTGTTCACCACGTCGTTGGCTGCCTTCGACGCCAATGGTGACGGCGAAACATTGCATGGAGCACGGTCGACCGCGTCGTGGCTTCGGGGTGCCCTGAAGTTGGCCGATGGTGATGCCAGCGAACGCGTCCGGCTCGCCCGCGACAGTCGCACCCTGATGGCCGAACCGGTGTCAGCGCTCGGGCAGGGACAGGTGACCTACGACCAAGTCCGCGCGATCAGCAAAGCCGTCACCAAAGTCCCTGAACCCATGGCCCCCGAAGCCGTCCACGTCTTGACCGATCTGGCCAAACAAGCCGATGTCAATGCGGTCCGCGTCGCCGGGCGCGCGCTCCGCCACGTCCTGGACCCTGATGGCGCACTGAAAGATTCCGAGAAGCAGTTCGACCATCGGTACCTGAACTTGTCACCCATGCTCGACGGCATGACCGCAGTCGACGGAATACTCGACGCTGAGTCTGCTGCAATGGTCTCCGCGGCTTTGACACCTTTCTTGGTTCCGACCTGTCCCACGGACACCGGAGCGCGGGCCAACGCCGAGCCGATGGCCTCGTCGAACTCGCCCGCGCCGCGGCCGACCACACTCTGCTCCCTGAAATCGCTGGCCAGCGACCTCACCTCAACGTCATCTGCCCAGTAGAGACCTTGAGCCAGCACAACTCTTCAGCGTCAGGTACGCCAGACAAGCAAACACCCGGCATGGGTGCCCCACCGGCTCGACTCCCAGACTGCCCCGGCGGACCCGGGCTTCTCACGTCGACGGCCGCGGCGCGGATCGCATGCGATGCCGATGTAAACCGGGTGGTTCTCGACGAAGACTCGATCCCCATCGAGTACGGCCGCACGAAACGACTTTTTACTTCCTCGCAACGGCGAGCTCTGGCCCTGCGCGACGGTGGCTGTCGTTTCCCTGACTGCTCCCGCCCACCGGCCTTCACCGACGCTCACCACGTCGTCGCCTGGCTGAACGGCGGACTGACCAACCTGGCGAACGGTTGCCTGCTGTGCCGCTACCACCACCGCCAAGTCCATGAAGGCGGCTGGCGGATCGAACAACTCGACCCGCTCAAGGGCGCGGGAGCGCAACTGGTCTTCCACGGACCCGACAACCAACGGCTGACCAGCGACCCGCGCGGTCCCTAGACCCGCGGTAGAGCTCAGCTACCCCGACAGCACGTCACGGGTTTGGTCAACGTCGTCCGCCATTTGTGTCAACAGCGACTCCACGTCGTCAAACCGCAGTGTCGGACGTAGCAGCTGCGCAAAGTCGAAGGCAACGTGCGCTCCGTACAGCTTGAGGTCTGTGCGATCGAGCACGTACGCCTCGGCGCGCCTTTCAACTCCGTCGAACGTTGGATTGGTTCCGATGGAGATAGCTGCTGGCAGCAATACTTCTGTGCCGTTTGGTTCGCGAACCAACCAGCCCGCGTAAACACCGTCTGCAGGAATGGCTGCATGCTCGATTGGCTGCAGGTTGGCCGTGGGGTAGCCGAGTTCACGACCACGATGGTCGCCGTGAACGACGACACCTTCGACGCGGTGTGGCCTGCCTAAACGCAGGGCTGCCTCTGCGACCTGTCCGCTAGTCACGCACTCACGGATGTACGTAGACGACCAGGTGGTCGTCTGGTTTCCAACCAGCTCCACCGCGTCCACATCGAAATCGAGGACTGCGCCAAGCTCGCGCAGCGTCTCGACCGTACCGCTGGCCCGATGCCCAAATCGAAAGTTCGCCCCGACAACGACAAGGCTCGCGTGCAACCGCGCGGACAACACGT
This sequence comes from Actinomycetes bacterium, assembly GCA_035543875.1. Taxonomy (GTDB): domain Bacteria; phylum Actinomycetota; class Actinomycetes; order JAHEKZ01; family JAHEKZ01; genus DATKIY01. The sequence goes on along the minus strand of DATKIY010000113.1, from coordinate 9,452 downwards.
CGCGCGCAAACTCCTCCGGCGTGAGCCCGGACAGTTCCTTGGTGAATGGCAGCACGAGGACCGCGTCAGCGCCAACCGCCTGCAACAGACTCACCCGCCGCGAAAGGCTCGTCAGGAGCGCAGGATGAGTCCCGGGGCGGACGACCTCGATCGGATGCGGATCGAACGTCACAGCCACCAGTCGGTGGCCGTCGCTCACAGCCTTCGCACGAGCGAGGAGGGCTTGATGTCCGAGGTGGACACCATCGAAGACGCCGATGGTCACGGTCGACCGCGGCCAGTCTCCAGGGACGTCGGCCAATCCGTCAAAGCGCACGGGCGGCAGCCTGCCAGAAGGACCTTGAGCTATCTAGCGTGAGCTAACTATTGCGTGGGAGAACCAGCGGTAGCTGCCTATCAAGCTCTTGACCCAGCTCCCGACGCAGATCGTCGTGCTGAGGGCCAAGCGCGTTCGTCGCATAGTCAACACGCTCCGTCCAGTGATGAAGCGCTGGTGGCCACCCGACGATGTCCGGCGGTTCCCAGTCGTACCGCGGCGTGACATGCGCGTGCAGAAATGCGTCGGTGTTTCCCTGGATCTCCAGGTTGATTCGTCGAAACTGCGCATCTCGGCGTGCGCACACGGTCGCAACCACTCGACCCAGAACTGCCATGTCATCGAGGAACAGACTTTGCATTTCCATCGGCAAGTCAAGGAGCTGGTTGATGCCCGGAGTATCTGTGAGAAGAACGCAGTAACCAGGGAGATTTTGAATGTCCCCGATCACCGCGAAACCGGCGCGCATGCGCCTGAGCACTGTGGGGTTGGTACCAGCCAGCGCGCTGCCGACGCGATCAGCGCGGAAGTCTGTTTCCTCAGCCTCAGTCATTCCAAGGAGTTAATCAGATCGAACCACGACACGAATGCTAGCCAGTGAAGCCGGCAAGCACCCGGAGCATTCCATCGCGGGGGCCCATCAGCGCCACTAGCGTTCCTGACTCGGTCAATACGGCGACGACCCCAGGGTCAGTCAACTCTGACGGGATCGGTTGTGGCTTGCCGTGCCCTACTGCCTGAGCTATGTCGGTGTCGACGGTCAGTGTCGGAAAGCAGGCTGCGGCAACTTCACCGGGCGGGATGACTTCCAACTCGTCCGCCAGTCGTTCGAGTGATCTGGCGCGTTGAACGCCAAAACTCCCGACTCGCGTGCGGCGAAGTGCGGTCAAGTGTCCGCCGACGCCAAGTGACTCGCCCAAGTCTCGGGCCAAAGCCCGCACATAGGTTCCTGTCGAACAAACCACAGAGATGTCGACATCGACCAAGTCCACGGTTGGCCTCGCGAACCGAAGGGTGTCGAGCGAGGAGACGACAACCGTTCGGGGCGCGAGATCCACCTGTTTACCTTCGCGGACTCGCGCATATGCCCGCTCGCCTGCAACCTTGATCGCACTGACACTCGACGGAATCTGTTGGATTTCTCCAACGAGTGGTTGCACATGTTTCCGCACATCGGACTCATCAACTGCCGATGCTGACTTAGTGCTCACGACCTCACCTTCAGCGTCATCAGTCACGGTGGACTCGCCCAACCGAACAGTCGCGTCGTAAGCCTTGTCGGTCGCGGCCACGTAGCCCAGCAGTCGCGTCGCGCGACCGATCCCGATCACAAGCACTCCGGTAGCCATGGGGTCGAGCGTTCCGGCGTGCCCAACTTTGCGAGTGTTCGCCAACCTGCGCATCCGTGCAACGACGTCGTGCGACGTCACACCCGCAGGCTTGTCGACAATGACGATGCCGTCGGGGGCGATCGGCCCTTGGGTGGTTGTCGGCCGTGAGGACATGGCCTCAGCTAGCTCTTGTTGCTGGCGACTGCGGAAAGGGCCTCGCGTAGTTCTGCGATAACTTCTTTCGGCTGTTTCGATGCCGCAGTAAAACCGGCGGCATACCGATGGCCACCACCCCCGAGCAGAGTTGCGACAGTACTCACATCAATCTGGCCCTTCGACCGCATCGACACTCTTAGCTCACCGTCGTCGTCTTCTTTCAACACGATGGCAACTTCGGCTTCCACCGCTTTGCGTACTGTGTCGATGATTGGTTCGACGAGGTCGAACGCGAGCCTTCGTCGCCGTCGTTCCTCCGCAGGCACGAACGTCCACACCAGACCAAGTCCGCCGGCAGCTTCAGCTTCCAGCTGTGCTGACTCAAGCGCGTGACCGAGCAAACCGAGGTACCCAAACGGCACGCTGTCGAACAGGTCTCGGGTTATGACGTCAAACGCAATCCCAGCATCGAGGAGCCGACCCGCGAACTCATGGGTGTCTGACGTCGTACCTGGGTAACGGAAGGAGCCGGTGTCTGTCACGAGACCGGTGTATAGACAAGCAGCGATGTCGTGGGTGAGGTTCACTCCCAGACGATGGATGAGTTGGTCGGCGATCACGGCAGTCGCGGGTGCACTGACGTCAACCAACTCCATCGTGCCGAACCCGTCGTACGAGGCATGGTGGTCCACCGCAAGTAACGTGCTGGCCTTTTCACCTACTTCGCGCAGGACGCCGAGTCGGTCCACGCTCGAGGCATCGAAGGTTGCTACCACATCGGGTGCGACCGAAGGATCAGCTGCTATCGCTCGCGTGATGTCCTTCGGTGAGACTAAGAGACTTTGCCCTGGCAGGTTTTCCAAATTCGCCGGAACGACGAACGGATCGTCGCCGAACGAAACCTCCACGCGACGAGAGCCCGGAAGGTCCCGCAATGCAAGACCGACGGCCAGCGCTGAACCCAAGGCATCACCATCTGGAGCAACGTGGCCAAGCAGCAACAACGACTTCGCTGACAGCAAGGTCTCAACTGCCGCTGACCATCGCTCTTCTTGAATCAACGTCACGCGGTGGCGTCCTCGTCATCATGTCGGTATGGGTCCTCGTCGCCGGCATAGCGAGCCCCGGCGGCTTGATGGTGCACCCGCTCGTCATCGGCACGTGCTTTACGCAAGAGGTCTTCAACATGCCGGGCTTCTTCGGGAACAACGTCTGCGAAAAACGCCAGTGAAGGGGTGTGGCGAACCCCGGTTTGACGTCCCACCTCAGTGCGGAGCATTCCTCTTGCACTGTCCAACGCCGCGGCGGTGTTGGCGTGCGCCTCATCGTCGCCGTAGACCGTGTAGAAGATGCTCGCTTCTCGCAGGTCGTTAGTGAGGCGCACGTCAGTAATCGTCACAAAACCTACGCGTGGATCCTTGACCCGAAACTCCAAAGTTTCGGCGACAATCACCTGAATTCGCTCGGCTAACTTGCGAGCCCTCGCGTCCATTTCACTCACAAGTCCTCCAGATTTCGAATGAACTGTTCGAAGCGACTATGACCGCGGCTTCTCCCGAACCTCGTAGGCCTCGATGACATCGTCGACCTTGATGTCGTTGAAGTTGCCGAGGTTGATACCGCACTCAAAGCCCTCGCGAACTTCGGTGACATCGTCCTTGAATCGACGCAAGCCAGCGATTTCGACGCTTTCCGCAACCACCGCGCCGTCGCGGATGACGCGCGCTTTGACGCCACGCTTGATCTCACCGCTGCGGACAAGCGAACCTGCGACGTTTCCGAACTTGCTCGAACGGAAGACCTCGCGAACCTCGGCGCTGCCGAGCTCGATCTCCTCGAACTCCGGCTTGAGCATGCCCTTGAGAGCATTCTCAATGTCCTCGATCGCCTGGTAGATGATCGAGTAGTAGCGGATGTCCACGCCCTCGCGCTCGGCGAGTTCTCGCGCACGACCCTCTGGACGCACGTTGAAGCCGATAATGATGGCCTCAGATGCAGATGCCAACGTAACGTCGTGCTCGGTGATGGAACCGACGCCTCGGTGGATGATCCGAAGGTCGACGTCTTCGCCAACTTCGACCTTGATCAGCGCATCTTCAAGCGCTTCAACCGAACCCGAAACATCGCCCTTGAGGATCAAGTTCAAGGTTTCGATCGCACCCTGCTCAAGAATCTTCTGCAGGTCTTCGAGGCTGACCTTCTTACGCGTCTTGGCCAGTTGCGCGTTGCGCTCGGCCGCCTGCCGCTTCTCAGCAATCTGGCGGGCCGTGCGGTCGTCGTTCGATACGAGGAACTTGTCGCCAGCTCGAGGGACTGATGTCAGCCCCAAGACCATGACCGGTCGTGACGGACCGGCTTCCTCGACGGGGTGACCATGTTCGTCGACCATCGCGCGTACGCGACCAAACGCATCGCCCGCAACGATCGACTCTCCGACGCGGAGCGTGCCCCGCTGCACCAAAACGGTCGCAACCGGCCCGCGACCGCGGTCCAGGTGGGCTTCGATTGCGATACCGCGAGCTTCGCTGCCAGGGTTGGCGCGAAGATCCAACGACGCATCCGCAGTAAGCAGGATTGCTTCGAGGAGTTTGTCGATGTGGAGTCGGCCCTTGGCTGACACGTCGACGAACATTGTTTCGCCGCCGTACTCCTCCGCGATCAGGCCGTACTCGGTGAGCTGCTGACGCACCTTGTCTGGGTTGGCGTCTTCCTTGTCTACTTTGTTCACCGCCACGACGATCGGCACTTCTGCCGCCAGTGCGTGGTTGAGCGCCTCAACGGTCTGCGGCATGACGCCGTCGTCAGCAGCAACCACCAGCACCGCAATGTCAGTGACCTTGGCGCCTCGGGCACGCATTGCGGTGAACGCTTCGTGACCTGGGGTGTCAATGAACGTAATCGCGCGCTCGACTCCGTCATGAGGAACGTGGACCTGGTAGGCACCGATGTGCTGGGTAATTCCGCCAGCCTCATCGGCGACAACGTCGGTCTCCCGGATCGCGTCAAGGAGCTTGGTCTTTCCGTGGTCGACGTGACCCATGACTGTGACGACAGGCGGGCGAGGCGCAAGTTCGCTGTCGTCTTGGCCAGCGACCTCAGCGTCGAGGTCGATATCGAACGACTCCAGCAGCTCACGGTCTTCGTCTTCAGGACTGACGATCTGAACGTCGTAGCCAAGTTCAGCAGCGAGCAGCTGGAAGGTGTCCTCGTCGAGCGACTGCGTTGCCGTTGCCATCTCACCAAGCGTGAACAGGACCTGCACCAGCGAAGCTGGGTTGGCGTTGATCCGATCCGCAAAGTCGGTGAGGGACGCGCCACGCGGAAGCCGAACAATCTCGCCTTGACCACGTGGGATTTGGACGCCGCCTACGGTTGGTGCCTGCAGGTTGTCGAACTCTTGACGGCGTTGCTTACGCGACTTGCGGCCACGCTGCTTGCCGCCACCACGACCGAACGCACCAGCGGTCTGACCGCGACCACCACCGCCACCAGGACGACCAGAGAAACCACCGGGACGACCGCCGAAACCGGCTCCACCGCCACCTCCGGGACCACCACCACCGCCACCAGGACGACCGCCGTAGCCACCACCGCCGCCAGCTCCAGCACCACCCGGACGTCCGCCACCGGGAGCGCCTTGACGACCCGCTGGGGCGCCTTGACGACCCGCTGGCGCTCCTGTGCGTCCAGCCGGACCGCCGCTGCGACCGGAGGGTGCAGGGCGGGTGGGCATCATGCCTGGGTTAGGGGCAGCTGGCCGAGGTCCGCCTGGCCTTGCCGCTGGGCGCGGTATGGCGCCGTCCTTACTCGTGAAGGGGTTGTTGCCTGGGCGCGGGCCAGCCGGACGAGGCGGCGCGGCAGCTGCAGCTGCGGCCGGCTCGACCGTCGGATCGCTCGCGGGCGGCGCCACCACTGTTGGCTCTGCGGAAGCAACTGGTTCTTCGATAGAAACTTCAGGTGCCGTCTCGACGACGGTCGGCACTGCTGCCGGCGCTGGCGCTGGAGCAGCTGCGGATTTCTTGGCTGTCGCCTTCTTCGCGGCGGCCTTCTTAGCCGGCGCAGGAGCTGCTGCGGGGAAGACCTCTTTGAGCTTGCGAACGACGGGCGGCTCAACGGTCGACGATGCCGACCGAACAAACTCACCCATATCTTGGAGCTTGGCCAGAACGACCTTGCTCTCTACTCCGAGCTCTTTCGCGAGCTCGTACACCCGGACCTTAGCCACTGCTCTCCTGTCTTTGGCCCGGGCTTGGTGGCGCCGGACCGCTAGTACGTCGACATGCTCATCGCTGCGCGCTCATCGCGGTTTCTTCGCCATCTCGTCCTGCCCTCGGTTCATGATCTGACTGGGACTGCTCTGACTTATCTGTTCGCCCACCTGCGAGTGGTCGAGCGCACCCGTGAGCCGAAGGGCTCGTGGGAACGCCCGCCGCCGTTCGGCGAGGTCCAGACATTCCGGTCGCAGATGCACATAGGCACCTCTCCCGGGCTGCTGGCGGCGGGGGTCGGGGACAGCGAGCATGCCCGCTGGACCTGGCACCGCGACGACCCGCAGCAGATCAGCTTGTGGCGCCTTCTGCCGACAACCCACACATGTGCGGAGAGGCTGAGCGCTACGAGCCGGAGGCGAGTCTACCCGGTCAGCCACCGGACTCGGCGGGAGCGGGACGATCCGCGGGTGAACCGGTGGCCATATCGGAGGTGATATCGATGCGCCAGCCAGTCAGCCGGGCTGCCAGCCTGGCGTTTTGTCCCTCGCGGCCAATCGCCAGGGACAGTTGGTAGTCAGGCACAACGACGCGGGCGGCCTTTGCCTCAAGGTCAACAACGTCGACGGAAGTCACGCGAGCTGGGGACAAGGCGTGCCCGACAAAAGCGCCCGGGTCCTCGGACCAGTCGACGATGTCGATCTTCTCGCCATGAAGGTCTGCCATAACGGCACGCACTCTGGCCCCCATCGGTCCGATGCATGAGCCTTTGGCATTGACGCCCTCACGGTGCGAGCGGACCGCGATCTTCGTTCGATGCCCAGCTTCACGAGCGATAGCGGAAATCTCCACGGATCCATCGGCGATTTCCGGGACTTCCAACGCAAACAATTTCTTGACAAGGGCGGGATGGGTACGTGACACGGTGATGATTGGACCGCGACCGCCCTTGCGCACGCCGACTACGTAGCAGCGCAACCGCTCTCCATGGATGTACTCCTCGCCGGGAACCTGCTCGGAGCGCGGCAACTGGGCCTCGATAGCGCCAAGGTCGACCAACACGGTTTCAGGATCTGCACCTTGCTGAATCACGCCGGACACTAGGTCGCCTTCTCGTCCGGACCAGGCGCCGAAGGTCGCCTCATCCTCGGCGTCGCGAAGTCGCTGCAGAATCACCTGTTTCGCAGTGGTCGCAGCAACTCGGCCAAAGCCCTCAGGTGTGTCGTCCCACTCGCGAAGAACAGCACCGTCTTCGTCGGTTTCAGCGGCCCAAACAGTCACGTGTCCGCTGGTTCGATCGAGCTCAACACGAGCGTTGGGTTGCGCGCCGCCTGTGTGCTGATAAGCAGTTTCAAGGGCGCGTTCGATGGCCTCCACCACAACGGTCAGTGAGATCTCTCGCTCGTTGACCAAAGACCGCAGCGCGGTCATATCGATATCCATGTCGCTCCCTCCGTCTTCAGTTGTCTGTATTCAGTTGTCTGTGTCGTGTGACTCAGCGGTGACACCATCCGTCGGCTCATCGTCCGCCGGCTCGTCTTGGTGAGAATGGGTGAACTCAACTTCAATACGGGCGCTCGCCACGTCTGCAAACCTCACCGAAAACTCGCCATCACTCGTGGTGAGGATGGCCGCGTCGTCCGTGGTTTGAGCAATGCGTCCTGACACCTTGTCACCGCCGGTGAGCTCGACGTTGACCAGCCGTCCGCGCGAGCGGCGCCAGTGCCGAGGCAGCGTCAATGGGCGGTCTACTCCTGGCGAGGACACTTCGAGGACGTACGGCTGGTCCCCCATCGCGTCGGACTCGTCGAGTACCTCTGACAGATGGTGGCTCAGCATCGCCACATCATCCAGATTGATCCCGCCATCGCGATCCACGAGTACGCGGACGAGGCGGCGGCGACCGGCCGGTTGGACTTCAACCGATTCCAAGTCGAGGCCCTGATCGGTTACTGCGGGCGCCAGCGCGCGCTCAACTCTTTCCGCTACCGCGCCCACGATGCCTCCAACCGATCCTGTTGTACGTGCTAGTTGTCTCGACCCTTGGCCACCTGTGCCCACACTTTGGCCACACTTCGTCGAGGTCGTGCACCCACCAGCCTAGCGTCGGTCGACCGCCCTAGGGAGCGTCGACCGGTGTACGCGGGAAGCCGCGTGGCATGCTGCCCGCCATGTCCGTCTGTTCATCGGTCAGCCGCCGCGCCGTTTTGCTCAGTCCAGCCCTAGCCGCAGGCTCGATTGTTACGGCGGCAGCGCTTGCTGGCTGCACCGACGAAGCGCCCCCGGTAGCGATCGACCCGGATCGTGTCGCGCTGACCGCCGCTCTCGTGCGTGAGCAACAGCTCTTGAACAACGCTCAAGCAGTGGCGCGAACAGAGCGGCAATCGGCAATCGCAGCTGCAGGCATGCAACAGATTGAGGCTGTCCTCACCACTCACGTCGAAACACTGACTGCCACGCTCGGCGGCTCTACACCTTCGCCCTCGACGACGCTCACCACGCCGGAACTTACTCCGCAGGAACTAACTGCGCAGGAACTGGCTCGTGCGTCTGACCGGGTGGCACAAGAGCACACGCGAGCCCTTCGAACTGTCGGGGACGAACCCGCTCGACTCCTCGCATCGCTCGCGGCATCTGACGCTGCGCTTGCTTCGTTTTTGAGATTTGCGCAGAGATCCGCATGAGAACTGCTCTGAGAACCGCGGAGTGACAACCGCGACAGCGTGGCAGTCCACGCTTGAACAAGAGCATGCCGCCGTCTACGGCTACGGACTGATCGGCGGACAGTTGGGTCCGGACTCAGTTCTTGCCAGAACCGGACTTGAACTTCACCGAGGTCGACGCGACCAATGCGCAGCGGCCATAGTTCAACTCGGCGATACGCCGGTCGCTGCACAACCTGCGTACAACCCGGTTACTCCGGTGACTGGACCCGCGTCGGCGCGACAACTTGCGGCGGCCATCGAGCGTGACTGTGCTGCCCGCTACGCAGAACTAGCCGCGCAGCCGGATGTCCCCACGCGAATGTTCGGAGCGCAGTGGCTTCGTGTCAGCGCGATTCAGTCCACGCGGTGGACGTCGCAGATTCCCGCACTTCCAGGTATCGAAAGTTAGGCCGTGTTGCCTGGTGGTGCGCCGGATCGGTAGTCGGCGGGTTTGGTGGTGAACACCCGCCCGGACGGGGTGGTCCATTCCAAAACCCCACCCGCTAGTTGCTGCACTTTCCAGTCGGAGTGGGTTTTCAACACATGGTGGGACCGACACAGCACCGCTAGGTTCCAGGCCGCGGTCGGGCCGTCCGGCCACGGGATCGTGTGATCTAAATCCATCCCTTTGCTGACCGCTGACCGTCGACACCCCGGGAACCGGCACGTCTGATCGCGGGTTTTGATCAGCCGGGTCAACCCCGCCGACGGCCGATAGGAGTCCCCGGGCTCATCC
>DATKIY010000112.1:0-7806 GCA_035543875.1 Actinomycetes bacterium | reverse complement strand
AGTGTGACGTCATTGCAGAACGAGACCCTCGACTCAGTCGATGTCACGGCGGCTGCACATGACTTCACGCACGGTTGGAGGAGCATTCGTCACTTTGACTACATCGGCCCAGACGAGGACACAGTTTCGGTCACCATGCCGCAGATGACGCTGTTTGCCGGCCACAACTTGCTTCCGGAGAGTTGGCTGCAGCGGCTCTACGTGAGGAGCGCAGGCGGCGGGGTTACTGGGCACTCGGACGGCCCAGATATCGGCTTGCGGGCCGCTTCAGCTGAGGGAGCCCGTCTCGTCGTCAGGAGTGGCGCTTCGGGAGGTCATGGGCGCCTGCCAGTGTGGTTCCGTGCCCGCACCACACTTGGAGCGACCCAGGGTCGTATCCACACCAACCTGGTGGCGCCCGACGTCGTGTCCATCGACGTGCGGTTGGTAGACCGGCAGGGAAACCCGGTGGTGGGGCAGTATCTAGGCAGTGGGACCAATGTTGCCGAACGCGCTCAGTTCTTCACGGGTCTGGGGAAGGCTCGTATCGTTCAGCAACTGTCCAGCACGATCTCTGACGAGAATGGGCGCGCACGGATGTTTTCATTCCCTGCCCCTGACGTAGACCAACTCCTTGTCCGTGACCTCTCCAACTCGGCAATTCTTGCGGTCGTCAGACACTTCGATGCCAGCGCTGATGGTCGGATTCGCGTAGTTGTGGGTACGGCGGACCACCCGGTGATCCAGTGATGGGCTGGCCTAGTCTCGCTCCATAGGCAGACTGCGCCGCATCATCTGGGTGCACATCCAGGGGAATCACCGCAGGACGATGTTTCGTCAGTTAGCGTCTTGAGGATGGGAGAGCGATGGTAGGACCTCGGACAGTGACGGCGGTCGCGGTATCCGCACTGTTGGCGGTCAGCCTTCTGACGGCGGGCGTGCAGCCGACTGGTGCAGCCACGGTGACACCTTGCGGTAACACAGTCACCGCGTTCCAGCTCCAGGCGAAGAATGGCTTCGCGTCGGGAGGAAAGATAAAGCGTTATCGCGCCACAGTGGACTTCCCCGGCCGCACCGGGTTCTACGACCAAACAGGAACAGCGATTCTCGGTACATATCCTGCTGGATCGCTGCCCACGCTCATCAATCCGCCGATCGGTGACCGATCGACTATTGGAGCGCTTGTTAAGAGTCAGTATCCCGCTGCTTTGGCCGCGATTGACGGTGACTTCTTCATTACACAAAACATTCGAGGTCATGACGTGGAGTTCTCTCGGGGACCGATGATCCGAGCCGGCAAGATTCTTCGCTCCAACAAGCAGCTAACCAAAGTTGTCGGAGTCGATTCAACGGGCAAGCCGTTCGCAGGCACGGTGGGAGCGCGCGGATCGGTGAGCATCGGCACGGGGGCGAAGACCTCACTGGCTGGCGTGAACTGGCAGACAGTACAAGCAGGTGGGTTCACGCTCTACACCGCCGCGTGGAGCCGTTCTTCGGGATCACCGCGGCCAGCTGGAGCTGGAGAGTGGGTACTCAACGGACACAACAAGATTGTCCAGGTGCGCACGTCACACATCAATTCCACTAGCCGTGGCGCGCTAGTTCAGCCCAAGACCAAAGTCGTGGCCTTCCCTTCCACGCTCGAGTCGGTTGCCGCTGCGGGTGTTGTTGGTCAGAAAGTACGTCTTCGTGTATCGCAGCACACCGACAACGGCGCGACGTTGACGACGGCGATCGGTCGTGGGCAGGTGCTCGTAAAGAAGGGTGTGGCGGCGCCTTTGGGATGCGCTGCGTACGACCATTCAGCTGCGGCTCGGCCACGCACCGTCATCGGATGGACGCGGTCTGGTGAGTGGCGCAGCATTACGGTCCCTGGAACAAATCTCTCGGGTACCAGCCGCACCGGGGGGATTGGGCTCGCCAACATAGCGGCCGTCGCCAAGAAAATGGGCTTGCGCTTCGCTTATGAGCTCGACGGCGGAGCTTCCACCACCTGGTACACGCGCAGCACTGGCGGAGTGTGGACCCGGCGCGATCTCGTCGGTGTTTCTGGAGGGACCTACGAGCGGCCCGTGGACAACGGTTTAGCCTTCCTGGCCCCTTAAAGAAACTCCGTGAAGGCCGTGACTGTCCGATCGGCCATGCGGACCTCGCACCTATGCCTCGTGCGACAGTCCGACTCGGAGCCGGTTGCAGGTCTCGAAGCGAGCAACGTAAGCGATCGGTCGGGCGGCAACCGACGTTTCACTATGGAGCAATATCATTTGGCGTGTTCTGGGTGATGCTGGAGTTGTCGTTGAGCGTTACCGCTGCACAATCGTTGAACACACCGCCACCGTCAGTGTCGGCGGTATTGCCGCTGATGGTCGCCGAGTCGTTGAGTGTGACGTGACTACCAGGTGAGCACCAGACGCCGCCGCCGTTGTCATGCGCCAGGTTGCCAACTACTGACGCGTGCCCGTGCATGACCACCGTTCCGGCTATGCCGCCGCCGCTGTTTGAACGTTCGTCACGACCGCTGCTGGTGTTGTTACAAACAGTGGCGTTATCCCACATCGTGACCGAGCCGCCTATGCCACCGGCGCTGGCGTACTGAACGGTGTTCTCGCAAACGCGGGAGAAGTCCCGCATAGTGACCGTCCCAAGAATCCCGCCAGAGCTGCGGCTCGTGTTGGACAACACCTCGGAGTGATCCTTCATTACGACGTTTCCGCGGATCCCTCCCGCCGTGTGCTTGGTGGAGTTTTCAGAAACCGTGGAGTGGCCGTGAAGAACGATGTCGTTCCCGAAGATTCCGCCGCCACCGTCGCGGGCCGAATTCCCACTCACTAACGACTGGCCCCTGAGGACCACCTGGCCATCTTTGTAGTCTTCGCTGAGGTAGATGCCGCCTCCGAACCACAGCGCATAATTTCCTGTGATCCACGTCGATCCCCGCAGGGTCACCGAAGCGCCCTTGATGTAGATCCCGCCTCCCCCATGGGCTCGATTGCCGTGGGTGAGCTTGATGTCCCGCAACGTAAGTTGCGTGTCAGCACCTCCGGACACTCGCACGACAAAACAGTGCGCGTCGCACCCGTGAACTGTGGGGTCCAGGGTTGGTTGCGGCCAGGCACGAGTTGTCTTGCCGACGATGGTCAGGTCCTTCTTGACCGTCACATGCCCCTGACAGACGCCGCGCACACGGAGTTGGTTACCAGCACCTGCATGGTCTATAGCTCGCTGAGCATTTGCGGTGGGTCCGGTACCGGTCGTCAAGTTGACGACCGCGCACGAGGACTGTGCGGCATGGACTTCGGATGTGGAGTTCATGGCTCCCGACAGCAATCCCGAAACCACCAAGACTGTCGCTGCAAGCAACAGGCGGTTCATCGTTATATTCATCGCAACACCTCATGACGCAACGGCGCCGATTACGCGGTTCGCATTCATATTCACAACGAATCTACGCAGTTTCGGAGGTGTCAAAGTAGAGGCTTTGTACCCCATTGGTTTTCGATCCCGCCGTGGCCCGCCGCCTACGTCTAGAGTTGGTTTCGGATCAGCAGGCCGGCCGTTCAGAGCGAGCGAAGAAACGCCTCGGAAGCGTCCATCTGCGCGTTCACGTCGCGTGCATGCTCTCGCACCGCTGCCGCCGTCTTCTCACCAACTGCGATCCGCATAGGTGCGTCATTGCGTGTGACCGCGCCAACGATCGCGTCGACACAAACTCGGGTGTCCGGGGCTGAGTCGCTGCGCATCCACGCATTCCACTCGTCCTGCTCTCGCCACTGATCAACGTAAACACTTGACGACCCTCTGTCGTTGACGAAAGCGCCTTTGGTTGAGATGTCGGTACGGAACTCCGAGGGCTCTACGAGCACGACGCGAATGCCCTGCCCACGTACCTCCTGCGCGAGCGACTCGCTCAGTCCTTCGAGCCCAAACTTGGAAGCGCAGTAGGCACCCATGAGCGAGTAGCCGATTTGGCCAGCGACGCTGGACACCTGAATGACTGCGCCACGCGCGGCGCGTAGGGCCGGCAGCATCGCTCGGGTAACTGAGGCAGCGCCGACAACGTTTACGTCGAGCTGGCGTCGCAACTCGTCGGCCCGCAGCTCCTCGACTGGGCCATTGAGAAGGTGCCCAGCGTTGTTGACCAGGGCATCAAGCCGTCCCCAGCGGCTGAGGACATCGCGACCAAGTGCGGCAACAGCGACTTCGTCGGTGACGTCCAGAGCGACGGTCTCAAAGGGCATATCGGTGGAAGCCGTCGTGTCACGAACAGTGCCGAGTACCTCCCAGTCGAGTGAAAGAAGTCGCTCGGCGACGCCGCGGCCAAGGCCTGAGGACGTCCCGGTGATCAGCACGCAAGGCATAACTGGACGCTACCGGTACCGCTGCCCAACGTCGCGGCGGCGGCATCGGCGCTATCCGGGCCCGAATGCAGTCGACGTTATCTCGACGGCCAAGCCACCACCGTCGGCGACGAGTGTTGTGCCGTTGACGAAGGATGACTCGGCCGAGGCGAGAAACAGACAGCAGGCCGCCATCTCCTCAGCAGTGCCTGCGCGGCGCAGGGGAACCTCCGCTGTCGCCAGGTCGTAGGCGTCTTGGCGGCTGATGCCTCTTTCCTTGCCCAGTTCATCCATAGCGTCGTCTCCCATCGACGTGCTGACCCACCCTGGGCAGAGCGCGTTGGTGCGGATTCCCCGGGTCCCGTAGTCGACTGCGAGCGCGCGAGCCAGGGCGATCACGCCAGCTTTGGAGACGTCGTATGCGGCGGAGGATGGTGCAGCCGCGATGCCGTTGACACTCGCCACCAGTACAACTGCCCCACCGCCGCGCTTGAGCATGACCGGCATTGCTGCGCGCGTCATCATCATGGGTCCGTTGAGGTTGGTGTCGAAAGTGCTGCGCCAGTGGCCATCGTCCAGCTCGCCAACGGAACCGCCGAAACCTCCACCAGCGCAGGTGACAACGACATCGAGGCCACCGAAGTTTGAGACGGCCGCGGCGACGGCGTCTGTAACGTGGGCAGGATCGCTGGTATCGCCTGCGACCGCTACGCCCCCGACCTCCTCTGCGACCCCTGCAAGTGGGCCGGGGCGGCGACCCGTGACGACAAGCTTTGCGCCCTCGCGCGCGAACAACCGTGCTGTGGCAGCTCCGATTCCGGAGCCGCCGCCCGTGATAAGAGCGACCTTGTTCTCAAGTCTCACGCCGAACTCCTCACTGTGGTGTGCCCGGCCACCTTGTCGGACAATTAGGTCACTGGCGACCCGGTTGAGCCTCGGGGACCGATCCAGTTCGTCTCTGGCTATGACGGCCACCTGCGTGCGAGGCTATGACGGTGATTGATCACATTGGTGTGCAGTGCGCAGACATGGCTGCAAGCGCCACTTTCTACGACGCGGTTCTCTCGCCACTTGGCGTAGGTCGACTGATGGACTTCGGCGTAGCGATTGGCTATGGCGCAAGCCAGAAGCCCGACTTCTGGATCAGTGCATTCGACTCTGGTGAGGGCTTCCGAGAGTCCCATCTGGCGTTCGCTGCGGCGAACCGGTCGTCGGTTCTCGCGTTCTTCACGGCCGCACAGTCGCTCGGTGCCGAGGTGCTGCACGAGCCGCGGCTCTGGCCGGAGTATCACCCTGACTACTACGCGGCGTTTGTCCGTGACCCAGACGGCAACAACGTGGAGGCGGTGTGTCAGGTGCCTGAAGATCGGCCTGACTGAGTTCGCCCAAACTGTGCCGGGGGAAGACAGCGTCAGAACTTCGGCGACTCGGGGATGCTCCCTTGGGCGGCCTTCTGTCACGATGTTGCGGTGACGGAAGTTGAGGGTGGTGAGCTCGTCAAGCGGTACAGACGAGCCGTCGCTGCCTCAAGAGAACTCCCGGACGCGCAACGTGCTGCTGCGGAATCATGGCGCCGACGGGTAAGCGCCGAAGATGAACTTGCCAATTGCTTACAAGCTGTGCATCGGGTTTCTGGCAGCGGACCTGCTACGTGGTTCCCACGATTGAGCGGGAGATTGACTGAACGTCGCGCGTCAATTGAATCGTCGGTACGGCAGCTTGAGGGGGAGGCAGCACAGGCAGTAGCAGAGCACAAGGCGGCGGTTGAACGACTGATGCTCACCCAGAGCAGGGCAGACGATTTAGCTGCTGCTCGGGAAGCCGCGAGTTCTGCACTCACCGGACCTAACGCCGAGTTGGCTCAAGCTGCCCTAGCCGAGGCGAACGAGTTGGCGGAAGCCTTGTTCGCCGCCCAGTCCGCGCATTTGGCTGCGACCGGCGTCAACTCGGAGTTGTCGACAGCAGGCAAGTGGTCGACATACGACACGTTCTTCGGCGGCGGGATGATCGCCTCGATGATGAAGCAGGAGTCGGTCCAGTCGGCAGATGATGCTTCCCAGCCATTGGTGAACAGTTTGACGATGCTGCGAAGTGAGCTCCAAGACCTCAATGCGCCAACCGCGTACTTCGCAGTGCAAACGAACGACCTTACGGCGTCCCTCGACGTGTGGTGGGACAACATCTTTTCTGACCTGACGATGGCGCGCCGGATTGACGATGCCCAGCTCCGTGTCCAGCGCCTGCTCGTCGGTCTGGACCAACTCGCTGCCCAGTTGGGTGAACGCAGACAAGCCGCGCTCGAAAGACTCGACGCATTGATCGCGGGTAGCACGGCGTCGTAGCGCCGGCGGGAGATTCCTACCCGCACGCCGACTGAGCTGCAGCGGCTTCGCTGGGCCTTCATTCACGCATCAGAGAACGGGTCAGATTCCATTTATTGAGTCGGGGGCTCGCTCGGCTCGGCTGAGAGCTCGAATCAGGGCTGTGCGGCCATGGCGCTGAACTGAAAGGTTCACGAGCAGATTTGTCACGGGTTCGACGACTTCATCTGGCAGGCTCGGTGTTTGCATCCCGACACTGAACGCCAAGTCGTCGCTGTGAACTGTGATCTCCATCAGTCGAGTGACCAAGAAATCGTCGAGAGTCAGCATCCAATTCGTCCACGGAGGCTGCACGGGCGCCGCACCTGGTTTGGTGGGTAGCTCACGGGCCAGCCCATCTAGCACCAAGCCAGCTTCCTCAACCATTTCGCTTGGGACGTTGCGCGCACCGAAATCTGCTGCTTCTCGGATCGATGTGTTGGTCGACTCCCCTAGTGCCGCGCCGCGCCAGCCCACCAGCTCGTAGTGCTCCAATAAGCCGACCAGCTTGTTCTGCCTGTCAGGCTCGTCGAGCGTTGCAGTGACCGAGTGGATCTGACCGACCAGATGTGAGGTTAGACCGCCGACCGACATCTCTGGGAGGGAGCTTGGTTGCTCCCAAGCGTTAGACACCGCGGAACTACGCGCCAGTTCAAGCGCACTCCCTGCTGCTAACAAGTAGGGGTGAACGAATGGCGAAGACTCTGACACGAAGCCCACAATATGGTGATGGCTCAGTGTCTGTTCTATCTGGATCAGCGCTAGTAAAATCCCCCAGTGCCTCGGATCTGCCAGGCATGTGGATATACCACACATGACCGGGCGAAGTTCTGCGACGAGTGCGGCTCAGCACTCGCAGATCGCAACTGCGCCTCGTGTGGATCACCCTGGCTCGGCCGGAGATACTGCTCGGAGTGCGGCGCCGCCTCGGAATTCGCCAGATCGCCAAGAGATGATGGCTCTGCCGCCCCCATCGAGGAACCAAGGACGGAACGGCGACTCACCACCGTGCTGTTCGCCGATCTAGTCGGCTTTACCAGCCTCGCCGAGGTCAGAGATGCCGAAGAAGTACGTGAACTGTTGTCCGATTGGTTCGCAGAGACCCGCATCGTTATCGAGCGCTACGGCGG
>DATKIY010000111.1:0-6147 GCA_035543875.1 Actinomycetes bacterium | reverse complement strand
TGCGGCCGCGCAGTGGTTTGCGTTGCACTACGACCACAACGACTACCTGCCGCACGACCCAGACGACCGAGACGCCTTCCTTTGCATGGGCGCGTTGGTGGAGACCATCGTGTTGGCTGGCGTTCGTCACCAGGTGAGCGTCGACGTTGTCGACGTTTTTGAGCGTTCTGGCTCTGATTTACATGTGCTCGATGTCGTTCTTCGTGCGACTCCCGAGAGTTTTTCAGAAGTGGAACGCCGCTGGGCGGAGCTGGCATCCGATCGACACACGAACCGTTCCAAGTACACCGCTGAGGCGCTGCCCGTTGAATTGACGGACGAGCTGACGAGCCTTGGTTGTTCGTTCGTTTCCCCCGATCAGCTGTCTGACTTGGTGGACGAGGCCAGCAAGCTGTCCTGGAATGACCGTCGCTTTGTCGCTGACCTTGAGCGCTACTGTCACTCGGAGGTCAGCGCACCGAGGGGGATGACCGCAAACGGATTGATGCTTACCCGCTACGAGTGGGCGTTCTTGCAGGGTGCGTTTTCACTGGGGAAACTGCCTGGTTGGCTCGGTCGGGTCTTTTCGGCACGCGACGTTCGGTTGATGAGAACAGCACCTGCCGTCGCGGTCCTTGGCGCGGATTCGCTGAATCCCAAGGACCTGGTTGAGGCAGGCCGTCGCCTGCTTCGATGCTGGTCCTTGGTGTCTGGAACTGGATGGGCGTACCACCCAATTTCGATATCGGTCGATCGGCCGGAGACGGCTCCGCGAGTGGCTGCCCTGTCAGGGATTCCAGTGCCAGCTGCCGTTTTTCGGATCGGTCGTCCGTCCGCCCCGGCTAGTCGCTCCAACCGGGTACAGCTGATTGATGTATTTCAGGAATGACGGTCGTCTGCCCAGGGGAGCCCGATTCTACGAATATCGCGTTTCTGCACCCAATGGATACGAATATCGTAGTGATTCTCTAAGTGGGCACCATTTCGCAGGGTTAGGCTGCAGTCACACCTGCACGCGAGCCCTGGGAGAGACCGACATGTGGAAGCACCAACCTGCCGACAGCGAGCTACCCAAGGTCGATACCCCACTGCCAGGGCCGATGAGCCAAAAGTGGTTTAGCCGTGCGGACGCGCATCTGACCGGCGCACTTGCTGACCACGCGGCGGTGCCGTTTGTCGAGGCCGGGCGCCGAGGGCACCTCATCGAGGACGTCGATGGCAACACGTTCGCCGACCATATGTCAGCGTGGGGAGCTTCGCCCTTTGGTCCGACGCCAGAGCGCATTAAGAGTGCGATGGAGTCCACGTGGGATCGACATGGCATGCAGATTTCCGCATGGGTGCCGAACGAGCCCGTGTACGAACTTGTTGAACTGCTCGCGGACATCGCGCCAGGTCGGTTGAACCGTGTCGAGTACTCAGTAAGTGGCACGCTCGCCGTCGAGGGTGCGGTGAAGTTCATGCGTGAAGCCAGCGGCCGTTCGATGATTTTGACTTTTGGTGGTCAGTACCACGGAGAGGCGACGTACCTGACGGCCGGAGTTTCCAGCGACTTGTCGAACGTGCAGGTGCAGCGTTCACAGTATGTAGCTGGCGTCGTGAGCATTCCCTTCCCCAACCGATTCCGCTCGCCATTCATCAAAGGCGCGGGACCTTTCGACGACACAGGAGTGCTCGACTACCTCGAGGACTATCTGTTGGTGCAGCAGGTACATCCGCACCAGATCGCGGGTGTGCTGATCGAGCCAGTCCTTGGCGAAGGCGGTATCCACGCTCCGAGTCAGGCCTTCTGGGATCGGCTCGGCGCGATGTGCAAGAAGTGGGGATGGCTGCTTTGTCTTGACGAAGTGCAAACGTGCATGGCTCGTTGCGGTGAAATGTTCGCTGCCGAGCTTTGGGACGGGATCGACCCTGACCTGCTGCTGTTGGGCAAGTCATTCTCAGCCGGTGGCCAGCCCATCGCCGCGATCATCGGCACGGACGCCGTGATGGCGAAGTCAGACCTACACCTCGGCAGTACCTACGGGTTTGTTCCAGCGGCAGCCGCTGCCGCGGCCGAGGGAATCCGCATCATTCAAGAAGGCGGCGTCCTTGAGAACGTGCGTGAGCTGGAGAAGATCTTCTACGAGGAGATGAACCCACTCAAGGAGCGCATCGAACAGGTGGGTGACGTTCGCGCGTCCGGTGCATTGGCGGCGCTGGAGTTTGTTCAGGACAAAGAGTCAATCCGCCCCGCCCCCAGATTTCAGTACGCGGTCTACGAAGCAGCTCTCAAGCGAGGCGTGCTCGCCATCACTCAGGAAGGCAAGTGGCACTACCGGCTTCAGCCAGCGCTGACGATGCCACCTGAAGTCTTCCGTGACAGCTGCTCACGAATTGCTGAAGCCGTCGAAGAGGTCGCTTCGAACCCACCGGTTGAGGGTCACGTCCTTGACATCGTTGCCGAAGCCGTGAGGTAGCCAGTGGAGGACGAATCGTCGGCTCATTCGGTCGACGACGTCGACGTTCGCATTGTCGCAGCACTCCAAGAAGATGGTCGACGTCCCTTCACCGAGATCGCGCGCGACCTCGGTTTGTCGGAGGGGACCGTTCGGCAGCGCGTAGGGAGGCTGCAACGGCGCGGCATCGTGCAGATCGTGGCGGTCATCAATCCGTCGCGGTTGGGTCTGCGGCGGCTCTTGATCGGCGTCGAGGTGCGAGGTCGAGCGGTTTCCGCGGTAGAGAAGGCGATCCGGCAGTTTCCCGAGGTCGACTATGTCGCGGTGTGTACGGGTGGGCCCGAGCTGGTCTTGATGGCTGCCTGCCGAGACGACGACCACGTGCTCGACTTGGTCAGTGAGCGCATGCGAAAGATTCCGGGCGTCGAAGGACTGACCGTGACGAGCATCCTGCGAGAGACCAAGGACGCTTATCAGTACTTCGGTTCGCCATCGTGAGCGCCTTCAGTCGCTGGTAGACCATCCTTTGGCACGCTCGACGGCGAAGCGCCATTGACGGTGAGCGGCGTTGTCACGCTCACCAGGTTCGAACCGCTGCTGCAGCTGCCAGGTTCGGCGCAGCTCTTCCAGCGATGACCAGACGCCACTGCCTAGTCCTGCGAGAAACGCTGCGCCCAATGCGGTCGTCTCAACCACGTCGGGCCGCAAGACTGGAACACCGAGTTGGTCGGCTTGTAACTGGCACAGCAAGTCGTTAGCACTCGCACCGCCGTCCACGGCAAGAGACGGAACCGCAACGTGCGCTTCGTGCGTCATGAGGTCGACAACGTCCCGTACTTCGAACGCGATCGCTTCTAGCGTTGCGCGGGCAATGTGTGCGGCCGTCGTTGATCGGGTGATGCCGAAGATTGCTCCGCGTGCGCTCGGGTCCCAGTCCGGCGCTCCCATCCCCGTAAGCGCTGGGACGAAAACGACACCACCAGAGTCGGGGACCGAGCGTGCCAGGGCGGCTGACTGTTCGGCGCTATCGATGATGCCCAGACCGTCGCGTAGCCACTGAACTGCAGCGCCCGTGACGAAGATGGAGCCCTCAAGCGCGAAAGTGGTTCCACCGCCAGGCTCACTCCACGCGACGGTTGTCAGCAGCCCCGTGTCGGTGTGCACGGCGGTTGCGCCAGTGTTGGTTAGGACGAACGACCCGGTTCCGTAGGTGCACTTGCTGTCTCCGGGGGTAAAGCAGGTTTGACCGAACAAGGCTGCCTGCTGGTCTCCGGCGATGCCGGAAATTGGAAGGTCGAGGCCGAGAAAGGTCTCCGGGTCGGTATGGCCAACGACCCCGTACGAGGGGACGATGTCGGGCAGCGCGGCAAGCGGAACGCCGAAAAGGTCGCACAACTCCTCCGACCAGCTCAGGGTCTGCAGGTCGAAGAGCAACGTGCGGGATGCATTCGAGTGGTCTGTGACATGGTGCGCGCCGCCCGTTATCCGCGAGACGAGGTAAGAGTCGACAGTGCCGATCGCGACCCGACCTTCCAGTACCCCCTGCCAGATCGCCGGTTCATGGTCCTTGACCCAGCTGAGCTTGCTGGCCGAGAAGTAGGGGTCGAGACGTAGCCCGGTCTTGGCTTTCACCATCGCTTCGAAGCCCGCTTGGCGTAGCCGCTCGCAATCACTCGCGGTGCGACGGTCTTGCCAAACGATGGCTGGTCGCGGCGCCCCTTGTGTCTCGCGGTCCCACAGCACGACGGTTTCCCGCTGGTTGGTAATTCCCACGCAGTGTGGCGACTCGGGCGATGTTTCGATCGCGCGTTGGGCTGCTTCCAGCACTGCCGCCCAAATCTCGTGGGGGGCGTGTTCGACCCAACCGTCAGCGGGAAAGTACTGGGGGAACTCCTGGTAGCCGCGTCCCAGCAGCTGCCCGGTTTCACCCACTACGAGCGCAGTTACTCCGGTGGTACCCGCGTCGATCGAGAGCACAGCCATGTCGGCACCTTATTGTTGGGGCGGCCGTGGACGCGGTACCCGCAACGCTCAGCCCTGGGAGAAATACATGCGAGTTGGCGTACTGACCGGAGGCGGCGACGCACCTGGCCTCAATTGTGTGATCCGGGCTGTCGTTCGCAAGGGAGTCGCGGAGTACGACATGGACTTCGTTGGGTTTCGTGATGGCTGGAAGGGGCCAATGTCCGGGAGCACCATGCCCTTGGATGTTGCTGCCGTCCGTGGCATCTTGCCGCGCGGTGGAACCATCTTGGGCTCGTCGCGGACCAACCCCGTCAAAACAGAAGGCGGGGTCGAAGCGATCAAACGGAACCTCGACGACCTTGGTGTTGGCGCACTAATCGCTATCGGCGGCGAGGACACGCTTGGGGTAGCTTCCCGTCTTCACACTGAAGGAATTCGCGTTGTCGGTGTGCCGAAGACGATTGACAACGACCTCGCCGCCACCGACTCGACGTTTGGCTTTGATACCGCGGTGCAGATCGCCACCGATGCGATCGACCGTCTGCACACCACGGCCGAGTCACACAAACGAGTGTTGGTGTTGGAAGTCATGGGACGACATGCCGGGTGGATCGCGTTGGCGTCCGGGATGGCGGGTGGGGCGAACATCATCTTGATCCCCGAGACGCCGTTCGACATGGACCAGGTGGTCGAGTGGGTGGAAGCGCGGTTTGAACGCGGGTACGCCCCGATCATCGTGGTGGCCGAAGGTGCGCTGCCTAGTCGAGGTGCGATGGTCGTCAAGGATGACTCAAAGGACGCGTTCGGCCACGTTCGGTTGTCCGGCATCGGCGACTGGTTGGCTCGAGAGCTGGAGGAGAGGACCGGGCACGAAGCAAGGACAACGGTCCTTGGCTATGTGCAGCGAGGCGGCACACCGACATCTCGCGATCGGGTCTTGGCTACGCGGTTCGGGATTCATGCGGTGAATGCCGTGCACGATCGTGACTTCGGAACCATGATGGCGCTGCGCGGCAACGACATCGTCCGAGTGCCGCTGGCTGACGCGGTTGCTCAGTTAAAGACGGTCCCGCCTGAGCTCTATGCCGAAGCCGCAACTTTCTTCGGATGACCGATTGCCTGCCCACCCGCTGAGGGTCGAGGCAGGATTAACGCCGCGCGCGCCGTAGTCTTGGACGATGCCTGACGTCCTCATGTGGTCCGATCTGCCTGCTGCGCAGCAGCCCGACTGGCCAGATCCGATTGCGCTTGAAACCGCGATCGAACAGCTGCGGTCGCTTCCGCCGCTGGTGTTTGCTGGCGAGTGCGACGACCTGCGCGACCGGCTGGCCGCCGCGTCACGCGGTGAGGCGTTCGTATTGATGGGTGGTGACTGCGCGGAGAGATTCACCGGAGCCAACGCCGACGAGATCCGCGCCAAGCTCAAGACCGTGTTGCAGATGGCTGTGGTGCTGACGTACGGCGCGAGCATGCCCGTCGTCAAGATTGGACGGATCGCGGGACAGTACGCCAAGCCGCGCTCGCAGCCGAACGAGGTGATTGATGGTGTCTCGCTGCCCGCGTTCCGCGGCGACATCGTCAATGGGTTGGACTTTACGAAGGCGTCGAGAACGCCTGATCCTGCCCGACTAGTTGAGGCTTATCACCGAGCATCTGCGACGCTGAACCTCGTCCGTGCTTTCACCCAAGGTGGTTACGCCGATCTACGTCAGGTTCACGCGTGGAACACTGACTTCGTGCGGGACAGCTCAGCTGGGGAGCGGTA
>DATKIY010000110.1:0-4156 GCA_035543875.1 Actinomycetes bacterium | reverse complement strand
ATGGGTGCTGCCCTTTGGGCACACGTTCAGCCTTAACGTGCTGTTCCCGTCTGTGATCCTGCCCGGAATCATCTTTACGCTGATGGCGCTGTATCCGTTCCTGGAGGCTTGGGCCACTGGCGACCGCCGCCCGCACCACCTCCTGGACCGTCCGCGAAACGCCCCAACGCGAACCGCGCTCGGCGCCATGTCGCTTTCGTTCTACATCTTGCTGTGGATCGAGGGCGGCAACGACATCATTGCCAGCACGTTCGACCTCAACGTGTTCGCGATTACTTGGTTTATGCGAATAGCCATCTTCGTCGTACCACCCCTGGTCTTTGTCGCAGCTAAACGCACGTGTCTGGCGTTGCAGCGACGCGACCGTGACAAGTTGTTGCACGGCTACGAGTCCGGCATCATCAAGCGGCTGCCCAGCGGGAAGTACTACGAGCAACATCAGCCGGTTTCCGCTGAAGAGCAGGCCGTACTAATGGCAAGGGCCGACGAGCCCCAGCCGTTGCCGATGCCCGACAAGTACGACGAGAACGGCATCAAGCAGCGCGGCTACCTACTGAAGAAGACTCAGGCCAAGTTGTCGCACTTCTTCTACGGTGAGCAGATTCCGATGCCGACGCTCGAGCAGATTGAAGAGGGCCGGCACCACGAGGCTGAGGTAACCGCCGAGCGCGATGATGAGATCGACGGTTCGCGAGCCGCAGTCCTAGCCCCCCGCGACTAACCCGCGAGGACGACGCGTTCATACCCGCATGCGTAGGAAACGCCGAGTTCATCTCAAGGACTAGAACAGGTTCTTCCGGTAGCGAATCTCCGGAGCGTTCTCGACTTCGCATCGTTCGCCACGTTGGCCATCGGTGCTCCAGCCCATCGCCTCATAGAACACCCGACCGGGCAGATTTGCCTCTAACACCCACAGGGCAGCTGCTGCGAATCCCCTGTCGAGCAGGCATTGTTCGGCTGCACTCAGTAACGCCCGGCCAGCTCCCATCCCCCAGTGGCTCGGGTCGACGTAGATCGCGTACACCTCGCCTGCGCCAGTGAGCTCGTCCCAGCGATAGGGGCCAACCATGGCGTAGCCGCAGACGAGACCCGTTCCCGCTTCCTCGATGGTCGCCACCAGCGCGGTGGTGCTACTTGCTTTGTCACGGAGCCGCTTGCGGAACTCGTCGACAAGGTACGGGATGCTGAGGTCGGCTAATACTTGGTCAGGCAGCAGCCCCGCGTACGCAGCTCGCCAGCTGGTCACCTTGATGTGACCCAGCCGCTCGGCGTCGCTGGGAAGCGCCACCCGAACACTGATCACCTCACTCACCCCCACGCCCCACTGATCGGAGTGTTGCAGTCGTCACAATCTGACATTTCGGTCGCGAAAGTGACTGAGACGCTTCGATCACGGTGATGGTGACGATGCGGGGGTCAGGGGCTAGGAAAGGGCTGAGCCCTGTTTCCACTGGTGCCAGCTCATGGTCCAGTCGGTATAACCGTTCCAAGGCTCCATCTGACGGGTGCCGTTGATGAAGTTGACGACGTCGCCGACCTTGCTCTCGTTGTAGAACCAAGCGGCGTTGGCCAAGCTCATGCCGGTGCACCCATGGCTGACGTTCTCTTCGCCCTGCGACGACTCCGACCACGGCGCCGCGTGCAGGTACTCACCGCTCCACGTGACACGCATCGCGTACTCGACGTCGAGCCGGTAGTACTCGGGATCACTCGGGTCGACGTCGATGCTCGCGGCATCCATGACGACGTTCCTGCTCTTGGACATGATTACCTTGGTGCCGACCCGGGTGTCCCAGCCAGGCTTGCCAGTGGTGACCGGGATGCGACGCAGAACCTCGTTGCCTCGCTTGACGACCATCATGTGCTTGGCGATGTCAACGGTGCTGATCATCTCGGAGCCCACGGTGAACGCGACCCGGTCGTCGTCGTTGCCCCATGTGCCATTACCAAGGTTGACCCCAGCCAGCTTGGACTTAACGACAACGTCGGTGTCCGGACGCCAGTACTCCTTGGGCCGCCACCTCACCATCTGGTCGCTCACCCAGTACCAAGCGCCTACGGTCTGCGGAGAGGTGCTAACGCTTAGCTTGCGTTCGGCAGCGGCCCGGTTCGGCACGGGCGCGTCGAACGACACGATGATCGGCATGCCCACCCCAACCACCTGGCGGCTGAAAGGGGTGATGCTGCTGTAGACCATCGTCTTTGGGTCGACCGTGCGGAATCGGAAGGACTGGCGCGTCGCCAGACCATCGACGTCAACCGCTCGAGCCCGGACGGTATAGCCGGTGTTGTACTTAAGGAGTCCACCCTCGGTCCGCCATGCAGTGCCGTCCGACGAGACGTCGCCAGCCACTTTGTGACCTTGACGATCACGAACCTGGACATCAGTGAGGGTGCCGTCTTGGGAGGCGATGACCACGGGCCGTGAGGGGTCCCATGAGTTTGAGCCGTCGGCGCGCACCGAGATCGTCGCCGCAGAGGTAGGCGCGTCACCGGGGAGGCCATTTCGATCATCAGCTCCGGCGGACATGCAGGCAGACAGCGTCGCCGCCACCAGGGCACCTGAAAGCGCCGTGATGGCCCGCTGGGGCCGAATGTGCTGCTTGTCCACTGTTTCCCCGTCGCTACGAGACCGATGTGGGAGCAGGAAACTCCCGCTCCCGTGCGTCATCGGCCCCTCAGGCTAACTGCTGAATGGCCAAACGTCATTCCCGAACGAATTCGCCACGGTAGTACTCGAAAACCAGCCCGGAAATAGCGAACATCGTGAAAACGACCGCCAGCGCGATCAGCCACCACATCAGGAAGACGAAACCCAAGGCACCCATGGCCGCTCCAATGCCCAGAGGGAGTGGCCACCAGCTGTGAGGGCTGTAGAAACCCTGCCCACCAGCACCCTCAGCAATGTCGCCCTCGTCGTCGTCCTCCGGTAGTGGCTCAAGCCGACGCGCCGTGAACAACAGGTAGAAGGCGATCAAGAACCCAAGACCTGACGTGAACACCAGCGCGGCGGTACCTGCCGGCTCTTCAGACAGTACCCAGTAGATCGCGCCGAGAAACCCGAAGAACGCGGCAAGTCCCGCGAACAACCAACCTGTGGCGCGCACTAGCTGTCCTTGTCTTCCGCGAAGCTCTCGGCTTGGCCGTCGGCGATATTGGCTGCCAAGTCGTCCCTGAGATCCTCACGGTGTGTCACCTCTGGTGCGCCGTAGACACTTTGCAACACAGTGTCGTTGCGCACGTTGCCTTCGCCAAGTGCGATTTCAGGGTGGTGCAGGTCGAACGCTGGTGACTCGGAACGAATGCGCGGGATGGAGTCGAAGTTGTGCCGCGGCGGCGGACACGAAGTTGCCCACTCCAGCGAACGACCCCAACCCCACGGGTCGTCTTCAGTGACGCGAACGCCTCGTCGAGCGGTGCGCCACACGTTGTACAAGAACGTCAGCGTCGACAGCCCGACCAATAGTGATCCGAACGTCGAGATCTGATTCATCACCGTAAAGCCGTCAGTCGGCAGATAGTCGGCGACGCGACGCGGCATACCCTTCAAGCCCAGCCAGTGCTGGATCAAGAACGTGACCTGGAAACCAATGAACAGCATCCAGAAATGGATGTGGCCGATCTTTTCGTCGAGCATCTTTCCGGTCCACTTTGGCCACCAGAAGTAGAAGCCGGCGAACATCAAGAACACGACCGTGCCGAAAACCGTGTAGTGGAAGTGCGCCACGATGAAGTAGGAGTCCGAGACGGCGAAGTCGAGCGGCGGCGATGCGAGGATCATTCCGGTGAGGCCACCGAACAAAAACGTGACCAGGAAGCCGAGAGAGAACATCATCGGTGTCTCGAACGTCACCGACCCGCCCCAGATCGTGCCGATCCAGTTGAAGAACTTCACACCTGTTGGCACCGCGATGAGCATTGTGGTGAATGCGAAGAACGGCAGCAGCACCGCGCCTGTCACGAACATGTGGTGAGCCCACACTGCAACCGACAGCGCCGCGATCGAGATGGTGGCGTAGACCAGACCCTTGTAACCAAAGATCGGCTTGCGGCTGAAGACGGGCAGAATCTCGCTGATGATGCCGAAGAAGGGCAACGCCAGGATGTAGACCTCCGGATGCCCAAAGAACCAGAACAAGTGCTGCCACAAAATGGC
>DATKIY010000109.1:0-17306 GCA_035543875.1 Actinomycetes bacterium | reverse complement strand
ACCGAGCCAAGCGTCGCAGCGCCAACCAGCTTCCGGTGATCGGGCCGTGCAGCCGCAGCGCTTCCTCAGCGTAGGTGGCGCACGAAGGGTAGTAGCGGCAGGACGCCGGCAACGCAGGCGAGATAAACCGACGATAGCCGCGAAGTGGTACTAAAAGGACAAAAAGGAGAATACGCCGCAGAACGGACAAGCCGCCACGTACCAGCTGGCTCACGCCCGTCACCTGGTCACCAGCAGTCGGCCCAGTGCGCGGTCTAAATCTGCCATGAGTTCTGCCGAAGCCCGGTTAGCTGAAGCCGGGAGCGCCCTGACCACGATCAGATAACCCGAGGGGCAATCCTTCACCCTGGCTGCCATCAACGCGCGCAGCCGACGAGTGACGCGATGTCTGATCACGGAGTTTCCCACCTGCTTGCTCACGACGAAGCCAATACGTGTCACCGAGCTGTCACCCTCGCTCGCGTCGATCGGGCATTTCGTCGCATGGACGACTAGCGCGTTGCTACCAGCTCGCCGGCCACCTCGAACTGCCTGGTCGAACTCGTGACTACGCCGCATCCGGTGCGCGGCTGGCAGCACGACTGACTCAGGCAGACAGCCGCGCGCGGCCCTTACGGCGGCGCGACGACATGATGGACCGACCAGCCCGGGTGCGCATGCGCAACCGGAAACCGTGAGTCTTGGCCCGACGACGATTGTTGGGCTGGAACGTACGCTTAGACACGAAGAACTCCGAATATCGAGCCGAACACGGGAAGGGCGGGTCGGCCGCCACCGGACGCCGGCGCCATGATCGGCGTAGGCATGCGGCAGCCGCCGAAAGAACGCGGCTCCCTAAGGTACATCGTCACCCGCCCTCCCGGTCAAACTGACGGCGCGCATGGAACTCTGCGGGGAAGTTGGGGGCAGCTCCGGGAAGCAGAGCCATGGCCGTGGTGCTCAGCGCAACCACCCAGCGTGTCATGGCATCGGCCGGGGGTGGGGGAGACACGCCGGTTCCCTCTCGCTACGGTGACACCGGCGGTTGTGGACAACCGCTGGACGCAGCAGGTAAGACATGGGTAGCGTCCGCCCGCACCGATACATCGCTTGCTTCCCCAACGATGAGCGGTGACCGCGATCCGCCGCCTCCACAGCCTGTGGATGAGTGTGTGGATCCCCGGTCTGACCAGCGAAAATAGTTTGCGAAAGACGGGGGATCGGCACCTGGAAGTGGGGCTGTGCGCCAAGGCGCACCTGGGCAGTCGGTGTTTTGAGTCTTGGAAATGAGTTGGGGGAAGGGCAGCGGCCGCCGGTCGCTGCAGAGCAAAGAGGGCGCCTGGTGACCATCGAAACTCCTGATCTGACTGCCGTTTGGGCTCGCGTCCTCGGCACCCTGGCCGACGAGGCCGGGCCGCAGGCGGGGGCCTTCCTCAAGCTGACCCGGCCGGTCGGGTTGGTTGAAGACACCGCACTGCTCGCGGCCCCCAACGAGTTCACCAAAGACCTCATCGAGTCCCGGCTGCGACCCCACGTCACCGACGTCCTATCGCGCGAGCTCGGACGTGAAGTTCGGATTGCCGTCACCGTCGAACCTGAGCTTGCCGGCGATGCTGGCCGGTCCAGCTCCGATGCCGACGACGAGCCGGATGCCGAAACCCTCGCCGCGGACGCCGCGTTCGCTGTGATGCTCACCCCCAACGGCGCCCCAACCGACTTGTCAGAGATGGCCCTTCGCCCCGGAGCTGGCCAACCGGTTCCACGCTTTGACAGCGACTCTCGGCTCAACCCGAAGTACACCTTCGACACGTTCGTCATCGGCGCTAGCAACCGGTTCGCGCACGCCGCGGCGATCGCCGTAGCCGAAGCTCCCGCCAAGGCCTACAACCCCATGTTCATCTACGGCGGTTCTGGGCTAGGCAAGACGCACTTGTTGCACGCCATCGGTCACTACGCGAGAAGTTTGTACGCCGGAACCCGTGTGTTGTATGTGAGTTCTGAAGAGTTCACCAACGACTTCATTAACTCCATTCGCGACGACAAAGCCCAAGCATTCCAACGTAGGTATCGCGATGTCGACGTCCTGCTCATCGACGACATCCAGTTTCTACAAGGACGCGTGCAAACTCAGGAAGAGTTCTTCCATACGTTCAACACGCTTCACACCGCCAACAAACAAATCGTCATCACGAGCGATGTCGCGCCGCAGCAACTGTCTGGCTTCGAGGACCGCATGCGGACCCGGTTCACCTGGGGACTAACTACCGACGTCCAGCCACCTGACCTTGAGACCAGAATCGCAATTCTTCGTAAGAAAGCGGCGCAGGAGAAACTGCAAGCTCCACCAGAGGTCCTGGAGTTCATCGCCAGCAAGATCGCGACGAACATCCGCGAGCTTGAGGGCGCTCTCATTCGCGTCACAGCCTTCGCAAGTCTTAACCGCCAGCCGGTCGATCTCGCCCTCGCTGAAATTGTTTTGAAGGACCTCATACCCGACGCGACCGGTCCGGAAGTTACATCCGGGTTGATCATGGCGCAGACCGCTGCGTACTTTGGACTCACCCTCGACGACCTCTGCGGCTCGAGCCGCTCTCGAGTGTTGGTCAACGCTCGGCAGATAGCTATGTACCTCTGCCGCGAGCTCACCGACCTGTCGCTTCCCAAGATCGGCCAGCAGTTCGGCGGCCGCGACCACACCACCGTCATGCACGCAGACCGTAAGATTCGCCAACTCATGCCGGAACGACAAAGCGTCTACAACCAGGTGACCGAGCTGACGAACCGGATCAAGTCACAGGCACGACAGGGATGATCCGCCACCAGCCGCCCGCGATCACGCTGGGTACACAGGGTGGGGACAAGTCTGTGGACTTTGTGCACAAAACCCAACCGTCGCAGTGGATAACCAGTGGACGTCGGCGCCCGGTCATTGGGTCGTCCGCAGGGTGTAACCAGTTGTTCGCACGTCAGACACATGGGGTTGTGCGCCAGACGCGCCACGTTGACCTGCGCAAACGTGCTCTATCCACGTTGTCCACCGCACCGACTACGACGACGAACTATGTATTCATCACCACACCTTCGAACGTCATCACCTCTCAGAACTTGTTGATTCAACCGACCACGTAGAGTAACCACGCTGTGGCAGAACACAGCAGAACCGGAGGAAACGCGTGAAGTTCCGCGTCGAGCGAGATGTTCTCGCTGAGGCCGTGGCCTGGGCTGCGCGAAGCCTGCCCACCCGACCACCACTCCCGGTGTTGGCTGGGTTGATGATCGAAGCTGGTGAGCAGGGACTAACCCTCAGCAGCTTCGACTACGAGGTATCCGCGCGTGTCGAGGTGCCTGGTGAGGTGAGTGAGCCGGGCAAGGCATTGGTATCTGGTCGTCTACTGGCCGACATCACCCGGAGCTTGCCGGCTCGTCCGGTCGACGTTGCCACAGAAGAGTCGGATCGCAAGGTCGTGGTGACCTGCGGCTCTTCGCGGTTCACGCTGCAGACCTTGCCCAGCGAGGACTATCCGTCGCTGCCCGACATGCCCTCGGCGGCCGGGACTCTGGCAGGCGATGAGTTTGCCGCCGCCGTTGCACAAGTGGCGATTGCCGCCGGACGCGACGACACCCTCCCGGTCCTTACCGGAATTCGGATTGAGTTTGAAGGTGATCGGCTGGTCCTTGCTGCCACCGACCGCTACCGACTTGCCGTTCGGGAAATCATGTGGCGTCCCGACCGACCCGACCTCAGCGCGATTGCTTTGGTGCAGGGACGTTCACTGGCCGACACCGCACGTGCGCTTGGTGACTCCGACAGCGTGACGATCGCTTTGGCCGAAGGCGGAACCGGCGATGGCCTGATCGGTTTTGAAGGTGCAGCTGGCGGCGAGAGTCGTCGTACGACCAACCGTCTGCTCGACGGCGAGTTCCCCAAGTACCGCGCGCTGCTGCCTGCGGAGTCCAACGCCACAGCGGTCGTTGAGACCTCGGCATTCATTGACACCGTTAAGCGAGTCGCGCTGGTTGCTGACCGCAACACTCCGATCCGGCTCGCATTTAGCGAAGGCGAAGTAGTGCTTGAAGCTGGAACCGGCGACGAGGCGCAGGCCACTGAGGCACTCACCTGCGAGTACGAGGGCGAGCCAATCACCATCGCCTTCAATCCGGTGTTCTTGCAAGACGGCCTGCAGGCGCTGGGCACCTCTCACGCCGAACTGTCCTTCACGACGTCCACTAAGCCTGCAGTCATGAGCGGTCGTAACAAAGCCGACGAGCCGAGCGACGCGACGTATCGGTACCTCATCATGCCGGTGCGGTTGTCCGGATGATCGCGGCAGCACTTCCACGTGTACGTCGCTGCGCTTGAGCTTGCGGACTTTCGTTCGTACCAACACCTATCACTGACGTTTGGGCCGGGAGTCAGTGTCCTGGTCGGACCAAACGGCCAAGGGAAAACCAACGTCGTTGAAGCCGTTGCGTATCTGTCTTCACTTTCTAGTCATCGCGTTGCAAGTGACGTGCCCATGATTCGCCATGGAGCTGAGCGTGCGGTCGTTCGTGGACTGGTTGTCCGCGATGACCGTCAGTTGCTGCTTGAAGTGGAGTTGGTCGCGGGCAAAGCCAACCGGGCGCGGGTTAACAAGTCGGCCCTGCCCCGCGCGCGCGAAGTTCTCGGAATTCTGCGAACGGTGCTGTTTGCCCCAGAGGATCTGTCACTCGTTCGTGGCGATCCAGAGCAGCGGCGTCGCTTCCTCGACGAGTTGGTGATCGCACGCGCACCTCGGTTCGCCGGCGTTCGGGCTGACTACGACCGGGTGCTTAAGCAGCGGAATGCCTTACTGAAAAGTGCCGCCGGGTCTCGGGGAAGCTTCGATGAGTCCACGTTGCATGTGTGGGATGAACATCTGGTCAACCTTGGCAGCGAGCTACTGGCGGCTCGACTGACGCTCATTGCAGACCTTCGGCCGCACGTTGACGATGCCTATGCGGCATTGGCTGAGTCGGGTGGCCCAGCTGCGCTTTCGTACAAAGCGTCGTGGCTTCGGGGTGAGACTGAACTGCCGGCGAAGCAGGAGGAAATCGCAGACTTGCTCGCGCTGGCCATAGTGGAGGTTCGTCGGGAAGAACTCGCGCGAGGTTTGTCGGTCGTGGGGCCACACCGTGACGACTTGGTACTTCACCTTGGCGATCTGCCAGCCAAGGGTTACGCGTCACACGGCGAGTCTTGGTCCTACGCGCTTGCTTTGCGTCTGGCGTCGTTTGCCTTACTACGCGACGACGGCGACGACCCGGTGCTCATCCTGGACGATGTGTTCGCCGAGCTCGACGAGACCAGACGGACCAGGTTGGCTGCGATGGTTGCACCAGCGGAGCAGGTGCTAGTCACGGCGGCAGTAACGAGTGACGTGCCACCTACGCTGTCAGGAGAGCGGTTTACGGTCGTCGATGGGGAGGTGCGCCATGACGGATGAGAGCCCCAGCGAACCCGACGAGCCTGCAGACCCGAACGGCGCCAAGACGCCAGCTGCGACAGCAGGCAGCGGGCTCGACCTCGCTCGCGCGATGTTGTCGCGAGCCAAGGCCGACTCAGTCAGTCGACGGGCTGGCTCCAGCAGGCGCTACGCGCAGCGCCCCCGGCAGCGGCAAAGCCCGTCTTCCTCCGGTTCCGGGCCAGATGACCGCGACCCACAGCCGCTCGGCCGCGCTGTTGAACGCTTGGTCGATGAACGCGGTTGGCAGGCAGCTCAGGCCATCGGCGGGGTGGAGGGCAGATGGAGCCAAATCGTCGGCCCCGAGCTCGCTGGGCACTGTCAGCCGGAAGAGTTCGATGATGGGTCGCTCACCGTTCGAGCCGACAGCACCGCCTGGGCCTCGCAGGTTCGGCTGCTCGCTGGGACGGTCCTGGCCCGACTCAACAACGACCTCGGAGCAGGCACCGTCACCCGGCTGAACGTCCTCGGGCCAGCGGCTCCGAGTTGGAAAAAGGGCAAGTGGTCGGTCAAGGGCAGAGGCCCCCGAGACACGTATGGTTAATGATCATGAGGTTGCCGTTCTCCGTCCGCAGAGGCTCAAAAAAGGGGTAGACGCGTAGGGGGAGTCGTCCCGCCTCCTGTGGAAGGCGCCACACTGCCCACAATCGCCACCACGAGGCGGTCTAGTCAGTCCGACGGGGTAGGATGAGGGCAGTGACAAGGTCGCACGTCTTGGGCCGCTCCGCACGGCGCGGAGTGGCCCGTTGTGTGAGTTCGCCAAGTACTTGAAGAACCAGCCCGTCCCCGACGAAGGAGCTCGAACTCGTGTCATATGACGCCACTGACATCCAGGTGCTCGAGGGCCTCGATGCCGTCCGGAAGCGTCCCGGCATGTACATCGGTTCCACCGGTGAACGAGGCTTGCATCACCTGGTCTACGAGGTTGTCGACAACTCGGTCGACGAGGCACTCGCGGGTGAGGCCGACCGCATCTCGATCACGCTGCTCGACGACGGTGGAGTTCGGGTGATTGACAACGGTCGAGGCATCCCGGTCGACGAACACCCGATTGAGCACAAGCCAGCTGTCGAGGTCGTCCTCACGGTCCTCCACGCTGGGGGCAAGTTCGGTGGCAGCGGATACGCCGTCTCCGGTGGGCTCCATGGTGTCGGTGTGTCGGTGGTTAACGCGCTGTCCAGCCGGCTCTCGGTTGAGATCCACCGCGACGGTTTTGTCTGGCGTCAGTCCTACGTTCGCGGAGTACCAACTGCTCCTCTCGCAAAAGGTGAGCCCACCGACATCACCAGCACGACCGTTACCTTCTGGGCCGACGAAGAGGTCTTCGAGTCGACCGTCTACTCGTTCGACACGCTGGCCCGCAGGTTCCAGGAGATGGCATTCCTGAACCGCGGTTTGACGATCGAGATGAACGACGAGCGCGCCATTACCTCGATTGGTGACGGCGAAGATGCGGCAAACACGGTCACCTACTACTACGAGGGCGGCATCGCCGACTTCGTGCGCCACATCAACGCGCGAAGCAAGACCGGCGTGGTCCACCAGCAGGTCATCGAGTACGCAGCTGAAGACACCGAGCAAGGCATCAGCCTTGAGGTGGCCATGCAGTGGAACGGTGACTACAACGAAGGCGTTCACACGTTCGCGAACACCATCAACACCCACGAGGGCGGTACCCACGAAGAAGGTTTCCGCACCTCACTCACGTCGCTGGTTAACCGCTACGCGCGTGAGCGGTGGAACCTGTTGAAAGACAAAGACCCCAACCTGTCGGGTGAGGATGTGCGTGAGGGGTTGACCGCCATCGTTCACATCAAACTTCGAGAACCACAGTTCGAAGGTCAGACCAAGACCAAGCTTGGCAACACCGAAGCAAAGGCTTTTGTGCAGCGTGTCACCAATGAGCAGCTCGGCGCGTGGTTTGACGCCAACCCCGCAGAGGGCAAGGAGATCGCCCGCAAGTCGTTCAACGCAGCGACCGCCCGAATTGCAGCTCGCAAAGCGCGCGACCTGGCTCGTAACCGCAAGGGGCTGCTGGGCGGCGGCGGGCTTCCGGGAAAGCTCATCGACTGCTCGTCAACCAACCCCGAAGAGTGCGAAGTGTTTGTGGTTGAGGGCGACTCTGCCGGCGGCAGTGCGCGGAACGGCCGCGACCCAGCGACCCAGGCGATCCTGCCCATCCGCGGGAAGATCCTCAACGTCGAGAAAGCGCGCATCGACCGCGTGCTGCAGAACACCGAGGTTCAGGCCATGATCTCGGCGCTCGGCACCGGCGTTCACGAAGAGTTCGACCTCGACAAGCTGCGTTACCACAAGATTGTGTTGATGGCCGACGCCGATGTCGACGGTCAGCACATTCGAACACTGCTGCTCACGCTGCTCTTCCGCTTCATGCGACCACTCATCGAAAACGGGTTCGTGTATCTCGCCCAGCCACCGCTGTACAAGGTGAAGTGGTCCCGCGAAGAGGCTGAGTTCGTCTACAGCGACCGCGAGCGCGATGCGCTGCTTGAAGCTGGCGCTGCTGCTGGGCGCAAGCTCCCCAAGGGAGACGGCATCCAGCGGTACAAAGGCCTTGGCGAAATGAACGCGGACGAGCTGTGGGAGACCACGATGGACCCCGATCGTCGAATCCTGTTGCAGGTGACGCTCGACGACGCGCTCCAGGCCGACGAGACCTTCGCGACCCTGATGGGCGAGGACGTTGAAGAACGACGCAAGTTCATCCAGCGCAACGCGAGAGACGTGCGTTTCCTCGATATCTAGGGACGACACCTAGCCACAACTGACTGACCAATGACGGACAAGCAAAGGGTTCCTGGTGACTGAGACCACCGACATCACGCCAGCAGGCGGACGGGTCGATCCTGTCGACCTGCAGAACGAAATGCAGCGGTCGTACCTCGACTACGCCATGAGTGTCATCGTCAGTCGAGCGTTGCCCGACGTCCGTGACGGCCTGAAGCCGGTACATCGTCGTGTGCTGTACGCGATGTACGACGGCGGATACCGACCGGACCGCGGCTTCTCCAAATGCTCTCGCGTCGTCGGCGACGTCATGGGTCAATACCACCCCCACGGCGACACTGCGATCTACGACGCTCTCGTTCGACTCGCGCAGCCGTGGGCGTTGCGCTACCCGTTGGTGCAGGGACAAGGCAACTTCGGTTCTCCGGGTAACGACCCTGCTGCAGCCATGCGATACACCGAAAGCCGCATGGCGCCGCTCGCCATGGAGATGGTGCGAGACATCGACGAAGAGACCGTCGACTTCCGCCCCAACTACGACGGCCGCACACAAGAGCCGACGATCCTGCCGAGCCGGTTCCCCAACCTGCTCGTCAACGGTTCAGCTGGCATCGCCGTCGGTATGGCCACCAACATTCCTCCGCACAACATGCGAGAGGTCGGGGCTGGCGTCCAGTGGGCGCTTGAACACCCCGAGGCTTCACGCGAGGAGCTACTTGAGGCGCTGCTCGAGCGGATCCAAGGCCCTGATCTGCCGACCGGCGCCCAGATTGTTGGTAAGAACGGCATCGAGGACGCCTACCGCACTGGTCGCGGCATCATCATCATGCGCGCGGTGGTCGAGGTTGAGGAGATTCAGAACCGCACGTGTTTGGTCGTCACCGAACTTCCGTACCAGGTAAACCCCGACAACCTCGCCACCAAGGTTGCTGACCTCGTCAACAACGGCAAGGTCCAGGGCATCGCCGACATTCGAGATGACTCGTCATCGCGAACTGGTATGCGAATCATCATTGTGCTGAAGAAGGACGCCGTAGCCAAGGTTGTCCTGAACAACCTCTACAAGCATACGCAGCTGCGAGAGACCTTCGGTGCGAACATGTTGGCGTTGGTCGACGGGATACCGCGAACCCTGACACTCGACCAGTTCGTGTCGCACTGGGTCGCTCACCAGATCGAGGTCATTCAGCGGCGTACGCGATTCCGGTTACGCAAAGCCGAGGAGCGCGCACACATCTTGCGGGCGCTGCTCAAAGCCCTCGACGCACTCGATGAGGTCATTGCGCTCATCCGGGCGAGCGCCACCGTTGAAGATGCACGCTCGGGCCTGATCGGCTTGCTTGAAATTGATGAGGTCCAAGCCACTGCAATCTTGGACATGCAACTGCGTCGGCTCGCCGCCTTAGAGCGGCAGAAGATTATTGACGAGTACGACGACCTCATGACAAAGATTGCGGACTTTAACGACATCCTGTCGAGCGAACCGCGTCAACGCAGCATTGTCAGCGAAGAGCTCGCAGAGATCGTCGACAAGTACGGCGACGAGCGACGTACCACGTTGGTGCCCTACGACGGTGACATGTCTAACGAGGACCTCATCCAAGAAGAGGATGTCGTTGTCACCATTACCCGCGACGGATATGCCAAACGAACCAAGGCGGATCTGTACCGCTCACAGCGTCGTGGTGGCAAGGGCGTGCGTGGGGCCGCGTTGAAGCAGGACGACATCGTCGACCACTTCTTCACTACAACGACACACCACTGGATCCTTTTCTTCACTAACCAAGGGCGGGTGTATCGCGCCAAGGCGTACGAGCTCCCCGACACCGGTCGTGATGCTCGCGGTCAGCACGTGGCCAACTTGTTGGCCTTCCAGCCGGACGAAGAGATCGCACAGGTGCTAGACGTCCGCGACTACGCGCAGTCGCCATATCTCGTGCTCGCAACTCGCGGCGGAATGGTGAAGAAGACCAAACTCACCGAGTACGACTCCAACCGCAGTGGTGGCGTCATCGCTATCAACTTGAAGGAGGGTGACGAGCTTATCTCGGCGGTGTTGTGTTCTGCAGAGGATGATCTGCTGCTGGTTTCACACAAGGGACAGTCGGCTCGCTTCCACGCTAACGACGGAGCGCTTCGTCCGATGGCGCGCTCCACCCAGGGCGTCATCGGGATGAAGTTCCGCACCGGCGACCAGCTGCTAGCGATGGACGTCGTCCAACCTGAGTCGTTCCTTGTAACTGTCACCGACGGCGGTTTCGCAAAGCGCACGGCTGTCGAAGAGTGGACCCCGAAGGGCCGAGGGATCCTTGGCGTCCGGGCCATGAGACTGGCCAACGAGGAGCGGGGCTCACTGGTCGGCGCTCTGATTGCGCACGAAGGCGATGAAATCCTCGCGATCAAGGCGAGCGGTGAGGTGATTCGCACTTCGGTCGACCAAATCCGTGCGACGGGCCGTGACACGATGGGTGTAACCCTTACTGTGGTTGCCGAGGGCGACTCCGTGGTTGCCGTCACGCGTAACCCTGAGGCGAGCGTTGTCGTTGACGATGAAGTCAATGCTGACGATGCCGAAGCGGTAGTTTCGAATGAAGCAAACACAACAGACACCGAAGCAGGGGCCGCAGACCCAATCACTGACGATGGGGGTAGTTCTCCCGTCGTCGACGAAGGTGGCGACTGATGACCACTACGAGTGGTTCACGTCCGATGGACAGCGACACAGGCAACCGACCACCGGTTACCTCGCAGCCGCAGGGTGCGCTCGTTGTTCCGTCTGCACGTTCGGTCCCTGCCGTTCGCTCGCGCCGCGTGCGCATGACGGTGCAACGCGTTGATCCCTGGACAGTTCTACGACTGTCTTTTCTGTTGTCTTTAGCGGTCGCTGCCATCACTGTTGTCGCAGGGCTGCTGTTGTGGGGGCTGCTGGCAGCAGGCGGAGTGTTCACCTCTGTCGATCGAACGCTTGAGGATGTTCTCGGCGATGGCGCTTTGACCGTGACCCAGTACTTCGGTTTCGGCAAGGTGTTGTCGGTGTCCCTGCTTATCGCCGCTATCGATGTGGTGCTCATCACCGCGTTGGCGACCATCGGTGCGTTCTTGTTCAACCTCGCGACAAGCGTTTCTGGTGGACTTGAGCTCACCGTCACCGAGGAGTAACTCGTTTCTGGCACCGTTTTTAGCCAGCTCAGTGGGCCAGCAAGACACGAACGACTTCGCCCGGTTGTGCTGCAAGCGGCCAACGCCTATGGCCTCGACGTAGCCGAGCTGGCGCTTGTCGCTGAGTCTTTCAACACGGTATTTCGAATAGTCGACTCGGCGAATCGCACGTTCGCCCTGCGCGTCGGTCCCGAACTCCGAATCCACCCTGATGGCCTTGAGAACGTCGAAGCGGCCTGGCTCACTGAGTTGGCGGATGCCAACGTCATTCCGGTCGGCCGGGTGTGCCGGAACGCAGCGGGCGATGTCCTTACGTCGGTGGACGCTCCAGGCGTCTCGGGAACTCGTGACTGTGTGTTGTTCGACTGGGTCCCTGGCCAGGCTCTCCGCCACCGCGCCACGGCGGCGCGAGTGATCGACGCCGGCCGGATGTTGGCGGTTCTCCACGAGCACACGGCGAGGTCTGGTTCAGCCAAGCCACCGCCTGGGGCGATGGTCGCCGATCAAGTGTTGTACTTCTGCGATGACAGGCTGATTGACCAGTACTCGAGCCGCTTCGGGTCGCTCTTGGTCGAAAGTCTCGCGCGAGCGCAACGAACAATTGATGGGTTATGGGCGAATCCACCACACCCCCCGCATCTCCTGCACGGTGACTACACGTGGGACAACCTCATGGTTGAGAGTTCTGAAATCACAGTTATCGATTTCCAAGACCTGGTGTGGGGGTTTGAGGTTCAGGACATTGTCATGGCGCTCTATGCGTTCGATGCAGCTGACAATGCCGACGAGCTTTGCGACCAGTTCCGAAGCGGCTACGAATCGGCCCGGGCTTGGCCCGCCGACGAGCCGCACCTGTGGGACGCGCTGGTTGCGGCCCGGCGTCTCATGCAGATCAACCTGTCACTCAATCTCCGCAAGCCGGGATGGAGCGACCACATCGACCGGCTTGCCAACCAACTGCGTGTGTGGATGGCGTAGTGACACGATCCATCCGTGCTTTGGTCGGGTTTGGGTGCCCCAAGTGGCCTGGGGTAGCCTTCCCCTTCGGCGACGGGCCTATAGCTCAGCTCGGTTAGAGCGCTTCCCTGATAAGGAAGAGGTCGATGGTTCAAGTCCATCTAGGCCCACCCAAAAGTTCGGGACCTTTGGCCCTCTTTCCCTAACCTACGACACCGGAGGTTAGAGAAATGCCCCCTCGAACACCGAGCGAGATCGTCGAAGAGCTGCCGTCTGTAATCCAAGGGGGCATGGGTGTCGGCGTTTCGAGCTGGCAACTGGCACGTCAGGTCGCCCAAAACGGAGGTCTAGGCGTCGTCAGCGGCGTGGCCCCTGACTTACTGCTGGCTCGTTGGCTGCAGGACGGCGACCCCACGGGGCAGTTGTTCCCCGTGTTGGCCAGGTACCCAGATCAAGACTTTGTCCAAGCGACGATCGGCCGCTACTACCGATCACAAGGGCGCGCACCGGGTGCGCCATACCGCCCCATCCCCCGGCTGGATCAGCACCAGCGGGTAGATGCGCTGCGTCTTGCCGCTCTTGGCTCGTTCGCCCAAGTGCGCCTCGCAAAGTCCGGCCATGATCGCGCGATTGGGATCAACTTGCTGGAGAAGATCCAACTGTGGACGCCAGCCGCACTACTCGGCGCGATGCTCGCTGAGGTGGACGTGGTTCTGGTTGGCGCGGGGGTGCCGGTGCATCTGCCACGCATCCTCGACGCCTTGGCCGCGTGTGAACCAGTAACCGTGCCGTTGGACGTGGTTGATGCCGAACGCGGTGAAACCTTCGACATCACCTTGACTGCCACCGATGTCGTTCCGAACCTGACTGGTCCGCTCAACCGACCGGCATTCCTGGCCATCGTGTCTTCGCACATCCTCGCGTCCTACCTTGCTAGGGACACATTGACGTGTCCTGATGGTCTTGTGGTCGAAGGTCCCACAGCCGGTGGGCACAACGCGCCGCCTCGGCGTAACGAACGAGACGAGCGAGGTGAGCCGATCTATGGCCCCCGCGATGAAGTGGACCTGGAGAAACTTCGCAAGGTGGGGCTTCCGTTCTGGCTCGCGGGAGGGCAAGCCGGACCGGCGCATATCGACGCCGCGAAAGCTGAAGGTGCTCAGGGCGTTCAGGTGGGAACGGTCTTTGCACTCAGCCAGGAATCTGGATTAACCGAACCTTTGCGACGTGCGCTTTTGGGCGGCCTTAAGTCCGGAGAGGCTCGCGTGCGCACTGACCCAGTGGCTAGTCCCACGGGTTTCCCCTTCAAGGTCGTTGAGGTACCTGAAACCATCGCATCGCGCGGCGTCTACGAGGGCCGCGAGAGAAACTGCGACCTGGGTTACCTCCGGACAGCTTTCCGTCGAGCAGACGGATCGATTGGGCAACGATGCCCGGCGGAGCCGGTCGATGCTTATGTTCGGAAGGGCGGTTCCGCCGAGGACACCGTCGGGCGCTTGTGCCTCTGCAATGGGCTGACTGCGTCTGCTGGTCTTCCGCAACTACGTCGTG
This sequence comes from Actinomycetes bacterium, assembly GCA_035543875.1. GTDB lineage: Bacteria > Actinomycetota > Actinomycetes > JAHEKZ01 > JAHEKZ01 > DATKIY01. The sequence continues at coordinate 3,429 of DATKIY010000109.1, read as the reverse complement.
ACGGCTCGGTTGAGCCGTCATTGCTGACGCTCGGGCACGATCTCGCAGCTATTCACCTGCTCATCGAACGACATCCGGAAGGTTGGGGAGCTGCCGACGTTATGGACTGGCTGTTGGAAAGTGATGCATCAGCCGACACGCTCCCAGCCGCGCTTGGGGCGGCGGCTTCCTAGTTGGTAGTCGCGGGACCGGTACACGATGTAGGGACGCGTGAGATAGCCAATTGGCGCGGAAAAGACATGCACGAGCCGGGTAAACGGCCAGAGCGCGAGCAGCGCAAACGCTGCGAGAGCATGAAGCTGAAACCCGATGGGAGCTTGCGACATCAGTTCGGGCTCGGGCGTGAAACGGAAGATCCCTCGAAACCACACTGACACGCCCTCGCGGTAGTCGTAGTCACCGAACATGTTCGCGACGACAGTGTTCGCAAGGCCAAGGATGATCACGGTAGCTAACGCTGCATACATGGCCTTGTCCATGCGAGTCGTTGCTGAGAAAACCGGTCCGACCATGCGTCTGCGATAGATCAGGATTGCCATACCGACGACGGTGCAGAGCCCGGCAACCGTGCCAACACTCACCGCCATGAGGTGGTAGCTGTGCTCGCTGATGCCCAGCGCTGATGTCCATGCAGAGGGGACGACCAACCCCATGACGTGACCTGCGATCACGAACAGCAAACCGAAGTGAAACAGCGGTGACCCGAGCCGGAGCAAACGAGACTCGTAGAGCTGCGAGGACCTCGTCGTCCAGCCAAATTTGTCGTACCGGTAACGCCAATAATGCCCGACAGCAAATATGACTAGGCAGATGTACGGAATAGCGACCCACAAGATGATGCTCAGTCCACTGACCTCGGTAGATGCGTCTGTCGAGGCGGTCAACGCCGTCATCGCGCACCTTCACGAATAGGCATGTACTCCGGCGGGGCGAACGGCGCGAGCCCGACTTCCTCACTCGGTGGCCCTTCGCTTGCGAGCTTGCCTATCGCTTTGTGCTCATCACCGCGAAGCGGTGGCAAGGTGGCGCAGATGGCGACTAACACGCTGGCCCAGGGCGATGCCTTGTCCTGAAGCGCCAGGCGTAGGAGTTCGACTCCGGCGCGATGGCCGATCAGCAGACCGCGCCCCGCGGCAGGATCGATTGTCGCGGCGAACTCGAGAACCACGGCGAGGTGGTCAGGTAGTTCGCCGTCATTTAGTTCGAGGCCGGCCGCGCTAAACGCAGACTTGAATTCAAGCAGGGCCATGCCCCTGTTGCGGGTGTCGCCATGCGCGTAGTACGTGAGGTAAAGACAACATCGCCGCTGGTGATCGAATGTTTCAACGTACTGTGCGGCCAAGTCGAGTACTGGAGTTGCCTGCGCCACGTCCATGAACGAGCGCAGCGCGGCCGACTGCGTTAGAGGAACACGGGTCAAGATTTCGCGGAACAACGGGAATTGTGAAACAAGAGCGTCATCCGGATAGGCGAGAAGCAGCGACGCGAGTTGCCAAGTGACCTGCTCCGAAGACAATTTCGCCGGAGAGCGGTTCAGCGTCGTCACTGTTCCACCTCGCCGCCGGTTTCGTGAGGCTCTGGCCGCGGTGGAAACAAGTCTCCTGGGGCACCCCGACCGTCCCAGTTGAGTAGGTTGACTCGGGAGGACCTGTCGCTTGGAGACGCGATCGCATCGGCCGACTGCCGCTCCTTCAGCAGCTGAAAGTTTTCGACCGCCACGGGTGATGAGCGCCCTGAGCCCTCGCCGAACGGACCCGAGCCACCCATTCCAGGGCCACCCTCATAGTCGAGACTGCATTCGGTGGCGAGCTCCTCCAGGGCGTGAGCCTGTTCGGCGTGGGCCGGCGGAATGACGTAGCGCTCGTCGTACTTGGCGATGGCAAGGAGGCGATACATGTCGTACATCGTTTCGCCGGTCATTCCTACGGCTTCAGCAATGGATTCCTGTGGGTCTCTGCCCATATTGATGTCTCGCATATAGCAGCGCATTGCGGCCAGGCGCCGTAGCACCTTGTCGACAGGTGCTACGTCACCCGCAGTAAACAGTTCTGCGAGGTACTCGATGGGGATACGTAGTGCGTCGATCGCGGCAAAGAGATTGCCCTTCTCCTCCGCATCGTGACCGGTGTCCTTGACCACATCCACGACAGGAGAGAGCGGCGGCACATACCAAACCATGGGCAGCGTTCGATACTCCGGATGCAGTGGGAGCGCGACCCGGTAGGTGTTGATGAGCGCATAGACCGGCGAACGTTGCGCGGCAAGAATCCAGTCTCGCGCGATACCTGCTTGCTCGGCGGCGTGCACGACCAGTGGGTCGTTCGGGTCCAAGAAGACCTGACGCTGAGCTTCGTAGAGGTCCTGCTCGTTCGCAGTAGTTGCGGCCTCTAGCACCTTGTCTGCGTCATAGAGGACCAGTCCGATGTATCGAAGTCGGCCAACGCACGTCTCTGAGCAAACCGTCGGAATGCCAACCTCCACCCTGGGAAAACAGAACGTGCACTTTTCCGCTTTTCCCGTGCGGTGGTTGAAGTAGATCTTCTTGTAGGGGCATCCGCTTACGCATTGACGCCACCCGCGGCACCGATCCTGATCGACGAGAACGATGCCGTCTTCAGTTCGTTTGTAGATAGCACCAGAGGGACACGACGCGGCGCACGACGGGTTGAGGCAGTGTTCGCAGATTCGCGGGAGGTAGAACATGAAGGTCTGCTCGAACTCAAACTTCACCTTGTCTGCGATGTCTTTGAGTAGGACGTCCTTCGATCCGTGTTCGGTCGCGCCACCCAAGTTGTCATCCCAGTTAGCGGACCAGGTGATTTTCATGTCCTGACCGGAGATCAGTGACTTCGGCCGCGCCACGGGTGTGTGTTCCTGCAGTGGCGCATTAGTCAACGTCTCGTAGTCATAGGTCCAAGGTTCGTAGTAGTCGTCAATGGTGGGCAGCACGGGGTTGGCGAAGATGTTAAGTAGCTTCCTGACTCGACCGCCGCCCTTGAGCGACAGTCGGCCTCGTTTGTTGAGCGTCCAGCCGCCCTTCCATCGTTCTTGGTCTTCGTATCTGCGCGGGTACCCCTGACCGGGGCGGGTTTCGACGTTGTTGAACCACACATATTCGACGCCAGTGCGGTTCGTCCATGCCTGCTTGCACGTCACCGAGCAGGTATGACAGCCGATGCACTTGTCAAGATTCATGACCATCGCCAGCTGAGCCATGACGCGCATCAGTACTGGACCTCCTGCGAACGTCGCCGAATGACCGTCACTTCGTCCCTTTGGTTTCCAGTGGGACCGAGGTAGTTAAAGGCAAATGACAACTGTGCATATCCACCGATGAGATGAGTCGGCTTGATGAGAAGTCGAGTCAACGAGTTGTGGATACCACCACGTTTCTTCGAGGTTTCAGACAACGGAACATCAATGAGTCGG
>DATKIY010000108.1:0-12548 GCA_035543875.1 Actinomycetes bacterium | reverse complement strand
CTTTTGAGCCCGGTCAACGGCCAACTGGCGCGATGCAGGGCCCCTCCGCAGCGCTTGTTTCTGACAAGACGACCTTCGGTCAGCGTCGCGTCCGGCGGTGGTTTGGCCGTGAGTGGCTGAGCTGAGCGACTAGTGGTGGATTTGGGACAGAATCTGCAGTGAAATGTCCGAATATCGTGTCCCAGATCCGCCACTGGCGCCGAGGGGACGGAAAGGCAGCACATGTCAAAGGTCACTCCGTTCTTGTGGTTCGACGGACACGTCGAGGAGGCAGTCGAGTTCTACACATCCGTATTTGGAGACTCAGCTGTTCTTGAGGTGACGCGCTACCCCGAAGGCTCTCCGGGGCCGGCGGGTGGGGTGATGACTGCCAGGCTTCGCCTTGCCGACCAGGAGGTGATGATCCTCAACGGTGGACCTCACTACCAGCTCACTCCGGCGTTTTCGTTCTTCGTCTCGTGTGAGGATCAGGACGAGGTGGACCATTTCTGGGGTCGCCTCCTGGAGGGGGGCACTCCTAGTCAATGCGGTTGGCTCCGCGACCGCTTCGGCTTGTCCTGGCAGATCGTTCCGACAGCGCTTATGCAGCTGATGGGTGACCCTGATCCGGCACGTTCCGGGCGGGTAATGGAGGCGATGCTGGCGATGACCAAAATCGAGATCGCTGGACTTCAGGCGGCCGCCGACGAAGTGCCGGGATAGCTCGATGCTGTCGCGATGGCTTGCGCAACGACCAGCGGGATGTTGACCCGGAATGGCCGCCGAAGTGACACCGCGCCAACGGATCGAGCATGAGTGCCAGCTGCGCGGCAAGAGGGAGTTCGTCGCTGGCTGTATCGAGCTGCTTTCCGATGCTGTGGTCGACGACGCACTGGTGAAAGCGTTGGGTGGCGCTGGGACGGACTGGGTTCTTGAGGGACCGTCACCCGAAGTCAACGAGTACTGGCTTCGCGTATGGGCTGCTCGCGGGCTGTTCTGGGCCTGGGATGACATCGCCACTGACAGCGTGCTGACCGCGCTATCGGACGAGGCTTGGCGAGTCAGGGAAATGGCATGCCGAGTTGTTGCCAAACATCAGGTGGGCGAGGCCCTGCCGGTGGTCGCCGAACTTCGAACCGACCCAGTCCGGCGCGTGCAGATCGCCGCATCTCGCGCGGTGGTCAAGCTCACGCAGGTGGGTGCGTAATTCTGAGGGCCATCGACCAGTTGGCTAAACGGCGTGACGCTGCTGCAGCCATTCCACTGCCGCGAGGCCCTGAACTCGCTGAAACTCGCGCACCGTCGGCAGACCGGGAGGGGGCGGTTGCAACGAGGAGTGCACGAAGTATCCGGCTACACCCGTTAGGGCGGCGTCTACCGCTCTCGAATCGACATCGGCGATTGAGCCGTGCGTAGCAACGACCTGCTCGACCGCATCCAGTCCAATAGTCAACGCGACGCTAGGGAGCATCAGCAGCAGGTCGAACCAAGCTGGTCCGATACACGCCTCGGGCCAATCGACAAACACAACCTCCCCCGCCGGGGTGATGAGCATGTTGTCATCGCGTAGGTCACCGTGCAGCAGTGTCTCGCCAACAACAGCCGACGCACCCGACGCCTCCAACGTGGCCAACCGGTCCAGGCCATCCGCAGCCCAGTCGCCGTAGCGAGCCCGAACCGCCGGTTCGAAATGGGCTTTGGTGGCTGCCAACCGTCGAAAACCCGCGAAGTCTTCGTCCCATAGGTCGGCAGCTCTCGGTGCCGGTGCTGGCGGTGGGCTCATGGCCCTGGCGAGGTCGGTCATCGAGGAGAGGACGAGATCGAGGTCGCCTTCGCGAGACCACTCGGGATTCCTGCCGATCACTTCGCCAAAGATCAATGCCAGCCACTGACCATCAGTGAACGTGGCGACCAACTGTGAGATTGGTGCATCTAGCGGCAGCCGCTCCAGGATGTCTCGCTCCCGACCGTAGATGTCTGGACCTTGCGGATTGATGGAGGCTGAGATGGCCTTGACAAAGAACCGCGCTCCGTCGTCGCGCTGCAGCAAACTGGCCATGCCTGGGCCATAGCCGCCAGCCATGCTCTCAACCGAGAACAGCGACCCCCCGGAGGCATGTTCGATCCCCGATCGCACCGTCGCCGGGAGCTCGCCCCATTCGGGGCGCGCTGGGCGTGCGATCAGGGGTTGCGTCATGCGTTGGATTATTCATTACCCCTGGTACGCCCAGTGCATCCTGACTAGCGTGGGTCGACATGAGGAGATCAACCAAGTTCGGATCAGTGGTCGCTGCAGTTGCACTGAGTGTCGGAGTCATGGGTATGGCGCAGGCACAGCCCCATGCTTCGCCGGACGGCGTGGTTTCCGCGCACGGCGATCATTCGACGGTGATCGCCCCTCGCACGTCGGAACAGGTGCTCACCGAGGCCGATGTGGCGGCGATCCGCAAGCGTGGCCGCCTCCCAAAGCTGACGGGCAAGGTGACTGGTGCCCAGGTGATATCAATCAGCGCCACGTCCGTGTCGGCCGGTCGTTATCGCTTGGTCGTTAATGATTCGACACCGGACCACAATTGGCACATTCAAGGCCTGGGTGTGGATCTGAAGACTTCGGTCAGCGGTACGGGACGTACTAAGTGGAAAGTGCGGTTGCGTGTCGATACGTATCACATCCAATGCGACGTTCACCCAGCGACGATGCGCACCTCAATTACTGTCACCTAGGTCGCACTCGGCGGATCAGTGGGCGTCGTGTGTCGCGGCGATGGCGGAGATCCGATGTGCCAGCTCGATGTCTAGCTGGGTGAGGCCACCAGCTGAGTGTGTGGAGAGCGTCAGATCGAGATTTCGCCAGCGAATGTCGATGTCCGGATGATGGTTCATCTCTTCGGCGTCGACCGCTATCTCATCGACGATGCGAATCGCCGTGGGGAAGTCCGGGGCCTTGAGGCTGCGGTGGATCGATTCGCCAGCGCGTTCCCAACCGGGAAGCTCACTGAGCAGTCGAACCAGCTCGGCATCATCGAGCAGGCGACTCATGATGTTGGCTCGGCAACGGTCACTAGGGAAAGCCGTGGGTTCTCGGCCCACAACTGACGTGCCTCGTCGACCGCGTGAGCTGCTGCTTTCAGATTTCCGTTAACGATATCTATCCGCGCCAACGTGACCCACGCGTCAGACTGCTCGATGTTGTCTCGGTGCCAGGCCAGTGATTCGCGCGCGGCTCGCGCCGACTCGGTGTACTCGCCTGCTTCGAAGTGAGCAAGAGCCTCGACGCGGGCGAGGATAGTGCCGGTACTTGCAATGCCCTTGGCGTGGGACATCTCTGCGTGGACTTGCTCGCTCACTTCGTCGTAGCTTGCAAGCCCGTCTTCGACCGACCGCAGCAACGACCAAGCCAACTCGGCGTGCTCATTCATCCGTTTACTCGACTTCGAACGTGCCTTGAGGACGCGGAACAAACCGAATGCCGGGTCGTACTTGGTATCGACGACGCGTTCCTTCATGGGGATGATGGCGTTGTCCGTGATGTGAATTCCCTCAGGGCAGACCTCGGTACAGCACTTCGTGATGTTGCAGTACCCAAGTCCGAATTCCTCCTGTGCTTGCCCCTTGCGGTCGATCGTGTCCAAGGGGTGCATGTCCAGTTCAGCCACCCGAATGAAGAACCGAGGCCCGGCAAAGACCGGCTTATTTTCCTCGTGGTCTCGAAGGACGTGGCAAGTGTCTTGGCAAAGGAAGCACTCGATACATTTGCGGAACTCTTGGCTGCGTTCGACGTCGACCTGCTGCATCCGATAGTCACCGGGACGTAGATCCACGGGCGGGGCGAAGGACGGCACCTCGCGCGCCTTCTGGTAGTTGAAGGACACGTCCGTCACGAGGTCGCGGATCACGGGGAAAGCGCGAAGCGGCGTCACCGTAATCGTCTCTGTTGTCTCGAAGGTGCTCATGCGTGTCATGCACAGCAGTCGTGGCCGGCCGTTGATCTCAGCGCTGCAGGAGCCACACTTTCCTGCTTTGCAGTTCCAACGAACTGCCAGGTCGGGAGCCTGGGTAGCCTGCAGCCGGTGAATGATGTCGAGGACCACTTCACCTTCGTTGACCTCAACGGTGAAGTCTTGCAGGCCGCCGTCTTCGTCGTCGCCTCGCCAGACGCGGAACTTGGCGTCGTGTCCCATTAGGAGTCATCCTCCGGTAGTTCGGTCAACTCAGCTTCAGTCAGGTACTTGGACAACTCATCGCGGTCGAAGAGGGACAGCAGCTCAATGGGCATGGTCGGCAACGGCTGTTTGTCTACGTTTACGTCGTCGCCAGCTGCGCGGCAGATCAAGTTGGTGAGCCGCCATTGCGGGCTCATCGTGGGGAAGTCGTCGCGGGTATGACCGCCGCGAGACTCCTCTCTCATCAGTGCCGCGCGAGCGACGCACTGCGAGACGATCAGCATGTTGTCGAGGTCAAGCGCAAGGTGCCAGCCGGGATTGAACTGCCGGTGGCCCTCGACGGTCACGGTGCTCGCACGCTCCTTGAGTGACTCAAGACGCTCAAGTGCCGAGCGCATCTCGTCGGCATGTCGAATGATTCCGACGAGGTCGTTCATCGTTTGCTGAAGCTCGGTATGAATCGTGTACGGGTTCTCACTGCTGGAACCCGCAAAAGGCGCCAACGCGGAGTCGGCAGCGGCATCGACGTCTGCGGCGTGTACAGCGGGACGCTGGTCAGACACTTTGTCGACGTACTCAGCGGCACCTGCTCCCGCGCGTCGCCCGAACACGAGTAGGTCGGACAAGGAGTTACCACCAAGGCGGTTCGACCCGTGCATTCCGCCCGAGACCTCGCCAGCTGCGAACAGACCCTCGACATAGGCAGCTGCCCCTGTGTCTGGTTCGACCTCAACGCCACCCATGACGTAGTGGCACGTGGGTCCGACCTCCATCGGCTGCGCGGTGATGTCAACGTCGGCCAGTTCCTTGAACTGGTGGTACATCGACGGCAGCTTGCGGCGGATGACGTCAGCAGGCAGTCGGCCAGAAACATCAAGGAAGACGCCGCCGTGCGGAGACCCTCGACCGGCTTTGACCTCCGAGTTGATGGCCCTGGCCACCTCGTCTCGGGGCAGAAGTTCTGGTGGCCGTCGGTTGTTGTCGGCATCGGTGTACCAGCGATCGCCCTCTGCCTCGTCTTTCGCGTACTTGTCACGAAAAACCTCAGGCACGTACTCGAACATGAAGCGCTTGCCGTCGGAGTTGGTGAGCACTCCACCGTCTCCTCGCACCGACTCAGTAACGAGAATCCCTTTGACGCTGGGGGGCCACACCATTCCCGTGGGATGGAACTGAATGAACTCCATGTTGACGAGCGCCCCGCCAGCCCGCAGTGCGAGGGCGTGTCCGTCGCCGGTGTACTCCCATGAGTTACTTGTGACCTTGAACGACTTACCGATCCCGCCAGTGGCAAGAACCACTGCGGGTGCGTCGAACACGATGAATCGTCCGGACTCGCGCCAGTAGCCAAACGCCCCAGCGATGCGTCCGTCGTCTTTAAGGAGTTCAGTAATCGTGCATTCGGCGAAGACCTTCAGCATCGCCTCCCCGTTGCCCAGCTCTCTTTCATCTTCCTGCTGTAACGAAACAATTTTCTGCTGCAGCGTTCTGATGAGCTCGAGTCCGGTTCGATCGCCTACGTGCGCGAGCCGCGGGTACTCGTGACCGCCGAAGTTTCGTTGGCTGATCTTGCCGTCAGGAGTACGGTCGAACAACGCACCCCACGTTTCAAGTTCCCAGACGCGCTCTGGGGCTTCCTTGGCATGGAGTTCGGCCATTCGCCAGTGGTTGAGGAACTTCCCGCCGCGCATGGTGTCGCGAAAGTGCACGCGCCAGTCGTCGTTGCTGTTGACGTTGCCCATCGAAGCTGCAATGCCACCTTCGGCCATGACCGTGTGCGCCTTGCCGAACAGCGACTTACAGACGATCGCAGTCCGCTTCCCTTGCATGCGCGCTTCAATAGCGGCCCGTAGTCCGGCGCCACCGGCTCCGATGACGATGACGTCATACGTATGGCGCTCGAGGTCGGTCATGCGGTCAAGTCTCCTTGTTGGATTTGTCGGTTCTTTGGACTTGTTAGAAGCGCATAGGCAACGGTTAGAAGAACTTCGGATCGGTGAACGCGCCCGAAGCAAGACAGCGCACGTAAAAGTCAGTGAGAGCCACTCCGAACAGCGACAGCCAAGCGAACATGGGATGTCTGGTGTTCAGGCGGCTCACCACAGTCCACGCGCGGTAGCGAATCGGATGTTGCGAGAAGTGCTTCAGTCGTCCGCCGACAGCGTGTCGGCAGGAGTGACAGGACAACGAGTACAGCCAAAGCAGCGTGGCGTTAGACAACAACACGAGGGTGCCAAGACCCATGTGCCCCCACTCACCGTCGCTGTTTCGAAATCCCAAGATCGCGTCGTAGGTGAGGATCACATTGAAGACCAACCCGGCGTAGAAGAACCAGCGGTGGGCGTTCTGCAGAATTAGCGGCGCACGCGTCTCACCGGTGTAGGAGCGGTGCGGTTCAGCGACGGCGCACGCCGGGGGTGACATCCAGAACGACCGGTAGTACGCCTTGCGGTAGTAGTAGCAAGTCATCCGGAAGCCGAGCGGGAACACCAAGATGAGTAGCGCCGGCGACAGTGTCCACCAATCGCCGACGAACGGGCCAACGTCGGATGTGCCGGGTACGCAGTTTGCCGAGAGGCAGGGTGAATAGAAAGGGGACAGATACGGAGACGCGTAGTAGAACGCGTTCTCAAATGCCCGCCACGTGGCGTAGACGACGAAGCCGAGAAGCACCGCCATGGTGATCGCTGGCTGCAGCCACCACCGGTCGGTGCGGAGGGTTCGGAACGGGATTCGCGCTCGCCCTGGAGCGAGTTCACCGTTGGGCAGGCGAGAGGTGGTCGTGTTCGTGGCCATCGGGCCTTCCCGTTGTCGATCTTCCAGGTGGTCAGTGGTGCTGGTCGGGTGGGTTGCCCCTCCCCGCTCCGGGGTTATTTCTAGTCGCGGTCGGCGTCCTGCCAAAACTCCGGTGGGTAGTCATGGTCGGGCACGACGATTGGCGGAGCTTCAGCGGGTTCGGCTGCCAGCGGTCCGGCGAGGATGTCGAGGTCCTCGCTGATGCGCTCGGCATCCGCCAACAGCCGCCTCATATCAATCGAGTCGCCGTGCTGGGCCTTCAGCTGCTGCACCTGCCGAACCAGGTCGCGGGCGGCTCGGCGTGCCGCTGAAACGTCTTGAGGGGGCACGGGCATGGAAAGGTCCTCCTAGGTCGCGCTCGGCAGTCTGTCCGACGATTCGAGCCGCCGCCACTTCCGTCTCCGCCGTGGCTTCCCATCATTTTGCCGGGTCCGCCCGTGACGGCTACCCGCCCCTGTTGGCGTCATTCGGTGAATGGTGGCCCGGCCCGTAGGATGGCTTTACGCCGTTTCGGCTTCTCAGCCCGGCATTACACCTGCACAAACCTTGAGAGCGAGTCCGCACGCCCATGACCAGCCCTGTAGCCAACGCCCGTCGTGATGATCTTCGTAACGTGGCAATCGTCGCGCACGTCGACCACGGCAAAACCACGCTGGTCGACGCGATGCTGTGGCAGTCCGGCGCCTTCCGGGAAAACGCTGATATCGCCGACCGCGTCATGGACTCGATGGACCTGGAGCGCGAAAAGGGCATCACCATCCTGGCGAAGAACACCGCAGTGCTTCACGAGATGCCGAGCGGCCAGAAGGTCACTCTCAACATCATCGATACTCCTGGACACGCCGACTTTGGTGGTGAGGTCGAGCGAGGCTTAGAGATGGTCGATGGAATCTTGCTGTTGGTCGATGCCAGTGAGGGCCCGCTTCCACAGACCCGCTTCGTCCTTCGCAAGGCGCTCCAGAAACGTCTGCCGGTCGTCTTGGTGGTCAACAAGGTGGACCGCCCGGATGCCCGAATTGCTGAGGTAGTCGACGAGACCTACGAGCTGTTCCTCGATCTGGACGCTGACGAGTCCCAGATCGACTTTCCCATTCTCTACGCATCGGCAAAAAATGGCCGAGCCTCTACCGAACGTCCGAACGACGGTGGACTGCCGGAATCGGAGAACCTGGAGCCACTGTTCGAGGCAATCGTCGAGACGATTCCTGCGCCCAGCTATACCGAAGGCGCTCCGCTGCAGGCGCACGTCACGAACCTCGACGCCTCCCCTTACCTTGGCCGTCTCGCGCTTTGCCGAGTCCACAACGGCACCATCAACAAAGGTCAGTCGGTCGCCTGGTGTCGCGCCGACGGCACCATCGAACGAGTCAAAGTCACCGAGATGCTCATCACGGAAGCACTCGATCGCGTGCCGGCCGAATCAGCGAGCCCGGGCGACATCATCGCGATTGCCGGAATACCTGACATCACCATTGGCGAGACGTTGGCCGATATCGACGATCCGCGACCACTTCCTGTCATCACCGTCGACGAGCCGTCCATCTCGATGACGATCGGCATAAATACTGCACCGCTCGCTGGTCAGAGCGGGAAGAAACTCACCGCGCGCCAGGTCAAGGCACGGTTGGAAGCCGAACTCATCGGAAACGTTTCGATTCGGGTACTTCCGACTGAGCGCCCTGACACGTGGGAGGTGCAAGGCCGAGGCGAGCTTCAGTTGGCCGTACTTGTTGAACTCATGCGTCGCGAAGAGTTCGAGCTGACCGTCGGCAAACCTCAGGTCGTCACTCGCGAGGTCGCCGGCAAGGTTCACGAGCCCGTTGAACGTCTCACGGTCGACATCCCCGAGGACTACCTCGGGGTGGTCACTCAGTTGATGGCGTTGCGTAAAGGCCGCATGGAGCAAATGGTTAACCACGGCACCGGTTGGGTGCGAATGGAGTACATCGTGCCGGCGCGCGGACTGATCGGGTTCCGTACTGAGTTCTTGACGGAGACGCGTGGAACTGGGCTGCTTCATCATGTGTTCGAGCGTTACGAGGCCTGGCACGGCGAGTTGCGCACGCGGCCGACGGGTTCACTCGTGGCAGACAGGCGAGGGGTTACGACAGGCTTTGCACTCGCAAACTTGCAGGAGCGCGGGACCATGTTTGTCGGGCCCGGCACGGAGGTATACGAGGGCATGATTGTCGGCGAGAACTCGCGTTCCGATGACATGGACGTCAACCCCACCAAGGAAAAGAAGCTGACCAACATGCGTCAGTCATCCGGTGACGTCTTGGTACCCCTGATCCCGCACAAGCAAATGTCCATGGAACAGGCGCTGGAGTTCTGTCGCGAGGATGAGTGCGTCGAGGTCACGCCTGCCCATGTTCGGCTTCGCAAGGTGGTCCTAGACCAGACCCAGCGGGGGCGCACTCGAGCCCGTGCAAAGCGCGACTAGTTGTCACTCCAGTCCCACCCACCACGATTGGTTGTGTGCGCAAATAGTGGGGTTTGCCCCTTGGCGTATCACAATTTGGACACGCCACGGATGCGACTTGGCAGGAGCGTTCCCTCCTCGCCATCCATGACGTAGGTTTCCGAGCGTCCCGGGGGCTGCCCAGGACTACCGATGGGTATTGGTGAGTTCTCAGCTAGGAGGCAAACCGGTCGATGTCGAGCCCGCATTTTCCTAGCCCAGTCGAAGAGCAAATCCTCGAGGAATCCCCGACCTCGACGCTCGTCGGCGCCGACCAGCCGGATGTCATTGCCGGCCGTTCGCTCACCCAACTGGCATGGGCCCGGCTCAAGCGAGACCGAACGGCGATGATTGCCCTCAGCTTCATTGTGATCATCTGCCTGCTGGCCTTCACGGCGCCGATTGTCGTTCGGATATTCAATATCGACCCCTACCAGCCTGACCCGACTGTGCTAGACGACGCGACGGGTGGGCTTCCTACCGGTTGGCTGCAGTCAGGTATCAGCTGGAACCATCCGTTGGGCGCTGAGCCGGGAACCGGTCGCGATATTGCTGGCATGCTCCTCTACGGCGCGCGAATCTCCTTGACCGTTGCGACGATTTCGACAGTGTTGGTAGTGGTTCTCGGCGTCATTATCGGAACGATTGCCGGTTACCTGGGTGGGCGTACCGACACGGTGATCGGCAGGTTCATGGACTTGCTGCTGGCCTTCCCGCTGCTTCTGCTTTTGCTGGCGTTATCGACGCCGTTAACGGACCGCATCGAAGAGCTAAGTTTTGGTGGCTGGCATCCCATCGCGAAAGGGAACCCAGCCCGCATCGTTTATCTGATTCTGGTGTTCAGCCTGTTCGGCTGGCCCTACCTTGCCCGCATCGTTCGCGGCCAGGTCATCAGTCTGCGCGAACGAGAGTTCGTAGAGTCGGCTGTGGCCATGGGTTCGAGCAGCCGCCGGATCATCTTCCGCGAACTGATTCCCAATCTGTGGGCACCGATTCTTGTATACGCAACCCTTGCGCTGCCGACATTTATTGCGGCGGAGGCGGCGTTGTCGTTCCTTGGCGTCGGGATCAATCCGCCAGAAGTGACCTGGGGCAAGATGCTTTCACAGTCGGTCACCTACTACACGTCTGTCCCCACCTATCTGTTTGTGCCGGGAACACTGCTCTTCCTTGTGGTCCTGGCCTTCAACATCTTTGGTGACGCCGTACGCGATGCCTTAGACCCACGGGCGGGTCGCGTATGAGAACCAAGCAAACTTTGTCGGCCAAACATGTCGACGAGCGTCTGGTCGGATTCGACCGGACGAGTAGGCAGGGGGAGTCCCCTGCCCACCGATCAGGAGGAGATCAATGGGCAAGGCCAAACACGGCCTAGGCGCCGTTGCCCTTGTTGGCGTTGGAGCTTTGCTTCTCGCAGCATGTGGCGGTAGCGACAATGGCACAGATACGTCGTCGGATGGCACTCCGCAGTCGGGAGGGACGCTCCACTTGCTCACTTCGGCGTCGAAGATCTTGCATCTTGACCCGCAGCGCAACTACACGGGTGAGGATCTCGCCTTCGCCAACTCATACCTGAACCGCACGCTCACCAGTTACACCTTCGTGGAAGGTGAGGATGGGTGGAAGATTCAACCGGACCTCGCGACAGACACAGGTACGCCGAACTCGGATGCCACCTCGTGGGAGTTCACGCTTCGTGATGGTGTGTCCTTCGAAGACGGCTCACCGGTTACGTGTGATGACATCAAGTATGGAGTTTCGCGCACGTTCGCCCTGGACGTGGTTAACCAAGGACCGACCTACGCGATCGACATGCTCGACATCCCCAAGCTCAAGGATGGGAGCTCAGCGTACAAAGGCCCGTACGACACGTCGAAGGACAACGACGTGGCAGCCTTTGATAAGGCGATCGTCTGTTCAAACGGTGGCAAGACCATCACGTTCAACTTGGGACTGTCTGTTCCCGACTTCAACGCGACGGTGACGCTGCTTGCGTTCAGCCCGGTGCCCAAGGCTGTTGACCAGGACCCAGCGACTGGTGGCGAGAACTACGACACCCACATGGTCAGCACTGGCCCGTACAAGATTCAAAGCTACGACAAGGGCCGTTCGCTCGTGCTGGTTCGCAACGAGAACTGGGACAAGGCCTCTGACCCGATCCGTCCGGCCTACCCGGATGAGATCGACTATGAGTTCTCGATTGACCCCAACTCAATCGACCAGCGGTTAATCGCCGACGAGGGTGATGACCAAGAAGCCATCGGGATCGACTACATGCAGTCGAACGTGCTCAACCAGGTGTTCTCTAACCCGCAGTACGCGGATCGGGCATTCAACTACCTCGACCCGTACTCGAGCTACATCGCGATCGACACCAACAAGGTCTCGAACCCGTTGCAGCGCCAGGCGATCATGGTCGCGTTAAACCGTGCGGAACGACGCACGATTTACGGTGGTGACTATGCCGGTGACCTCGCCGACGGTGTCATCAAGAGCAACTTCCTTGGGTACGAGCCAACTCAGCTGTGGGACAGCCTGCTCGGTCAGTCGATCCCCGACACGGGTGACCCCGAGTACGCGAAGCAGCTGATCCAGCAGTCGGGTGAGCCCATGCCAGAGTTGCAGTTCGACTACTCCACCAACCCAGACGCCGACAAGGCAGCTGGTGCGCTGGTACAGGCGGAGGCCAAGGCAGGGATCAAGGTCACGGCCAACCCGATCGACCCGGGCCAGTACTACGGCATCGTGTTCGACCCGGACAAGGCCGGCGAGCTGATGGCCGGAGGATGGGGACCTGACTGGAGCAACGCCTCCACGATTATTCCGCCATTGTTTGCTAGTGACGGCGGTTGGAACCTGTCTCGATACGACAACCCAAAGGTCGACGATGAGATCGACGCCGCGCTCAACGAGATCGACCTGACCAAGCAAGCGCAAATGTGGAACGCGCTTAACGCTGAGATCATGAAGGATGGCGCGGTGATCCCGACGCTGTTCACCAAGTCGCAGCGCATGGCCGGCTCGAATGTGCACGGTACCTATCCGGGAATGTGGGCGCCGTATGGCTCGTGGCCGTATGGCGTGCTGTGGGTCTCATAGCAGTACGAGGCTGGCAGTAATCCAGCAGTAGGCGTGGTGCGTGGGGATTC
>DATKIY010000107.1:0-26585 GCA_035543875.1 Actinomycetes bacterium | reverse complement strand
AAGATTTCGTTGGCCGGGTCAATGCGTAGTAGTTCGATGCCAAAGCGGCCCACGGTGTACAGCGCGACGTACAAGGCAAACACCCGACCGTGCCCTAGCCGCAACCTACGATCCACCACGACCAGTATTACCGCGACGACGAGCATCCACAGCGATTCGTACAGGAAGGTTGGTTGGAAGGTCGTGACACCGATGTACTGCGCCGGTCGGTGCGACAGGTCGATTTCAAGTCCCCACGGCAGGTTCGTCGGACCACCGAACAGCTCTTGATTGAACCAGTTGCCCCATCGCCCGACAGCTTGTGCAACGGCGATCCCTGGTGCAATCGCATCACCCAACGGCGGCAGCGGGAGACCCTTTCGTCTCATGGCAATCCACGCACCGACCCCACCCAAAGCCACCGCACCCCAGATACCAAGGCCGCCCTGCCAGATCTTGAATGCATCAAGTGGATGACCGTCGGACCCAAAGTACGGCTGGGGCGTTGTGATGACGTGATACAACCGACCGCCGATGATTCCAAACGGAACCGCCCAGACCGCTGCATCCATGACGACACCAGGCGCACCACCGCGCGCACGCCAGCGGCGCTCACCGATCCACAACGCGAGGATGATTCCGACGATGATGCTGAGGGCATAGCCGCGCACGGGGAAAGGTCCTACGTACCAAACCCCATCGCTGGGGCTAGGAATCGACAGTACGTCGCTTGCTGTCACGAAGACCTCATCGATGGATCAGCTGCCAGCCTGGTTGATGACAGCCGCCAAAGCATCACTGGACTGTAGGAACGCGGGAAACTCCTCTTTGGTCTTCCAGGCCAGCTCACCGTCGACGAAAACCGTTGGGGTACCGACGACGCCAGCGTCGGCACGTGACGACTCAACGTCTGCAACCCAACCACTGAATGGTTGGTCGTTGACGCAGGTAGCCCAGTCGCTTCCGGAGATGCCCGACTCATCTCCCCAGCCGACGAGATCGGCGGCAGACCAAGCCTCAACCCCTGGTTGCTCCTCCGGCTGGTGCTCGTACACGGTGAGGTGGAACTCAAGTGCGGGATCACTACCGGATGCCGCGGCACAACCAAACGCGTTCGCGGCCAGAGCGGACGAGCTGTTGTTGAGATTTTGATCCAGGAACGAAACCGGGTGAATCTCCAAGGTGATGTCGTTGGCGTCTGCCATCTCCTTCAGCATCTGGCCGTTCGTCGCCTCGAAGGCCTTGCACACCGGACACTGAAAGTCCTCCCACAGCGAGACGGTCACTGGCCCAGTACCAAACGTCACCGGCCCGCCGTTGCTGGCCACCGTGTCGGGGAGTTCCCCTTCCCCTGTGGACGTCGTCCGCTGGTTCTGCACGACCACGAAAATGACGACTACTGCCACGACGAGCAGGACGACACCGATAATCGCTAATAGGCGGCCGCTGCCACCTCTCGATCGGTTGCGGGCCCGCTCCTCCCGAAGCCGCTCTCTTGCCGCGCCGCGCGGGCGGTCACCGTCACCCCCACCACCGCGACCAGCTCCTGACTGTCCGGCTCGGTCACCGGTCCCCTTTGGGTCGCGGCCTTGGTCGCGGCGACCATGGCCGTCTCCTTGGCCGTCGCGGCGCCGTCTTCTGCCGCGCCCACCGGCGTCGTCGCCGCCTTGGCCATTGCCGGGTTCAGTCACGTCGTTGTTTCCTCTCCGCTACTCACACGGTCGATATCCGTTCCGTTGGACGTCTCATCGTCGTCCATGTCGTAGATGCCCCGGTCACCGAGTCCTGCCCTACCTGTCGAGTCGATGGCCCACCGACTCGCAGGAAATGCGACCAACCAGCCTGCCAACACGGTAAATCCCAGATCGCGAGCGATGACCGGGAGGTACTGCGCCTGCCCCTCTGGAACAGCGCCGCCGCCACCGAAGCACCCACAGTCGATCGACAACCCGCGAGCCCACGCGGATGCGACACCGATAACAAAAGCGGTCATCAAGGCACCGGCCCCGATCGCGGCCAGCCGCGTGCCCAATCCAAGGATCAGCAGGACACCAAGTCCGAACTCGAGAAGCGGTAAGCCGTATCCCACATACTCGCCAACTTGGGTCGGCAGAATTTGGTACGCCTGCACCGCAAGAGCAGCCTGCTTTGGATCGGCGATTTTCAGTGACGCCGCGACGACCAGCACGACACCCAACCCAAGCCGGGCGATCGTCGACAGCCACCGTTGCCACTGCGAGCCGCGAAATCCTCCGTGAAGCCGCGACGTATCGACGGTCATGAGGAGGCGGATGCGCTGGTCACGCCTCCGCGAACGCCAGCGGCAAGCTCCTGCGACAACGCGTGCACCGCAGCCACGCCAGCAGCAGGTGAGGGCGCGTCAAGCAGACACCTGACAAACGCCGAACCGACGATGACACCGTCAGCGAACTCAGCAACTTCGGCGGCTTGACTCCCCGACGATACGCCGAGGCCAACGCAGACCGGCAGCGTAGTCACGGCTTTAGTTCTGGCGACGAGTTGTCGGGCTGCCGCACCCACCTGGGTTCTTGCTCCGGTGACACCCATCACCGCCGCCGCGTATACAAACCCACTCGCCGCTTCGGCGGTCCGGGCAATTCGAACGTCGGTCGACGATGGAGCGACCAAGAAAACATGGTCCAGCCGGTTCGCCTCCGACGCTGAAATCCACTCGGCTGCCTCGTCAGGAATGATGTCCGCAGTGATAGTTCCAGCACCCCCGGCTTTGGCTAGGTCCAATGCAAACTTCGCCACGCCGTAACGCTCGATGGGATTCCAGTAACTCATCACCATGGTGGGTGCACCCGTGCTGCTGACTGCGGTCACGGTGCGAAGAACATCGTGCGTCGTCACACCAGCGGCTAGAGCAATCTTCACGGCGTCCTGAATGGTCGGACCGTCGAGCAGTGGGTCAGAGTAAGCAAGCCCGACCTCAACGGCATCAACCCCGCCCTCAACCATCGCGGTCATGGCTTCAATCGCGCCGTCCACTGACGGGAACCCAGCGGGCAGGTAGCCAATCAGGGCTGCCCGACCCTCGCCCTTCGTGCGGTTGAACATCGCCTCAAGCGTGCTCATGGTTGTCCAGACGCAGCTGCAACGGACACCGATTCGCCGGCGGCGTCAGTCTCAAGCTTGAACCACTCAGCAGCCGTCTCCACGTCCTTGTCGCCGCGTCCCGAGAGATTGACAAGCAGCACCGAGTCGGGACCAAGTTCTTTACCCACCTCGATCGCTCCGGCGAGGGCATGTGCCGATTCGATGGCGGGGATGATGCCCTCGGTTCGACATAGCAAGGCAAACGCCTTCATCGCCTGCGCATCTGTGATTGGCCGGTAGGTGGCACGCCCAATGTCGTTGAGCCAAGCGTGTTCTGGCCCAACGCCGGGGTAGTCGAGCCCGGCTGAGATTGAGTGACTTTCGATGGTCTGGCCCATCTCGTCTTGGAGCAGATAGGAACGGGCACCATGTAAAACACCTGGCGCTCCGCCAGTGATCGTCGCAGCATGCTTGCCGGTGTTGAGCCCGTCGCCACCGGCTTCGAAACCAACGAGCCTGACATCAGCATCATCGAGAAACGCGTGGAAGATGCCGATCGCGTTCGACCCACCTCCGACGCAGGCCAGGACCGCGTCAGGTAGGTCACCGGTGAGGTCCAGCACCTGTTGTCTGGCCTCTTCACCGATCACACGTTGGAACTCTCGCACCATCATGGGGAATGGGTGTGGACCTGCGACTGTCCCTAGCAAGTAGTGGGTGTCTTCTACGTTGGTCACCCAGTCCCGCATCGCTTCGTTGATCGCGTCCTTCAGGGTGCGCGATCCCGAACCGACGGGAATGACCTCGGCACCCAATAACTTCATCCGGACCACGTTGAGCGATTGCCGCCGGATGTCCTCCTCCCCCATGTAAACCACGCAGTCCAACCCCATCAACGCGCAAGCCGTGGCAGTTGCAACTCCGTGTTGCCCAGCCCCCGTCTCTGCAATAACGCGCGACTTGCCCATCTTTTTGGTCAGCAGCGCCTGCCCTAGCGCGCTGTTGATTTTGTGCGCGCCGGTGTGGTTCAGGTCTTCGCGTTTGAGGAGCACCCTGGCACCGCCCGCATGCACGCCAAAGCGCGGCGCGTCGGTCAGGGGGGTCGGACGACCGAGATAGTTGCGATGCAGGTTCGCCAGTTCTCGCTGGAAAACCGGATCTACGCGCGCCGCGAAGAACGCCTCGGTGAGCTGGTCGAGCGCTGCGACCAGCGCCTCCGGGACAAACCGTCCGCCGTATGGTCCCCAGTGTCCGGTCGCATCTGGGTCGTGACCCTCAGGCATTCCCACGACCTGCGTTGGCGCGGCGGTCATCACTCCCCCTGTCCGTGGCGGAGGGCAGGGTGCGAACCCGCCGTAACCAACTCCGCCACCGCCTGCCGCGGTTCGTTGCTCCGCACTAGGCTCTCCCCGACCAGGACCGAGTCCGCACCATCGTGTGCGTAGGCGAGCAGGTCCTGTGGGCCAGTGATTCCTGACTCAGCGATCCGAACCACAGTGTCCGGGATGTGCGGGGCCAACCGTGCGAAGGTCGCACTGTCAACTTTGAGAGTCCGAAGATTGCGAGCGTTCACCCCGACGATTCGCGCACCAGCGTCTAGGGCTCTCGCCACCTCGTCGACCTCATGGACTTCGACCAAGGGCGTAAGCCCAAGCGACTCAGCCCGCTCGACGAGCGAGACCAATGCTTGCTGGTCAAGTGCGGCAACGATGAGCAGGACCAAGTCGGCACCTGCCTCGCGCGCCTCCCACAGCTGGTAGCTCGTCACGATGAAGTCTTTACGCAGCACCGGAACGTCGACACTCGCCCGAACCGCGCGCAAGTCATCGAGCGAGCCGCCAAAGCGCCGCCCTTCGGTCAGTACCGAAATGGCATGCGCGCCACCTGCCTGGTACTCAAATGCGAGTTCAGCGGGATCCGCGATGGCGGCAAGCTGCCCCTTAGACGGTGAGGAGCGCTTGACCTCGGCAATGACCGTGACGCCCTCGGCGCGCTTCAGTGCGCTCACGCCGTCGCGAGGCACCGGTGTGGCCAGCGCACGCTCTTTGAGATCGTCAAGTGGTAGGGCTGCCTGCCGGACCGCCAGATCCTCGCGAACCCCAGCGACGATCTGCTCCAGCACGCTCACCGCTGCCCACCTTCGGTTCGACCGGCTGGTTTGACCAGCTCACGCCGGCCCAGGCGGCTCGACGTCCACCCTCAGGGTATCGACGCGCCACGCCGGTCACCGACCCGACCATCGACTCTGGCGACGATCTCCCCTAGGTTTTCGCATCGAGGCACGACCAGCACGGACAGCCGCGATGCTTCGCCGAGGCGAACCAGGAATTTCAACCGGGAGGGCACATGACCACGCCACCACCAGAACCGCCAGCCGACCAAGGCGGCGGCCAGTACCCACCACCCCCACCCCCGCCGCCGCCGCCTGGCATGCCAGTTGGACCCGGAGGTGCGGCAGCCGTCCCCCAGCAGAATCAAAAAGCCTTGATCTCCATGATCCTTGGAATCCTGTCTTTGTTCTGCTGCGGGATCATTGCCGGAGTGGGAGCCATCATCTTGTCCACGATGGCAAAGAAAGAGATCGAAGCCTCGGGAGGGCTGCAGTCGGGAGCGGGAATGGCGAAAGCCGGCCTCATCCTGGGAATCATTGGAGTTGTTCTGAGCGTGGTTTGGATTCCGTTCTACTTCAACAACTTCTAACGGACTCAGCCTTCGCGGGCACACCTTCGCAACACGGCAGCGACCTGAACGTGCCTGGCAACGGGCCGGTCAGGTCGTTGTTGTGTTGGTGGCCCTTATCCGGCGGCAGACCCGAGGTAAGGAAACGCTGGCAAGTTGCGCACAACCCAAAACCCCACGAGCAAAATGGCCGTAGCGATGAGCACCGGACGCGAAAAGACCCAGCGGCCCGCCATCGACCCCCTCGGCGTCCCGACATCTGGCTCTACACGTCCCGTGCTGGATGGGGTGCTGGACCCAGTGCGACGCCACCACACGACAACCGCAGTAATCAGTCCCGCCCAGATCACCGGCAGCAGGATGTTGTGGTCGAGTGCGGTGGGCACATCGCCATGAATCAACGAGTAAGTGCCCCGAAGGCCGCCACAGAACGGGCAGTCCCAGCCGGTAAGCGCCTTGAACGGACACACTCCATAGCTTCCGGACGTGTTGGGATCGCGCACTGCGAGCAGGGCCACGCCACCGACCATCGAGCCAGCAAGCACCGATGGCCCCACTCGACTACCCAGGTGGTGGCTGGAACTCGGTTTCGCAACATCGGTTTGTTGCATAAACACCCGTTCACTCGGTAGGTGCGGTGGTGGGGCGAGCCTAATCCACGACGCTAGTTCGAGGAGTCTTCTGCGTTCACGTCCAGTGCCGGTTCGCTCGGCCCACCCATTCCCATCATCTGCATGACCTTGCCGGCGACGAGTCCGACCACCACCAGCGCGACGCCTACCCAGAACACCCACGCTTGCGAGAGCAGGATCCCAATACCCCCCACCAAAAACGCCACCATGATGATGGTGACGGCCGTCCAGGCAGCCGGGGTGGATCCGTGGTCGTCGTGTGGATCAGTCATCGCGTTTCCAGTTCGGTTGATTCGGACGATTGAAGGGATGGGTCTGCCCGCTGCTAGGGCCGCAGCCAGACCATCGCGGACGAGATTCCGGTACCACTTGAGCTATCAGACATCGCGCCAAAAGCAATCAGCACGATAAAGAACAGCACGAAAGCCACGCTCAGACCGATGGAGATCCAGCTGCAGATAACTCCAGCTTTGATAAATCCGTCGCCGGTGAGTCGGCCGCCTGACGCTTCGATCTCACGTCGGGCACCACCTGCCATGACTAGCGCAATGATCGCGGGCACCAAACCAATGAAACAGCCAATCACCAGAGAAACGATCCCCAAGATCATGACCGTGATGGCTTTGCCGCTTGTCTGCGCGCTGGTTTGGTACCCCGGAGGAGGTGCCGAGTAGCTTCCACCGGGCGGGCCGGTCGGCGGCGCGGGCAGCGAATACCCCGACCACCCCGCACTGCCGCTCGGCGCGCCAGGAACAGGCGCTGAAGGTGGCGGCGGGGGTGGCGGCGGCGGGACCGGGGGAACCGGGGCGGCCGGATCAGGTGGTGGGGGGACAGGATCGGACATGCTTCCACCTTCCACGCTGTATTCGACGCGACCATGCGACGCGACCTCGGACGTGAACCACAGGACGTGGTCAACATTTGACGTGACCAACATCTGATCACGCAGAGCCTACTGGCCGCCGGACGAACCGGGCGGCTCGGTGGGATCCTCACCGCGGTCGATCGCACGCCATAGGTCGATAGGTTCGGCTTCCCCATGGCCAACTCCAGAGACAGAACCGACCGAACCGGCTGCGCGGCTCGTGCCCGTCGAGCCTGATCCGGGACCCTCGTCACGCTCGAAACGGGTGGACAGCGACGACCACCGATGCCCACCGGCAACCACCAGGACTGCTCCGACCGCAACCATGACAGCACCACAGATGGCGACCGCGCGCCAGGTGGCTGCCAGCTCGCTCGCTACCAAGACGTAAGCAGTAACCGCAGCGGCTAGAAATAGCACCATTCCGACCGCGCGGCGCCCCCATCCGCGTGCCGCCAACACACCGGCTATCCCGGCCAGCGCCAACCACCCACATGCCCGTGCAGCGTCGACTGCGGAACCGGAGGCAGCGGTGTCGACTGTCAGCGCGGTGCTCGCAGTGTTGTGAGAAGACCGACTCGCAGCCAGCAAAAGCGTGACAGCGCCCAACGCGAGCAGGGTGAGCGAGGTCACCATGACTCGTCGTAACGTCACGCGACTAGCTTTGCGATGACTGCCCACCCAGGTGCGGCGGCCGCAACGTCCCGGCAGATGCGATGGCGCGCAGCACGGCTGTTGCCTTGTTCACCGATTCTTCGAACTCCGCTTCCGGGTCAGAGTCGGCGACGATTCCTCCGCCGGCCTGGACGTAGGCGGTTCCGGACCTGATCAGTGCGGTTCTGATGGCGATAGCCATATCCATATCGCCGGCGAAATCGAAGTAACCGACGGTGCCGCCATACAAACCTCGTCTGCTTGGTTCGTATTCGTCGATGAGCTCCATCGCACGAACCTTTGGCGCTCCCGAGAGAGTTCCAGCTGGAAACGTAGCGACGAGCACGTCGTATGCAGATCGCGAAGAGTCAATGTCTCCTAGCACGGTCGACACGATGTGCATGACATGCGAATAACGTTCGACGGACATGAAGTCGACGACCTCGACCGTCCCGGGGCGGCAGACCCGACCGAGGTCGTTGCGTGCCAAGTCAACCAGCATCAAATGCTCTGCCCGTTCCTTCTTATCCGCGAGCAGTTCGGAGGCGAGCGCGGCATCTTCTTCTGGTGTGCCACCACGCCAGCGGGTACCCGCGATCGGATGAAGCAGCGCCTTCCCGCCTGTGACCTTGACGAGCGCCTCTGGACTCGATCCCACGATGTCGAATCCGTCAAAACGCAGCAGGTACATATATGGGCTGGGGTTGAGCGCGCGAAGCACTCGGTACACATCAAGCGGATCAGCGGGGCAGTCCATTTCAAATCGTTGACTCACCACGATCTGAAACGCTTCCCCAGCGGCTATGGCTTCCTTCGCTTGCTTCACCGCACCCAGGAAATCGGCTTTCTGCGTGCGACTCGAGAACTGCGGGTCGACATCGGCGCGGGCCGATGCAACCGTCGACGGTGCAGGACGCGCCAAGTCGCCGGTCATCCGGTCAAGTCGCGCGACCGCATCGGCCCACGCCTCATCGACACGTTCAGGCGAATCGTCATAGTTGATCGCGTTGGCAACCAACAACACCGAGCCGTCGGAATGGTCTAGCACCGCCATGTCAGTGGCCAGCATCATGCCTAGTTCCGGCAACCGCAGCTCATCCGGAGCGTGAGACGGTAGCCGTTCCCAGTGACGCACGGCGTCATAGCCGATGTAGCCGACGAGTCCACCCGTCAGTGGGGGCAAACCTGGAAGGTGCGGCGTGTGCAGCGCCCGCAACGTCTCACGAAGAGCCTCAAGCGGGTCACCACCAGTCGGCACTCCGCGCGGCGGTTCGCCACCGACCCAGCAGGCTTGGCCGTTTCGTTCGGTCAGGACAGCATGGGAACGAACGCCCACCATCGAGTAGCGCGACCACACTCCCCCGTGCTCGGCGGACTCAAGAAGGAAAGACCCCGGCAGGTTCTTGGCCAGCTTCCGGTACAGACCTACCGGCGTCTCGGCATCGGCCATGAGGCGTCGAGAGACCGGAATGACCCGACGGTCGACGGCCAGCCGGCGAAACTCGTCGAGGCTGGGAGTGGCATCACCGTTGGTCATGAGCCACCACCACCGCGCTCAGCACATCTGCGTCGAAACAGGTGGCAGCGCCGGTGTGGCATGCCGCCCCGACTTGGTCGACGCGAACCAGGACCGTGTCACTGTCACAGTCAAGCCGGACCTCACGGACCCACTGGACGTTTCCCGAGGTGTCACCTTTGCGCCAGTAGTCCTGGCGTGTGCGACTGAAGTATGTCGCTCGGCCACTGGTCAACGTGCGGTGCAGCGCCTCGTCATCCATCCATCCCAGCATCAACACGGCACCCGTGTCTGCGTCTTGCGCGACGGCAGGAAACAGACCGCTTTCATCGCGTTTGAGCCGTGCGGCAATGACTGGGTCCAAAGCTGACATTCCCCCATTGTGCCGGACTTATCCTCTCGGCAGGAGTGGTGGCAGCAGGGCAGCCGATTGGCGTCTGCGAACCGAACCGTCCAGGCTGAGCTCATGCCGCCGTCAAAGCCGCCGCCAGATCAGCTCCTGGTACGGCGAGAGCGATTGGCCGTGTGCGAAACGCTGGAGACCGTTGGACCTGACGTTCCCACCCTGTGTGGCGATTGGGACGCTCGCCAGCTCGCCGCACACCTGGTACTGCGCGAAGGCCATCCAGCAGCTGTCGGGGTTGGCATTGGACCACTGCACGGCTGGACTGAACACACGCAGAACAACCTCGCAAGGTCGCCGTTCTCACAGCTCGTTCGTCGGTTGCGTTCGGGTCCGCCGTGGTGGTCCCCGTTGGGTTGGTCCACGCTCGACGCGGCCTTCAACACATTCGAATACTTCGTTCATCATGAGGACGTGCGACGGGCCGCCACCCGTTGGAGCCCGCGCCCGCTGTCGCAAGCCGACCAAGCCGAGCTTTGGCGCCTGTTGGCGGGCCGGGCCAAGATCTTCGTACGCCGCTCACCGGTGACTGTTCACCTTGTTCCAACGGGTCTGCCAGCCGCCGTGCAGCGTGAACGGCTCACCCTTCAGCCTGGCCGTCTGGCCAACGGTCAGGTGACTTTGACCGGCACACCGGGCGAGCTTGGCCTGTACCTGCATGGCCGACGCGCTCACGCGGTGGTTGAGGTGACAGGCACTGATTCTGCAGTGAGCAAATTTGAGAGCATCGACCTCTCGGTCTGACCGCGCGTCTCTGGCTGCGTCGCCAGCCGACTCCCCGTCGACTATCTGACGGTGTGACCGGCAAGGCGCAGCTGGTCCTTCACGTCCGCAATGGTAAACGTTCCGAAGTGGAAGACACTGGCCGCCAACACGGCGTCCGCACCGGCGTCAACTGCGTCACAGAAGTGTGACAACTCGCCAGCTCCACCGCTGGCGATCAGAGGCAGGGACGTCACCTGCCGCACGCGTTCGATTAGTGCTAGGTCGAACCCGTTCCGGGTGCCGTCAGCGTCCATCGAGTTGAGTAACACTTCGCCAGCACCAAGGTGTTCAGCGCGGCGCACCCACTCCAGCGCATCTATCCCCGTTCCCCGGCGACCGCCGTGAGTGGTTACCTCGAATCCCGACGCGGTGGCCTGGTCGCTATCACGCGTGCGCCTGGCATCGACACTGATCACGAGCACCTGCGCACCAAATCGTCGCGCGATCTCCTGGATCAGTTCTGGGCGTTCCAACGCGGCGGTGTTCACTCCAACCTTGTCCGCTCCCTCCCGCAGCAACCGGTCAACGTCGTCTACCGATCGCACGCCTCCGCCGACCGTCAGTGGGATGAAAACCTGCTCGGCGGTTCGACGCACGATCTCGTACGTCGTTGCTCGGTCTCCGCTGCTCGCAGTGATGTCGAGAAACGTAATCTCGTCAGCGCCGGCGACGTCATACAGCTCAGCCAGCTCGATGGGATCGCCGGCGTCACGGACGTTCTTGAAATTCACACCCTTGACGACGCGCCCGCCGTCAACGTCAAGACACGGAATCACTCGCACGGCTACAGCCACTCGGTAAGCCTAGAGATCTGATCTCGGAGCATCGGCGGTCACTACCTCATCGATGCGCCGGACGGCTGCGACCAGATGCGACTCGATTTGCGTGCGAAGCAAACCGCCGGTCAAGGGTGTGCGCGGCCGAAAGCGTTCGGTCCAGACAATTTCTGTCGTAGCACGCGAGGTCTCCCGTAGCTCAACTCGTCCTGTGTGGTCTCTCGTTGGCAGCCCGGAAACCACCTGATACGACAGGTAGCTCTCCGGTTCCCGGTCCATGACCTGGTACTCAAGTTTGGTTCCCGCAAAGTTTCGCCATGAGTAGACGTCCGCAACCTGCTGCCAGACCGCGTGGGTCGATGCGGCAACGAGAAATGACACCTCAACGATGTAGGTCCGCGACTTCACTACGGATCGCAATGCTGCAATGTGGGGGGCGGCGTCATACTCGACCAGCCACCTCGAGCGCTTCGGCCAGTGAAAACGCGTGCGCGTACAGCGCCTTACCAACGATCGCACCCTCAACTCCGAGTGGGACCAACTCCCGAAGCGCGCGAAGGTCGGCCAGCGATGAGATTCCACCGCTCGCCACGACCGGTTTGTTGGTGCGGGCGCAGGCGTCGCGCAGCAACGAGAGATTGGGGCCGGAGAGCGTGCCGTCTTTCGTCACATCAGTGACGACGTAACGCGCACAACCATCGCGCTCAAGCCTTTCCAGGGTGCTCCAGATGTCGCCGCCTTCCTTGGTCCAGCCACGGGCTGCGAGCGTGGTCCCGCGAACGTCGAGCCCTACGGCAATCTTGTCGCCGTACTCAGCCACAACCTGGGCACACCATGTGGGGTCCTCCAAGGCAGCGGTCCCAAGGTTGACCCGCGAACAGCCCGTGGCTAGCGCCGCAGTCAGGCTGGCGTCGTCTCGGATTCCGCCGCTCAGCTCGACCTCGACGTCCAGCTTTCCCACCACCTCGGCCAGCAGCTCCCGGTTACTGCCGCGACCGAAGGCGGCATCCAGGTCGACCAGGTGAATCCACTGCGCACCCGCCTGTTGCCATGCCAGAGCAGCTTCCAGCGGGTCGCCGTAGGCGGTCTTGGAGTCTGCCTCACCTTGGACGAGTCGAACTGCCTGGCCATCGCACACATCGACGGCCGGCAAAAGAATGAGTTCGGGGGGAGGAGACATGCAGACAAGCGTACGGAGCAGTCTCCCCGGCTAGTTCACCCGCATCGTCACAAGTTGGTTCGGCCCTCTGGGTCCCAGACCAACCACACAATGAGCGGCACCGCGATGGTCGTCAAGGTAAGGCCCAGCCATTTAGCGTTCCAGGTGCTAGTCAGCATAAAGATAAGTGCGTTCGCCAAGACCCAACATGCCGCAATCGCGATCAACCGGCGCCGCTGCCGCTCCGCGCGTGCTGACCGCTGCTGGTGACGCTTTTGACTGGTTCGCTGACCGGGTGCCGGGCGTGCCTGATGGGGGGTGTCATCGTGAGACTTCGAGTGGGGCGCGTTCTTGCGCGCGCGTTCCTCGGCTCTGCGGCGCGCCCTTTCCTTGCTCATGGCCGAAGGCTAGAGGGTCGCCAGCCAGTTGCGCAGCAGGGCCACCCCTGCGTCGCCAGACTTTTCCGGGTGGAACTGAGTCGCTGTCAGTGGACCGTTCTCCACTGCGGCGACAAATCGCTCGCCGTGTTCTGACCAGCTGACCAGCGGCGCCGCAATCCGGTCGCTTACTGGCAGGCTCCAGCTTCGGACACCATACGAGTGCACGAAATAGAAGCGCTCGGACTCAACTCCAGCAAATAACCGGCTCCCAGGCGCTACCTCGACAACGTTCCAGCCCATGTGTGGCAGCACCTGGGCATGAAGTCGCTCGACAACGCCTGGCCACTCTCCAAAGCCCTCAGTCTCGGTGCCATGTTCGGCGCCTCGGTCAAACATGACCTGCATACCGACGCAAATCCCTAGAACTGCACGCCCGCCAGCCAACCGCCTACCAACAACTTCGCCTGCGGAAAGCTTGTTGAGGCCGTCCATACACGCCGCGAAGGCACCGACACCCGGCACCACCAGTCCAGCGGCAGACATGGCCGCTTGCCGGTCGTCAGTAACCGAAACATTGGCGCCAGCGCGTTCTAGTGCCCGCCCCGCAGACCGCAGGTTGCCTGACCCGTAGTCCAGGACGACGACGTCTGGTCTGGTCATAGGTACAGCACCCCTGCGCCCAGGGACATCACCGCAGCAGCCGCCAGCACGACCACGAAACGTAGCGGCTTGCCTTGCTGCTTGAACGAATACGCACCGCCGCCGAGAAACCCGGCTGCCGCTATGAGCAGCGCTGGCCAAACGTTGCTCACGAAAGCCCCAGACTCATGCTCCGAGCGTGCCCTTAGTCGACGGGACGCCGGTGACCCGAGGATCGAGAACCACAGCATCACGCAGTGATCGAGCAACGGATTTGAACTGAGCCTCAACGATGTGGTGCGCGTTTCGGCCCGACTGAACTTCGACATGCAGGGTGATTCGCGCCTCCGCGACAATCGACTCCCAAATGTGCCGCGTCAAGCTGGTGTCGTAGCTGCCAATCAGCTCAACCATGTCGGGTTCGACGTGGACCAGGTAAGGGCGGCCCGACAAGTCAACCGCCGACAACACGCGTGTCTCGTCGAGCGGGACAACCGCCGAGCCGTACCGACGAACCCCCTGCTTGTCCCCCAACGCCTCACGCAGAGCTTGCCCAACAGCTAGTGATGTGTCTTCGACCGTGTGGTGCGCATCGACGTCAAGATCTCCCTTGGTCAGCACCTTGAGGTCCATCAAGCCGTGCTTGCCCAGCTGCGAGAGCATGTGGTCGAAGAAAGGCACCCCGGTGACGACGTCTGTCGCCCCCGTTCCATCGACATCGAGCTCAACCAAAACGTTCGACTCCTTGGTCGACCGCTCAACACGTGCGGTGCGCGTCATGCCACGCTCTCCTTGGTGATGTTGGTGATGGCCTCCAGGAACGCGTCGGTCTCCTGCTCCGTTCCCGCGGTGACTCGCAAGTATCCAGGCAGCCGAACGTCGCGGATCAGGACGCCCCTGTCCACGAGGTGCTGCCATGTCCCAGCCTGGTCATCGAGACCGCCGAAGAGCACGAAGTTTGCATCGGATGGAAGTACCACGTACCCCAGGTCGACCAACACCTCACTGATCCGGTCACGCTGGCGTTTGAGCTCGTCAACGTGGGCGAGCAGCTCAGCTTCGTGGGCTAGTGCTGCCAGCGCAACTGCCTGCGAGATGCTCGACAAGTGGTAGGGCAGCCGCACCAGCTGGAGAGCGTCGACCACTGCTGAGTCCGCGACCGCGTACCCAATTCTGGCGCCGGCCAAGGCAAACGCTTTGCTCATCGTGCGAACTACGACAAGTCTTTCTCGACCGGGCAGCGCTTGCATCGCACTGTCCCGGTCGCTGAACTCGCCGTACGCCTCATCAACCACAACCATGCCCTGGGTTGCGTCATAGACCGCCGTAACAACGTCTCGGTCAAGTGCCGTGCCAGTCGGATTGTTCGGAGAGCACAGGAAAACGATGTCCGGTTGATGTTCGACGATGCTCGCGACGGCGGAGTCCGGGTTTAAGGAGAAGTCCGGTTCGCGATTCGTCTGCGCATACTCGGTTCCAGTTCCACGACAGATCAACTGGTGCATCGAGTATGTTGGCTCAAATCCAAGCGCCCGGCGCCCCGACCCGCCGAAGGTCTGAACGAGTTGTTGCAAGACCTCGTTGCTTCCGTTGGCTGGCCATACCGACTCTGGCCCGATGTCGCAGCCCGTCGCGCGTCGCACGTAACTCGACAAACTTGTTCGGAGCGCAACTGCATTGCGATCCGGATAGCGGTTTAGCCCTGCTGCGGCGGCAGCCACCTCGCGAACTACCGAGTCGATAATGGCGCGCGAAGGTGCAAAGGGATTCTCGTTCGTGTTAAGCCGCACAGCTACGTCGATCTGCGGGGCACCGTATGGCTGCTTCCCCCGAAGTTCGTCGCGCAACGGCAGGTCGTCGACGGCGCCCACTAGTCGTCCCGTGGGACTCTGACTCGGACCGCGGCGACGTGTGAGGTGAGGTCTTCAGCTCCGCCGAGCGCGTCTATCAGCGCCGCCGACCCGGCCAACGCGGCTCGGTCGTACTCCACGACGTGCGTGCCACGTAGAAACGACTGTACGGAAAGTCCACCGGAGTGTCGCGCCGTCCCACCGGTGGGGAGCACGTGATTCGAACCGGCCAGGTAGTCACCCAGCGAGACGGGTGAGTAGGGACCCACGAAGATGGCCCCCGCGTTGCGTACCCGGTCAGCCCACTTTCTGGCGTCACGAGTGATGACTTCAAGGTGTTCGGCAGCCCACTCGTCGACCACTTGCAGACCATGCTCAAGGTCGTCGACGAGGACAAACGCACTTTGGTTAGTGAACGCAGTCTCAACCCGTTCACGATGGTGAGCAGCCGGCACCTGCACCTCAAGCGCGGCATCAACCGCATCCAGGAGGCCACGACTGTCTGAAACGAGCAGGCACGAAGCGTTGGCATCGTGCTCTGCTTGAGCAATCAGGTCGGCCGCCACAAAACTGGGATCAGCGGTGTCGTCCGCAAGAATGCCAATCTCGGTTGGCCCAGCTTCGGAGTCGATCCCAATGATGCCCTTGAGCAGCCGCTTCGCGGCTGCCACGTAGATGTTCCCGGGCCCGGTCACCAGGTCGACGCGACGACACTCATCAGTGCCGTAGGCGAACATGGCGATGGCTTGCGCGCCGCCAACGGAGTAGACCTCGTCGACTCCAAGTAGCGCACACGCGGCAAGAATTGCCGGGTGCGGTAGTCCCCCGAACTCGGCTTGAGGTGGCGAAGCGAGCGCCAGCGACGTGACGCCGGCCACCTGCGCAGGCACAACATTCATCACGACGCTGCTCGGATAGGCGACCAAACCACCCGGGACGTACAGGCCGACGCGTTGGACGGGTAACCATCGCTCAGTGACGGTGCCACCGCGGACGACGTCAACCGTAACTTCGTCGCGTAATTGCGCGTTGTGCACTCGGCGAGCTCGGACGATTGCCTCTTCGAGGGCCGCTCGAACCGTGGGATCAACATTTGCCAATGCCGACGAAAGTGCGTCCGCAGGTACTCGGGCGGTGGCAACATCGACACCATCGAAACGGTTCGTCAACTCCCGGATTGCCACTCCGCCACGCAGCCTGACATCGGCACACAAGGGGCGCACAATCTCGACCGCATCCGCTACATCGATTGCCGCCCTGGGGAGCACTTCGCGTGGGTCGACACTTGCGCGCGCGCTACCACTCAGGTCGATGCGGGGGATCATGAAACCAGTGTCTCACCCGCGTCACGTGGCGAAACAGCCGCGGCCAACACGGTAAACGTCAGAACACCCGCAAGCGCGGGAGCCAGGATCACTGCCCATGCGCGTAACCCCAACGCATCCTGCAGACGGTCACCAACTGCCAACGAGCTCACGACATCGAGCGGGTTCGGGGGACCGAACGCTCCCCCGATCAACCAGGCCGTTACCGCACCGAGCAGCCCGCCGATCGTTAGCCCTAGCAGCGCGCCAACCGGATGACGTCGCGCAAGGAACCACGCGGCAATGCCCAAAGCGAGCCCAAGGCCGATACCCAGCACCAGAAACCAGCCGTCCGCACTGAACCATCGACCCGAGGCACTTGGTTCAGGGAAAGCGCCGTTACTCCGTACCTCGTACCAGATTGCTGGGGTTACCCACAGCCACACCAGTCCCATTACTGCACCACCGGCGATGCCAATTCCGACAAGCTCTGCTCCCGGCAGAACAGCGCGACCCACGCGACGACCTTTTGACGTACTCGGCGGTGGTGGTGCTGAACCGACTGATTGGCCCTGTGTCCAGGCCTGGCTAGTCATTAATTGTCGGAAGATTCGTCGAAGGTCAAACGCGCTCGGAAGAACTCACCGTCATCGTCGGTCCCGGCCACCACTCCGAGGCCTTGCAGCGGATCCAAAACCTGTGAAGACGAGGAATCGAACAGGTCGGCAAGACCACTGATCGCATCGATGTCAATCCATGCCTCGGCGGTCGCGTTCGCCGTGTCGGGCAACGCTGACTGGAAGCCCGGATCGGAAGCTAGGTTGCCGTCACCACTCGCGAGCTGGTCGGCATACTCACGGTTGGTGGCCACGACCAAGCCGTCATCGACGGGTTCGACCACAATCCCAAAGCCAGCTGTGACGTCGTCGATCACTGGCTGGACCCGCGAGGCCAGATCAGCAGCATCCGTCGGGTCGGTGACCGAGCGCAGGCCCATACTCGGCGACGCGCTGATCAGCCCGTCGCCGTCGACAGCGACGACGAGGTCGTCGCCAAACAAAGTGACGAGGTCATCGGGAAGTCGAATGTTGTACTGGCGTTCAAGCTCGGCAATCACCCGGTCAAACTGACTTTGTGCGTCCTGTCGGCCTTGTTCCGTGCTCGCCGAATTGACAGTGGAAGTACCGGTTAAGGGATACGACGCAGGCTGCATGTCGTCGTAGACCGGCGACGATGGCATGCCCATTCCACCCAGCTGCCCTAGCTGGTCAAGTTCGGAGGTAAAGGCATCCCATTGATCGGCGATCCCCTGTCCACCACCGCCCACGGCAAACGCCGCCACTGTTCCGTCGGGCAACGTGTTCATGAGCTCAGTGGTTTCGGTTGCAACGCTAGCTTGCACCTCGGTACTGCGCGCGACTAGTTCGATGGCTGATGGCTCTACCCGCACAACCGCAGCTACCTGTCCGGCCAGCTGGTTGCCTGTCATCCCCATCATCCCGCCGGTGCCCATACCAAGGGGAGCCAGCTGCCGGAACACTTCTTGCGCTCGGTCACCGTCGACGTAGACCGACGCTATTCCCGCCCCCAGTGGCTGCGTTGCCGCGACGAAGTCCGGGTCGTCGGCCAACGACGCCTGGTCGCTTTGACTGACAATGTCCGCGGCGCTCTGCTCGTCGCCTGCGCCTGGCAGCCCCGGACTCTCCACCATGACGACGAAGCCCTGGTCGATGGTCCACTCATCGTCATCCAGGTGCGCTCCCAAAGCGGCCGAGGCGGCGTCTTCGTCGGTAACAGCCAGCGCGAAGACGATGGAGGGTTGTCCAGCGGCTTCGTCCCAGTACACGCCAACACCTGCACGGTCCCCCAGCCAAGACGTCACTTCGTCGGCGGTCCACTCGGAGTCACCTGAAACGAGTTGATCCACCAGGTAAGCCTTGATGTCTCCTCGGTCGCCCAGCTCGTTCGCAACCTCGGGAAACTTGCTGAGCAACCGCACCAGGTTGACCTTTTGGCCAGCGTCGGGGTCAAAGTCGACGTCGGCATAGAACACCGCATCGGCAGGCATCAGCTCCTCTGGCTGGGTCCCACCTCCGCTCAATGCCATTCCCAGCGCGATTCCCGCACCGCCAACCACCAGGACCGCTGCAGCTCCGGCAACAACGGGCCAGCGACGACGGTTCGAGCCCGACGTGGTTGGACCACCGCCGTCTTGCATGGCGGGAGTGGACTGACCGGACTGGTCGAGGATTTCTGCGTCGCCGAGTGGGGTCGTCCCTAGGTCGTCTGGCTCAGTCACGGCGATCTCCCCTGGCGTGCGCGGCGCTAGCCGCTACGGTTGGCTGCTGGAACCAGGCTAGTGCTGGGCCAGTACCAATTATCGGTCATCAGTCGGTCAGACTGGACCGCGACATCCGTTAAGCCACGCTGCTTTGGCCCAGTAGCGCCTTGATGTCACCGAACAGCGCAGGGGTGGGGTGAACGCGTAGCCGATCGTCCAACCGCATCACAGTGGTCTGAGTACCCGACATCAAGGCGAGATGAACCTCGACGACACCTGGGTGCGCGGCAAGGACCTCCTTGAGCCGGTCGACCACGGGCGGTACGCACCGAGCGACGGGAAGATTGATGACCACCGGACCGCGCTGCTCCTGCACCTCCAAATCGGGGATCGTCATCTCCATCGCGACCAGCTTCGGTACATCTTCGCGACGGTCCAACCGCCCCCTGACGATCACGATTCGGTCTTCCAGCAGCTGGGCAGCAACGCCTTGGTACGCAGAGGGGAAGAACATCACCTCGATCGCACCTTCCAAATCTTCTACGGTCGCAATCGCCCACGCGTTGCCCTGCTTGGTCACCTTCCTCGTCAAGCCCGAGACCAGCCCCCCGATCGTGAGGATGCTTCCGTCGGGACGGTCACCTTCGGCCATGACCTCCGCGACCGAACAGTCAACAGAGGTCGCCAGCACATGTTCCACGCCCAACAGCGGATGGTCGCTGACGTAGAGCCCCAGCATCTGCCGCTCGTGAGCCAGCAACGTCGTCTTGTCCCATTCGCCAACCGGGATCGTCAGCTCAACCCCAAAGCCAACTGTGTCAGCGTCGTCGCTGGTCCCGAAGAGGTCGAACTGGCCGATCGCTTCGGCACGTTTGGTTTCAAGCACCGCATCAATGGCTTCGGCATGTACCGCGACTAGCCCACGGCGGGTGTGACCCAGTGAGTCGAATGCGCCAGCCTTGATCAGCGACTCGATGACACGTTTGTTGCAGACCGACTGGTCGACCTTCGCGAGAAAGTCGGGGAAGTCTGCGAACCGTCCCGAGCTACGACGAGCTGCGACGATGGCGCCGACAACGTTCTCACCAACGTTACGGATGGCAGCCAAGCCGAACCGGATGTCTGACCCTCGTGGCGTGTAGTCAGCGTCGGAGTCGTTGACGTCAGGCGGCAGCACTTTGATGCCCATGCGACGACACTCGTGAAGGTAGAGCGCTGACTTGTCCTTGTCGTCACGCACCGAGGTGAGCAGTGCGGCCATGTACTCCGCTGGATAGTTAGCCTTCAGGAAGGCCGTCCAGTAGGACACCAGGCCATAGCCAGCCGTGTGCGCTTTGTTGAACGCGTAGTCGGCGAAGGGAACCAGGATGTCCCACAGCGTTTTGATCGCGGTGTCGGAGAAGCCGCGATCACGCATACCTTGGGAGAAGGGAACAAGTTCCTTGTCGAGGACTTCCTTCTTCTTCTTACCCATCGCCCGACGGAGCAGGTCGGCTTGCCCGAGTGAGTACCCAGCCACCTTTTGGGCGATCGCCAGGACCTGCTCTTGGTAGACAATGACGCCGTAGGTGTCGTCGAGAATCTCGGCAAGTGGCGCCTCAAGCTCTCGGTGAATCGCCGTAATCGGCTTACGGCCGTTCTTGCGATCCGCGTAGTCGTTGTGGGCGTTCGCACCCATGGGGCCGGGGCGGTACAACGCCAACACGGCGGAAATGTCTTTGAAGTTGTCAGGAGACATGGCGCGCAGCAGCGCTCGCATTGGCCCGCCGTCGAGCTGAAAGACTCCGAGGGTGTCGCCGCGCGACAGCAGCTCATACGCTGCCGCGTCATCGAGTCCCAGCTCTTCCAACACGATGGTCTCGCCTCGGTTGGACGAAATGTTGTCCAATGAGTCGTCTAGCACGGTGAGGTTGCGCAGCCCAAGGAAGTCCATCTTGAGTAGCCCAAGCTTTTCGCACGTCGGGTAGTCGAACTGGGTGATGACAGCGCCATCTTGGTCGCGGCGCATGACCGGCACGTGATCGATGAGCGGCTCACTCGACATGATGACGCCGGCCGCGTGCACACCCCACTGACGCTTGAGATTCTCCAGTCCGCGTGCGGTGTCGACGACCCGCTTGACGTCGTGCTCTGACTCGTAGAGGGACCGGAACTCACTGGCTTCGGAGTATCGCTTGTCCGTGCTGTCGAAGATGCCACCAAGGGTGATGTCTTTGCCCATCACCGAGGGCGGCATGGCTTTGGTCAGCCGATCGCCGAGCGCGTACGGATAGCCAAGAACCCTCGATGCGTCCCTGATTGCTTGCTTAGCCTTGATCGTGCCGTAGGTGACGATCTGTGCTACGCGCTCTTCGCCGTACTTTTCCGTGACGTAGCGGATAACATCAGAGCGTCGTCGTTCGTCGAAGTCGATGTCGATGTCGGGCATCGACACCCGCTCTGGGTTCAGGAAGCGCTCAAACAGCAACCCGTGCTTGAGTGGATCGAGGTCGGTGATGCCGAGGGCATAAGCGACGATGGATCCAGCAGCTGATCCTCGCCCAGGGCCAACGCGGATGCCTTGCAGCTTCGCC
Organism: Actinomycetes bacterium; assembly: GCA_035543875.1. Lineage (GTDB taxonomy): Bacteria > Actinomycetota > Actinomycetes > JAHEKZ01 > JAHEKZ01 > DATKIY01. The sequence goes on along the minus strand of DATKIY010000107.1, from coordinate 5,070 downwards.
CAGCCAATGAAGTCCGCCACAACCAGGAAGTAGCTGGGGAAACCCATCTGCAGAATGACGCCTGCCTCGAAGTTGGCTCGCTCGCGAACCTCGTCGGATATGCCCTGCGGGTATCGGCGGTGCAGTCCTAGCTCAATCTCTTTGACGAACCAGGACTCTTCGGACTCGCCATCGGGAACGTCGAAGCGCGGCATGAGGTTGGCGTCTTCGTTGAACTCGACCTCGCATCGCTCTGCAATGAGCAGCGTGTTGTCGCAGGCGACCGGAAAGTCGCGCCAGACCTCTCGCATCTCTGCCGCTGTCTTGACGTAGAAGTCGTCGGCGCCGAACTTGAAGCGGTTCGGGTCAGCCAACGTGGACCCTGACTGCACGCACAACAAAGCGGCGTGTGCCTCCGCATCTTCTTTGCGGGTGTAGTGAAGGTCGTTCGTGGCAACGAGGGGTAGGTCGAGTTTCTTGGCCAGACGTAGCAGGTCGTCTTGCGCCCGTCGTTCGATGTCGATGCCGTGGTCCATCAGCTCGCAGAAGTAGTTGTCGACGCCGAAGATGTCTCGAAAGTCGGAGGCTGCCTGGACTGCGTCATCAAATCGACCAATCCGAAGCAGAGTCGAGATCTCACCGGACGCACAGCCGGTCGTCGCGATGAGGCCTTGCGCGTAGGTCTGAAGCAGCTCGCGGTCCATGCGGGGCTTGAAGTAGAAGCCCTCCATGCTGGCAAGGCTCGCTAGCCGAAACAGGTTGTGCATGCCAACTGTGTTCTCGGCAAGCATGGTCATATGCGTGTAGGCACCGCCGCCTGACACGTCATCTTCTCCCCCGTTGCCCCACTTGACGCGGGTTCGATCGCGTCGATCCGTGCCGGGAGTGAGGTAGGCCTCGATGCCGATGATCGGTTTGATCCCCCGCGCGCGGGCCTTGGCGTAGAAGTCATAGGCGCCGAACACGTTCCCGTGGTCGGTCATAGCGATCGCTGGCATGGAGTGTTCGACGGCAGCATCCATGAGCTCGCCGATGCGGGCGGCGCCATCGAGCATGGAGTACTCGGTGTGCACATGGAGGTGCACAAACGAGTCAGCCATGGGCGGCGCCACCCTTAAAGATCGAATACGGACAGCTGGAGCGCCGGGGGAAGAAGCGGCGCCGCCACTGTAGTCGCCGGGACTGCCACTTCGGCTCAGGACGTGCCGGTGCGCTCAGGGTCGCTGCCTGGTACGGCGAGGGCATCAAGCCGGGAGACGATCTCCGGCTCCAAGGACACTGCGGCCGCCCGGCAGTTCTCCTCAAGATGGGCGAGTGTCTTCGTTCCCGGGATCGGCAGCATCACGCCGGAACGCGCCAAAAGCCAGGCCAGCGCCAGCTGGGCCGGCGAGTGGCCAGTTTCGGCCACCATGTGGTCCAGCGGCCCGCCGGCAACCGCCAGCCTGCCCGTGGCCACCGGAAACCACGGAATGAACCCGATGCCTTCAGCCTCACAGACATCCAGGAGCGGCTCGCTAGCCCGGTTGGAAAGGTTGAACAAGTTTTGGACCGTTGCAATCGGCGTGATCTGCTGTGCCGCCCGCAGCTGCGACACCGTCACCTCGGAGATTCCGATCTTGCCGATCTTCCCCTCCGCCTGCAGCGTCACGAGGGCACCCAGCTGATCGGCGAGTGGCACGCGCTTGTCGATCCGGTGAAGCTGAAACAACTCGATCCGTTCCAGCTGGAGGCGACGCAAGCTCATTTCGCACTGCTGCTTCAGGTACTCCGGGAGACCAACCGCATGCCAGGATCCCGGCCCGGTACGAGTGAGGCCAGCCTTTGTCGCGATGACGACTCCGTCGTACGGATACAGGGCCCTGGCGATCAGTTCCTCGCTCACCGCAGGCCCATACGAGTCTGCTGTGTCTATGAAGTCGACGCCGAGCTCCACCGCCTTACGCAGCACCGCAATGGCGTTATCGGGGTCGGCGGGCGGTCCCCAGATCCCATCGCCGGTGATCTGCATGGCGCCGTATCCGAGCCGGTGAACCAGCAGGTGGTTTCCAGGATTCGGTCCAAGATTCGGTCCAGGATTAGGACCAAGGACGAAGGTCCCGGATGCCCGGGCGATGGGTTGATCGGTCTCGGCAGGCGCCACCTCGCCATCCAACCCCGGTTGGCCTCGATCAGCGACCTGTGGTCGGACTGGAACCAAACGAGCAAAACGGCTGACAGCCAGGGCGCAGCCAGGTACCTTGTCTGGCATGGAACCGAGTGATGTTCGCAACACGCTCACCCAGCTGCGCCGGGGGACGCTCGAGTACTGCGTCCTGGCGCTGTTGTGCGAAGGGCAGTCGTATGCGTTTGACCTCGTCCAGGGCCTGAGCTCGGTAGAAGGTCTGGTGACGAGCGAAGGAACGCTTTATCCGTTGCTGTCGAGGCTGCGGCGAGAAGGACTGGTCACCACCGAGTGGCGAGAATCCGCATCAGGTCCCCCTCGTCGCTATTACTCGGCGACCGCGAGCGGACGACGTGCGCTTGCCGTGTTTAACGACGAGTGGACCCAGTTTCGCGACAGTGTGGACGTGCTGCTTTCGAAAGGACTGACATGACGATGACAGGCGACCGAAATCGCGTTGCCGAACAAATCGTGGACGACTACTTGGGAAATCTCGAGCGGGCAGCCGATCGACTGCCTGCCGAGCAGCGCGCTGAACTCGTGCTGCAGATCCGAGAACACGTCGACAGTGCTTGCGAGCGCGACGGCTACTCCCAAGCCTCCGTCCGCACCATTTTGGAACGCCTTGGTGAGCCCAGCGAGATTGTGCGCGCTGCCGAGCAAGAGGATCCGCTAAACCAACCTAGTCATCTCTCCCAACTACCGCAGCCGCTGCCGCAAGGTGTCGTAGCCCCTACCGCACAGTCGCCATGGGGTGTGCTCGAGGTCATGGCAGTGGTGCTGCTGATTGTCGGTGGCTTTGTCGCTCCGGTGGTGGGTCCCCTTGCCGGCGTGTTCTGCGCCTGGATGTCGCCGCGGTGGACCGTCGGCGAGAAAGTAGTTGCATCTCTGCTGATCGCACCGATGGTGCTACTGACGTTGTCATTGCTGCTGGCCTTCCTGTGACCGCCTGTCCGTTCGTTCGGTTTTTGGTATTCGTGACCGTTAGCAAACTGGAGCTGTGATGAGAATGGGATTCCTCGGCATCATCTTCATTGTTGTGCCCCTGGCAGCCCTGGCGGCCGGCGTGTTCCTGGCAGTCCGGCTGTCTCGTCGAGGGTCAGCGAACTAGCTCGCAGCCAACCGAGACCTACACCGGATTGGCGAGCAACTCAAGAGAGCGCTGCAAGTCACTGGGGTAGGTCGACTCAAAAGTCATGCGCTCCCCCGTGTTCGGGTGAGCGAATGCGAGTCGGCGTGCGTGCAACCACTGTCGCTCTAGTCCGAGTCGGGAAGCCAGACTCGGATCCGCGCCATATGTCAGGTCTCCAACGCACGGATGCTTGATGGCACTCATGTGAACGCGAATCTGGTGAGTACGTCCCGTTTCCAGCGCGATCTCCAACAAGCTCGCCGAGACAAACGCCTCGAGGGTCTCGTAATGAGTGATGCTCTCTTTGCCATCGGCCGTCACGGCCCACCGCCAGTCGTGACGGGGATGTCGACCGATCGGGGCGTCAACGGTTCCGCGCGAAGGATCTGGATGACCCTGCACGACAGCGTGGTACGTCTTGTCCACCGAACGCTCCTTGAACGCCCGCTTGAGCACTGTGTAAGCGCGCTCCGACTTCGCGACCACCATCAGACCACTGGTACCAACGTCTAGTCGGTGCACAACTCCTTGACGCTCTTCCGCCCCACTCGTGGAGATGCGGTAGCCCGCTGCTTCAAGCCCGCCAATGACGGTCGGCCCGTTCCAACCTGGGCTTGGGTGTGATGCGACGCCCACCGGCTTGTCGACGACCACCATCGCGTCGTCGTCGAAGACGACGGTCAACCCAGGCACCGGCTCGCTTTCACGCTTGGCCGGCGTCGCCGCATCTGGCAGCTCGATGTCTAGCTGCGCGCCCGCATGCACACGATCGGACTTGCTCGGAGAAATTCCACCGAGCTGCACTTGCCCTTCCGCAATCAGATCGGCAGCACGCGTTCGCGAGAGCCCGAACATCCGACTAATTGCCGCGTCTACCCGCTCTCCTTCAAGACCCTCCGGTACCGCCAAACTGCGATGTTCACCCATCGCGGTCACTCACTGGGCTGACGTTGGCTCGATGGTCGGGACCCATCCCATGAGATTCCAAGAAGCGACAACAACACCATGAGCAGAGCCGAGCACACGATTGACGCATCCGCAATGTTGAAGACCGGCCAGTTCGGCAGTTGTAGCCAGTCGACCACGTAACCACGAAACGGTCCCGGCGACCTAAACATTCGGTCGGAAAGGTTGCCGAGAGCGCCACCCAGAATTCCGCCGAGTGCGATCGCCCAGGGGAGAGAGGCAAGACGCGAAGAGATCCGGATGATGACCACCACAACGCCAATGGCGATGACGCTGAGCAGCGCCGTCCACCCACCGCCGACACTGAACGCAGCACCAGGGTTGCGCGTGTAGGTGATCCGCAACCACTCGCCAACGAGCTCAATGGGCGTGCGCCCCGGCATGTGCGCAACGACCAGTGCCTTACTGACTTGGTCGAGTAGCAGAACCAACGCGGCAACCGAAAACAAGAGCACAACCAGCCTCGTCGACCGCGTCCCCATGCCATGGGGGCCATCCGATCCCGCTTCGCCGACGGGTGGAGGCAGTTGCTGGCTCAGCGACGTTCCTCGCGTTGCTTGCATGCCACGCACAGTGTGGCGCGCGGGAACACCTGCAGCCGAGCCTTGCCGATGGGCTGGCCGCAGCTTTCACAGGTGCCGTAACTGCCGTCGGTGATTCGAACCAGCGCATGCTCGACTTGAAGGAGCAGGTCGCGAGAGTTGTTAGCGACTGACATCTCGTGCTCGCGCTCGAACGTCTTGCTGCCGGCGTCGGCTTGGTCATCACCCGAGCCATCGCCGGAATCTCGGAGCAGCTCGTTAAGTTCGGCTTCGGCGCTGGCAATCTCTTG
>DATKIY010000106.1:0-12907 GCA_035543875.1 Actinomycetes bacterium | reverse complement strand
GGTCCAACCCGACAATGACAAAGCTGACTGCGTGGTCAAAGTCAAGAATGCAGCTGCGGGCAAAGAGGCAGGAACAGTTGACGCCAAGAGCTTTGTCGAGTGTACGAAGAGTTGGCCGCGGCTCGTTCTCACAACCAAGCTCTTTGAAGTCTCAGACAAGGGCAAGCTTCATTTGATGGACAAGCGCAGTCTGGGTTTCGTCGGACAGCCGGCGGAACGCCACCAAAGCGCACTGACCTTGAAGTGCGGCGGACTGGACGTTCAGGACCGAACAGTACGAGTGCGAGTATTTGCGCTCGCCCAGTCGGGAACGAACACGCCCTTCACAGCAACAGTCGAGACTCAACAGCGGATCCACTGCTGAGTCGTTTGCTTACTGGGCCGGTTGGCCCGGGACCGTATAAGCAGTCTTCACAACTGTGAAGAACTCCCGCGCATAGGCGCCCTGCTCTCTCGGTCCGTAGGACGAAGCGCGGCGACCACCAAACGGCACGTGGTAGTCGACACCTGCTGTCGGAACGTTCACCATCACCATGCCAGCCGTTGAGTGACGTTTGAAGTGTGAAGCACGCGCCAGCGACGTCGTGACGATCCCACTCGAGAGTCCGAACTCGGTATCGTTGGCAGTCGCGAGCGCCTCGTCGTAGCTAGCCACCTTGATGACCGCAGCTATGGGACCGAAGACTTCCTCACGATTGATAGTCATGTGGTTTCCGGTGTCGACAATCAGTGCTGGCGCAAGGTAGTGACCGGGAGACTCTCGCTCGATTCGATCCCCACCGATCACTGTGCCACCCTCCGAAGCAGCGATGCCCAGGTACTTTTCGTCCTGCGCCAACTGCGAACTATCGACAACCGGTCCCATGGAGGTGCCTGGCTTTCTAGCATCGTCAACGACCCACTGTTGCATCTGCTTGGAGAGCAATTCGACGAACTCGTCATGAACTCCCTCGTGAACAATCAGCCTGGAAGATGCTGTGCAACGTTGACCGGTTGAACCGAATGCACCCTGGAGCGCAACCTCGACCGCGAGATCTAGCTCAGCGTCGTCCATGACAACCAGCGGGTTCTTCCCGCCCATTTCCAGTTGAACTCGGGTTCGTTGAGGTTGGGCGGAGGAAAGAATCCGCTCGCCTGTCGCTACGGAACCGGTGAAAGAGATTCCGTCGAGGTTGGCTGCACCAGTCAGCGTGTCCCCGATCTCTCGTCCCGAACCCATCACGAGGTTCAGAACACCGTCGGGAAGGCCTGCGCGACGAAGGGCGTCGACTAGTTCCCAGGCGCAGCCGGGGACCAGTTCCGCAGGTTTGAACACCACTGTGTTTCCGTACGCAAGCGCCGGCGCAATCTTCCAGGCGGGAATTGCGATCGGAAAGTTCCACGGCGTGATAACGCCCACCACACCGAGCGGCTCTCTGGAAACCGTAACCTCGACACCTGGGCGCACCGACTCAATGTGGTCACCTGTGTTCCGGACGGCCTGGCCAGCATTGAAGGTTAGGACCTGCGAAGCCCGGATGACCTCGCCGCGGGCCTCTGGCAGTGTCTTCCCCTCTTCGCGCGCCAACAGGTCTGCAAGTTCATCTGCACGTGCCGCAATCTCGTTACCCGCTCGGTGAAGCACGTCAGCTCGCAGCTGCGGACTCGCCATGGCCCACAGAGGCGCCGCCTCGCTTGCCGCGCTGATCGCGTGTTCGACATCAGCACGATCGGCGTGAACATAGTCTGCAATCACATCTCGGGTATCGCTCGGATTCACGTTTGGCTGAGCTGATCCGCCGTCTACACCGGAGCCGCCAATTAGGTTCGTTTTGCGCATGACCATGACGAGAGCGTAAGACCACCGCCAGCCCTGTCACCAGGCGTATCCGTATGCCTAGGAATTCCGCTCCGCGGCAAGCACCGCACTCATTGCGCCCGCGCACTGCTTGCCAAAGAATTCAAGGTCAGATTCCTCGATAACAAATGGCGGAGAGATCTGAAGCGAACCGTCGACCAGTCCTCTGCTCAGAACCCCTCGATCACGAAGCCCGGCGAGCACGCGGGCGATCCGACCCGCCGTCGCGGTTGAGCTACCTGGGTCAAGCTGCACTGCACCCAACAGTCCAACACCCGATCTGACATCGGTCACCATCGGATGGTCAACCAAGGGTTTCAGCTGCCGTTCAAGAACTGTCTCCATGGCCGCGACCCGATCGACAAGTCCTTCGCGCTCGATGATGTCCAGGTTTACGAGCGCCGCAGCAGCCGCCACTGCGTGACCCGAATACGTGTATCCATGCCGCCATGCACCGGCGCCGGGAGCGAAGAAGGGCGCGGCAACCTGAGTGGACGCGATGACCGCTCCCATGGGTACATAGCCGCTTGTCAGGCCTTTCGCGGTCAGCATGAGGTCGGGATCGAGGTCGAACCGCGTCGAGGCAAACCATGCCCCCGTTCGACCAAAACCCGTGATGACCTCGTCGCTAACCCACAAAACGCCACGTTCCCGACAGACCTCTCGTGCTTTCGTCAGATACGCCGCACCAGCACTGTAGACACCGCCGGCGCCGATGATTGGCTCACAGAAGAATGCCGCAACGTTGTTGGCGCCGCGTTCATCAATCAAGTCGGCTAACGCCGACGCGTCATTCCATGGCGCGTGCGCCGCATCGGCCCCAAAGTCGCCGTGGCCCGCCCGATTCGGCTCGATCCCAGACAGGCCGGTGCCACCCCAATGCATACCGTGATAGGCCCGTTCCCGCGTAATGATCGTTGTCCGGTCGGGTTCGCCAACCAAGTTCCAGTACCGGCGGACCAACTTCACGGCAGTGTCGACGGCATCCGAGCCGCCGGAAGTGAAGAAGACCTTTGCTGCGGGCATCGGAGCGATAGCAGCCACGCGCTCCGCCAAGGCGAGAACTGGTTCGTTGGCCATGTCACCAAAGGTCGAGTACGCGGCCAGCTTTGCGGTCTGCTCGGCAACTGCGTCGGCGATCTCCCGTCGGCCATGACCGACGTTCGCGAACCACAGGCCCGCGGTCATATCCAAGTACTTGCGGCCGGCAGCGTCGAACACAAACTGTCCACGTCCAACCGACAACACGAACTCCCCGTCGCGCTGAACGTCTGCCATGTCGGCAAAGGGATGCCAAAGAGCCGTCACGACCCGTCAGCGTAAACCTCACTTGTCGGCGGGAACATTGTGGGATGCTCGATACCAGATTGTGGACTGACACGGGCTTAGCCCATCGAGAAAGGGGGAAACATGCTCGACTTTCAGCCTATCGAAGTACTGATGGTCGTTTTTGTTGCAGTGTTCGCAGTGCTGTTCGTTGCCGTTGTTGTCTTCATAGTCGTGAGCGCAACCCGTTCGCGCGCAGCGCTTAAAGCCGGCGGACTAGATCCCCTCGCTGCCGAGGCTCAGCTAGCCGTCCAAGCTGCACATAGCGGGCTCCTCGCGCCGGCACAGTCGCTCGAGCAGCGGCTTGCCGAGTTGGACGACCTCCAGGCCCGTGGAGTCATTACTGCAGATGAACAGCAAGCGGCCAGAGCACAGCTACTTGCTTCGCCTAGCGGTTAGACACAAAAACGTGTGACGCGGTCGCTCGGTCTAGTTCCGCGTATTCCATGCCACTTCCCACGAGGACTCCGCCCTCGGAGATCGTGACCTTGACGACCTGCCCTGGTCTAACACCGGCGCGGATCAGAGTGGTCATGAGTTCGTGGTTGTCCTGGATGGGCTCACCGATCCGCCGAACGGTGACGCGTTGAGCATCTGGACCGGCGACTGCGTCGAGGCCCACCAAGTTCAGTTCGTCGGCAACACCAGCGTCACCGAGCTCGTCCAAGCCAGGTATGGGGTTTCCGAACGGTGAGTGCGTGGGATGTTTCAACAACTCAAGGATGCGGCGCTCAACCGTCTCGCTCATAACGTGCTCCCACCGGCAAGCTTCCGCGTGAACTTCCTCCCACGGCATTCCAATGATGTCGACCAGTAGGCACTCAGCCAGGCGGTGCTTACGCATCACGCGCATGGCCATCCCGCGGCCGTGAGTCGTTAGTTCAAGATGCCGATCGCCCTCGACGGTCAGGAGGCCGTCACGCTCCATGCGCGAGACGGTCTGGCTCACCGTGGGACCTGACTGTTCAAGCCGTTCCGCGATCCGCGCCCGAAGCGGGATGATTCCCTCTTCCTCCAACTCAAAGACAGTACGAAGGTACATCTCCGTGGTGTCTATGAGGTCGCTCACTTGGCCAAGTCTCCTATCACCGGTCGGTGGCCGGGGCTTCGGCCTAGCAACAACCGTACTGGGCCACCTCATTCCGCCCGGTATACCTGCACTCCGTCCACCACAGTGAGCAGAATCTTGGCGCGAAGCAAGACTTCGGGATCGGATGCGAGAACGTCCGGTTCCATCAGCACAAAGTCTGCGAGCATCCCCGGTGCGATGCGGCCGCGATCGCCCTCAGCGAAGCAAGACCAGGCTGCGTTTGCCGTCGCATAGCCGATTGCATCGTCGAGCGGCAGGCTGAATTCCGGCACGTTGGCTGGAAGTGATGGGTCGAACGCAGAACGCCTTGTTGTAGCGATAAACAAGTTCGGCAATGGCGCATAAGGAGCGGTCGGCGCATCCGTCCCCAGTACAACTCGCGCACCCGCATCGACTAGTTCCCGAGACGGATACCCGCGGGCGGCACGTGGTTCCCCAAGCATCTGACGCCAGTTTGCTTGGATCGCAGGGTCACAGTGAACTGGCTGCATCGATGCCGTCACACCCAACTGCGCGAACCTCGGGACGTCCGCCTCGTCGAGGTACTCAATGTGTTCAATGCGATGACGGCGGCCGGAACTTTCGTTCACTCTCGAAGCATTCTCAATGACGTCAAGTGCGGTTTTAACCGCGGCATCTCCAATGGCATGCAGCGCGCATTGCAGACCAGCGGCATCGGCGGCGGCAACGACGGGTGCCAAGGCTCCGTAATCCCAGATTGGGGCTGCCAGAGTTCCATTCGCGTAGGGCTCCTTGACATGCGCAGTGCAGCCATCGATCACCCCGTCAACGATGAACTTGATTCCCGTAACGCGCAGACGTTCCGACTGGTGTTCCTTGAACAGCCGAGCCGCTTCCGCCACCTGAGCTAGATGGTCGTCGGTGCTGCCCTCGCGAGACATCAGCCAGTGGCCCACGACACGCACGTCAAGCCAGCCTTCGCTTTCTGCCACGACCATGGCTCGCAAGGCTGCGGCATTCAAGCCCATGTCGATGACGCTGGTGATTCCGGACGAGTTGAGTCCTTCGATCGCGGCGCGTAGGTGATCCAGCCGCTGGGAGTCGTCTGTGATGTGCTCCAGATGAGCCCATGCAATCTGATCCGCCGCAGTCTCTTCCAGGAATCCTGTCGCGTGTCCGTTCTCATCACGATCAATACGCCCGCCAGCAGGATCTGCCGTTTCAGCTGTTACGCCGAGCGCACGCAAACCGGCCGTGTTGACCCAAGCGGAGTGGTAGTCATTGGCGTCCAGCAGCACCGGCCTGTCAGCTACCACCTCATCGAGCATCGTCGCGGTGGGTGTCTGTCCAGGAATAGCTTCGAACAGCCAACTCTTGCCCAACACCCAAGGTGCATGCGGATGGCGTTCAGCGTGCGCTTTCACAAGGGTTTGAATCTCGGCCACATTCTTCGCGTGGACCAGGTCGACGCGAAGCTGTGCCTCTCCGGTCATAAGTAAGTGAAAGTGGCCGTCAACAAAGCCTGGCGTGACAAGTGTGGCGTTGAGGTCACATACCTCGGCGTCACTGCCCATCTCAGCAATGACTTCGTCGTCCGAACCCACGGCCACGATTTGATTCCCACGCACTCCAAACGCATGCGCCCACACGCGATTGGGATCGGCCGTGAAGATTGTGCCGTTGACATACGCCTTGCTTACTGCCCCGTTATTACTCATCTGCTGCATTGTTCTGGCGCACGGCGTGACTCCGCAACCCCCGCAGCGGCTGGGGAAGGCGCTGCGATCACGCACTGCCTTCAAACGCGCACTGCCTGCTCACCAGGCGAGGTCGCCTCTGCGGCCGTATCGTCGTTAGCCGTGACGTTGAAGCGTTCGGTGATGTGGTTTCGCCGAGATTTACGCCTGCTGGACAACCCCGCATTGCTTGAGGCCATCCGCTCTGGCCCTGAGGGTGTATTACCTGTCTTTGTCATCGATCCACGACTGTGGGACGCCGCAGGGCGGCCTCGTCGGGCTTATCTAACTAGCTCGCTACGTGAACTGAGCACCGCCCTTGAAGGTGCCTTGGTGGTACTGCGCGGTGACCCCCTGCGAGTACTGGCTGGCGTATCACGCGCCGTCGACGCTCAGACTGTTCACATCGCTGCCGATTTCGGGCCGTACGGGACGATTCGCGACGCAAGTGTCGAGCGAAGGCTCGAGTCGCTGGGAGTCGAACTTCGACGAACTGGTTCCCCGTATGCGGTTGCACCCGGGCGCGTCACCAAACAGGACGGCGCTCCTTACCAGGTCTACACCCCGTACTACAAAGCTTGGATGACTCACAGTTGGCCAGCGCCCGCTGCGGAGCCCACAGGTCTCGTGGTCTTGAGGCAGACCATTGCGGACGCTATCCGTTTGGAGACGGTCTTCGACATGTCCTCATTGCCCGCCGTCGGTGAGATGGCTGCGCACAGGCGCTGGGACGAGTTCCTCGCAACTCGATTGGCCAGCTACTCGCAGGATCGAGACCGACCCGACCTTCCCGGCTCTTCGCGGATGTCCGGAGCGCTGAAGTTTGGCGAGATCCACCCGAGGACATTGCTCGATGATCTGGGCACATCGAAGTCTCACGACAGCTATCGAAAAGAGTTAGCGTGGCGTGAGTTCTACGCTGACGTGCTCTACCACCGCCCCGGCTCCGCCCGCGAGTACCTGCGGGTCGAGTACTCAAACATGCGGTACGACACTGGCGCAGTCGCACAGTCGCGGCTGTCAGCGTGGCGTGCTGGCCGGACCGGGTACCCGATTGTCGACGCCGGAATGCGTCAACTTCTCGCCGAGGGGTGGATGCACAACAGAGTCCGAATGATTGTTGCTTCGTTCCTAGTCAAGGACTTGCACCTTGAATGGCAGGTCGGCGCGCGCTGGTTCATGCAACACCTATCCGACGGTGATCTCGCCTCAAACTCACACGGGTGGCAGTGGACGGCAGGCTGCGGCACCGACGCCGCCCCTTACTACCGCATCTTCAACCCCCTAACCCAAGGACTGCGGTTCGATCCAGAGGGCGACTACGTGCGAAGGCATGTGCCGGAGCTTCGACACCTGTCGGGCCCAATTGCGCACGAGCCCTGGAAAGCCAGCGATGGCTACGAGCACGCATATCCACAGCGCGTGGTCGACCACGCGCAAGAACGGAAGGAAGCACTTGCTCGATACCAGGAAATCAAGGCGGGCTAGTCACTGCGCGAAATCGCGCAGTGCTCGGTGGTAGCGGCGAGTGATGACATCCTGCATTCGGTGATTGAGTGGCGAGGCCAGCCGTGACCACCAGGTTGCCGGCTCGGAGAACGCCACGATGTGCAACCAGACCTCCGGTACGGAATCTGGCACGACGCGGCGTTCAACGAGGAATGCCTCCTCCCCCGACTCAGGATGTCCCGGCAGAGTGCCGTAGGCGAAGCCGCGTTGGTCGACCCGGTCAATCACCGCTACGACTTCACACGGCGCGGCGATCGCTATCGGCCCGACCCCAAGTCGCAACCTGACCCGAACACCCACCGCTGCCGTCGCCCGGCTGGCAGTCACATGAAGCCCCGCCGCCCTGTGCATGTCGAACTGAAGCAACATCGTGAACGCGCGAACAAAACGCTCATCTCCATGACCTACGAGCGTTGACGCACGAACATGCCGGTACCCCTGAGGGAGCTCAGTCCGCCCCAGCAGGGCGGAAACCGAAGTGCCACGAAGACGGTCTGGGTACGTCAGCATCGCGTCAGTTCGCACCTGTCCATGATCTCAGGACACGCTGACGTGGGTCTTCAACCAAGTGGTTGACAACTGTGACAGCAAGTCGATAGCTTGTATTCAACCAATCGGTTGAAATCGAGGAGGCTGGCGTGCAGCCCGATCCCCTTTCGGAAGTGTTTTCAGCGCTTGCCGATCCAACCCGACGGGACATGGTCGCCAGGCTTGCGGGAGCAGATGCCACGGTTAACGAGCTCGCCGCGCCCTACGACGTGACCGTGCAGGCGGTCTCAAAGCATCTGCGGGTGCTGGAGGATGCCGGACTCGTCAGCCGGAGCCGCGAAGCACAACGCCGCCCGGTTCATCTCGAAGCCGAAGTCTTCGACCTGATGACCAAGTGGCTCGATCGTTACCGCCGACAGGCGCAGGAGCGCTACCAACGACTCGACACGGTGCTGCGTTCGATGCCAGAACCCGAGCAGTCCGCTACACATCCCGCCGAAATGGCGAACCGGGAACAGGAGAAGCCAAGTGAGCCGCACAAACCAAAATCAAACAGAGGTCACAGCCGATAAAGACGTACCCATCGTCAGGATCATCCGCGAATTCGACGCCGCGCCGAACAAAGTTTTTCGAGCACACACCGACCCCGACCTGATCACCCAATGGCTCGGCCCGCGGCGTCACACAATGAAAATCGATCGATACGACTGCCAAACCGGCGGCGCCTTCCGCTATGTCCTAGCGAGCGCTGGGAACGAGTTTGGCTTTCACGGCAGCTTTCACGAGGTCCGGCCCTCCGAGCTGATCGTGCAGACGCTCACCTTCGAGGGTCAGCCCGATGGCGTGGCACTCGAACGGCTGGTCTTTGAAGACCTGGGCGACGGACGGACCCGGCTCACGTCCACATCACTCGTCGACTCATTTGAGGAACGCGACGCATGGGTCTCAAGCGGCATGGAGGAGGGGGTGACGGAGGGGTTCGATCGCCTCGATGAACTTCTCGCTCCCTGACCTTCGATCATCGGGCGGTGCCAGGTGGCTCGGCTGGCGCTTCGGGACTAGAACAAACGTTCTCGTCGACTCGTCGGCCGGGCACGTGTGCAGGATCGAGCCACGCCAGCAGCCCCGGGTGGTCATCGGGTCACTCGCTCGGCGCACGGACATCGGGACTTCCCGAACAAGCGGTCGGCGCTCCACGTACCCTGCGGCCCATGCGAGTGGTGAGTGTCTTGAGCCTCAAGGGCGGCGTCGGGAAGACGTCGGTCACCTTGGGTTTGGCTGGCGCCGCGCATGCCCGGGGGTTGCGGACGCTCGTTGTCGATCTAGACCCGCAAGCCAATGCCACCGTCGTACTCGATCCAACCAAGGTTGAGTTCACCGCAAACGACGTTCTTGCTGACGGCCGGGCGGGCATCCTGTCGCAAGCCGTCGTGCCGAGCGGGTGGGGCGACGGGATCGGACTGGTTGCCAGTGAGCGAGCGCTTGAGCACCGAGCCGTACCCGAAGGCGATGGCAACGTTCGTCTGCGCATCACTATGCAAGGAATCGACGGGTACGACCTGGTGCTGCTTGACACTCCACCGGCGCTCGGCGAACTGACTCGTAACGCTTTGACGGCGAGCGACCTCGCGTTGGTCGTCACCGAACCTAGTTTGTTCGCCCTTCAGGGTGCTCAGCAGGCACTCGAGTCGATCGACGTCGTGCGTTCGTACAACCTCCGGCTACAGGTGGCAGGAATAGCCGTTAACCGGGTTCGCCCCACGTCATCAGAGCATCGCTATCGCATGGCCGAACTCGCGCTGGCCTACGGCGATCTCCTGTTGCAGCCTCCACTGCCCGATCGCGCCGTTGTGCAGCAAGCAGCTGGCGCGTGCACACCTGTTCAACATTGGCGAAGCCCAGCCGGTCGCGAAGTCTCGAGGATTCTGGATGGCTATCTCGATCGACTGTTAAGCGTTTCCCTCGAAGCTGGACCTTTGCGGTCCGTCCACTGAACGAAAACTAGGAGCACCAGTGAGCCGCACCCCCGAACCTCGCCCCGCGCTCCGTCGCGCCACCGACGGCTCCGTTCATCCCGCGGCGCCGCGTGCTACGCCAGAAAAGCACCTGCACCCAGCGCCGGTTGCGCCAGTGGCTGCCGTTGCGCCCGCTGACAATGCCCACTACAAACCAGGCGACTTGCGGGCCAGAAAGGCCGCGAAAGCGGCGAAGTCAGCCAAGGATGCACGAGACCTTAAGTCGGGCAAAGGCAAGAAAGCCGAAGACTCCGTCCCCTTAGAGGTGCGGGTTCCCAAGAAGCTGCGGAAGGCAGTGCGCAAGCGCGCCGGCGTCGACGGTGGAAGCGTGGACGATGTTGTCAGAGACGCGCTCTACTCGTACCTCGACTGACGTCTACGAATGGAAGATGCCTTCCTCCATCTCGCCTAGCAACGAGTCCACTACTGCCCGCAGGTCGCCGTCGTTAGCCGCAGCGACCGCCCGCTGACGCTGATAGCTGGCGCCCACATCTAAAAGCTGCTCGACCCGTGCGAGCTCCTCTTCGCAGCCAATCTTGCGAGCGATCGGGGCCAGATCATCGGCAAGCTCTAGGATCGCCTCACGAACCGGCTGCATGGTGTTGCCGCGATCGTCCACAACAATTTCGGCGTCAAGTCCATAGCGGGCCGCCCGCCACTTGTTCTCGCGAACCAACCACATCTTGGGTTGCGGCAGCGTGTAGCCCTTGTCGAGTTGGCGATCGAAGGATTCGACAAGAGACTGACTCATCGCCGCAATGACAGTGATCTCATCGAGCGTCGGCAGCCCGTCGCAGATACGAAGCTCCACAGTCCCAAAGTTGGGGTGCGGACGAATGTCCCACCAGACTTCGCGAATCGACTGAATGGTTTGCGTCGAGATCAGCGTCTCCATGTAGTCCTCGAACGCATCCCATCCGGAGAGGGAGTATGGGAGCCCTGCAGTGGGAAGTCCCTCGAAGACTTTGCTACGTGCGGACGCAAGCCCCGTGTCTGTACCCACCCAGTACGGCGATGACGCTGACAACGCAAGGAAATGTGGAATGTAAGCCATCAGCGCGTTATTTATCGGGATTGCCTTGTCCGGGGACCGAACACCGACGTGCACGTGAACTCCGAAGATCTGCATGCGCCGCGCAAGCCACTGCATATTCTCAACCAGCTCCGCGTAGCGCGGATTCGGGCTGATTTTCTGTGTCGACCAATCGGTAAACGGGTGCGTTCCAGAACACATGACACCAAGACCGCGCCGAGCTGCTGCTTCGCGTACCTCCTTCAGGGTTCCCGCTAAGTCGTCACGAGCTTCAGACACGGTCGAGCAAATACCGGTAATGATTTCAATGGTCGATTCGAGAAGCTCGTGCTTAGCTTTCGGATGCTCTTCACCTGGAACCGGCGAGATCTCCTTCAGGATGTCGGTCGCCGCACTGGCTAGCTCGCGCGACTGCAAATCAACCAGCTCAAGTTCCCACTCGATGCCTAGGCTTGAACCCGCTGAAGGATTGAAGGGAATGTGCACACGTTCAGGCTAGGCCTACTCAGGCATGCGCGACAGCCCAACGAGCACTCGGCGTGGCTCACGGCACCGGATGCAGCGCGTCGTACCGAATAAACCCGCGATGCCAGGCAACTAATGCCAAAGCAACGGAGATGCACGCCATACCGCCGGCGACGATGGCAACCTGCTCGCCAAGGACAGTTGCCGCCGAACCAGCAACGACATCACCAATTCGCGGACCACCAGCGACGACAACAATGAAGACTCCCTGCAACCGTCCCCTGAGTTCGTCTGGAGTTGCTACTTGCAAGATGGTTGATCTGAACACTGCGCTGACCATGTCTGCCGAACCTGAGAGCGCCAAGAAGAACAAGGCCCACGTCAACAGGTTGCTGAGACCAAAGAGGCTGATTGATGCGCCCCACGCGCACACCATGATGACGACATAGAGCCCTTGCCACCGAACCCGACCGAGCCATCCGGAGAACAGCGCACCGATGAGAGCGCCGATAGCAGGTGCCGCCGATAGGTACCCAACAGTCCTTGCACCGCCGCCATAAGTTGTCGCAGCGAGCGCGGGAAACAGCGCTCGGGGCTGGGCGAGCACCATGGCAGAAAGGTCGAGAAGAAACGTCATCAGCAAATTTCGCCGGGTCCTAAGAAACTGCAGCCCTTCCCATACCGCTGACCATCCAGCTTTTCGTACGTCTGCCTCGGGTGGGATCGGCGGCAGCCGAAAGAGGGCGTACAGCGCAGCTGTGAAGGTTAAAGCGTCGATCGCATAGGCGGCGGGCAGTCCGCTCGCGAAGATAATGAACCCGCCCAGCAGTGGCCCCAAGGTAAAGCCAACGTTCCACGTAACCGTGGTCAAAGTGTTCGCCGCCGGAAGTAGCTCAGCACCAAGCAGCCGCGGCAAAATCGCCGCACGCGCAGGATTGTTCACAGCAAAGCAGGCGGACTGGGCTCCAACCACCAGATACAGCAGCCAGGTTTGTCCGACATCGGCTATTGACTGGGCTACCAGCACCAGTGAGCAGATCCACAGGCCAGTCGACGCAGCCAGCGCTACCTTGCGTCGGTCATGCCTGTCAGAAATCGAGCCGCCATACAGACCGAACAACAGCAGTGGGAAAAATGCGGCTGCGCCAACCAGCCCAACTGAGAAGCTAGAACCAGTGAGGTCGTAGACCTGAATGCCGACGGCCATGGTTGTCATCTGTTGACCGATTTGCGCCACCGACAGGCCAAGCCACAGGCGCCGGTAGTCCGCGCTTACCCGCAGCGGCGTCAAATCGACTACCAGGCGACGGGACACGAAGGACATCTTGCCCTTAACTCACTGGCGATCAGCGGCCAGCCGTCGTACCGTCGTGTCATACGAGGAAGGAGGTGGTCCAGGCTTTGTATACCCATAGGACACGTGAGGTGGCTGCCAGCTAGCCGCCG
>DATKIY010000105.1:0-3852 GCA_035543875.1 Actinomycetes bacterium | reverse complement strand
CGTATGCGACCTCGACGACCCACTCTGGTCGGAGCGCGACGAATTCCATGTTCTTTCCCGCGTTCCACCGATTCAGTGACCCTGGCCGACGCGCGTGTGCGGAGTCGGCGGTCCCGGGGTTCCATGGATGCTCGCTGAGGTCGGTGACCAGCGGGGCCAGCTCGTCGATGAGCTCGCGGCGGCGCGCCGCGGTGAACGAGGATGCGACACCCACGTGATGAAGGACTCCGTCGGCGTCAAACAAGCCCAGCAGGAGCGAACCAACGGAGTTACCCGACTTGTGGATGCGGTATCCGGCCAGGACACAGTCGGCCGTTCTCTCATGCTTGATTTTGAACAGGGCACGTTTGCCGGGCTGATAAGGATCGGCTAACGGCTTTGCGACCAACCCATCGAGGCCGGCGCCTTCAAAGACGGAGAACCATTGGCTGGCAGTGGCTCGATCGGTGGTGACGGGAGTCGCGTAAAAGGGTGGGGGGACGGAGGAGAGTGCGTCTTCGAGCACTTTGCGTCGGTCACGGAATGCGTGGGTGAGTAGTGACTCGTCGTCGCGCGCCAGACAGTCGAATGCCACGTACGAGGCTGGCGTCTGCTTCGCGAGCATCTGCACTCGAGAGTCGGCTGGGTGAATTCGTTGTTGAAGCGCATCGAAATCGAGGTGATCATCACCCGCGATCACTAGTTCGCCGTCGAACACGATCCGATCTGGCAAAAGTTTTCGAGCGGCGTCTACCACCTCGGGGAAGTACCGCGTGATGGATTCCGAACGCCCTGACAGTTCGACCTGATCGCCGTCCTTGAACAGGATGCAGCGAAACCCGTCCCACTTGGGTTCGAAATGCAGTCCCCCTGGCACGGAATCGGGCTCGGGAATTGATGCAACACCTTTAGACAGCATGGGTGCGATGGGGGGATGAATGGGTAGCGTCATGAGTTGACCGCTTCTACTTGTGATTCTGTTTGCCGATCATTGTTCCGTTCGTATAGGCAGAATAGAAATTGATCCGCCTCGAGCAGCGTACGCAACCGCATGCGTTCGAGAATCACCGTGCTCGCGTGGACGATGCGTCCCGCGTTGCCTCCGGCGATCAGCGGTGAGATAGAAAGCGCTAGTTCGTCGAGCAGTCCGGCAGCGGCGAAGTCGCCGAGCAGTCTCGGCCCGCCTTCGGTCAAGATCCGTCCTAGCCCTCGCGCGTGAAGTCGCCGACGTGCTTCGGCGAGGTCAACCTCGCGTTCGCCACAGATTTCGACGTCGGCGACCTCTGACAATGCCGTGCGTCGGTCAGAGTCAGCTTGTTCCGAAGTGATGACGATGGTTCGTACCTTGGCGTCCACAAATAGTGACGACGATGGGTCGAGTTCGGCTGACCGAGTAACAACAGCGATTGCCGGAGCTGTCTGTTGTCCTGCGGCCACTCGCAGGTGCGCGAACTCGTTGCGCTCTCGTCCTGGGCCGTAGCCTTCTGAGCGCGCCGTTCCCGCTCCAACGACGACAACATCGGCTAGGGCGCGAAGGACTCCAAACATGTACTTGTCCGGTGGGCCGGAAATCGGCTCGGATTTTCCGTTCGCCGAGACGGCTCCATCCAGCGTCGTCACCATGTTGGCCCGGATACCGCCGTCGGCCGGGTACGCGTAGAGCGAGGCGAGCTGGTCAATATCGACCGATTCGAACGGCTTCGGGAGCAGGCAGCGCATGGCCTGATCGTGGCATGCCGCGCCGTACGCTGAGCCATCATGTCTGATTTCTGCCGACTGACCGACCGCTCCCCGCGCCCGGACCGCAGACAGCTGCTGAGCGCCATGGTGCCGCCGCCTCGGTTTGCGGAGGTGGCCCTCGACACCTACCAACCGAGCCCGCGTGAGCCATCGCAGTCGGCAGCTGTCGCCGCCCTGCGGTCATTCGCGGCCCGGGTAGCCGCCCCAATGGTGCAGCGACGTTCCTGGTGGCGGAGAGCGCCGGCTCCTCCCGAACAGCGCTGCGGGGTCTACCTCGACGGCGGATTTGGGGTTGGCAAGACGCACCTACTCGCGTCCCTTTGGCATGTGGTCCCCGAACCCAAGACGTTCTGCACTTTTGTGGAGCTCACCCACTTGGTGGGAGCGCTGGGCTACGAGAACACGATCGAGGCGCTGGCGGACAATCGGCTGCTGTGCATTGATGAGTTTGAACTGGATGACCCAGGAGACACCGTGCTGATGTCGAGCCTGCTGTCTCGGCTGACCGACCGCGGAGTCAGTCTTGCTGCCACGTCAAACACGCTGCCGGACCGGCTGGGCGAAGGTCGCTTCGCGGCCGACGACTTTCTGCGGGAGATTCAGGGTCTCGCCGCACACTTTGATGTCTACCGCATTGACGGAGACGACTATCGACATCGCGGCGCAGCTGACGCCCCAAAGCCGAGCTCCACTAGCGATCTGGAGCTGGCAGCCAAAGAACTCGGCTCGAAGGCAAGCCTTGACGATTTCGGCGCGTTGCTGGCGCACCTGACGGCCGTCCACCCCAGTGCCTACGGCTCGCTCGTTCAGGGCATCGACCTGGCATGCCTGCGAGGGGTCCGCCCCATCGACGATCAGGCGGTCGCGCTTCGTTTCGTAGTGTTAGTAGATCGACTTTATGACCGAAGCGTGTCCGTGATGGCGTCCGGAAGCCCGGTTGACGAGGTGTTCACCGTCGAACTTCTGGAAGGTGGCTATCGCAAGAAATACTTCCGCGCTATTTCCCGGCTGGTGTCCCTGGTGAATTCAGAACCGGTCGCGCGTACCTAACGAGAAGGGCAGCACGAGCAGGGCGCCGATCACGATCTGTGTAGCAAAGGTCAACCAGAATCCCCAGTCGGCGAGGTCACCGATCCACAGTCCAACGCCAGCGCCGACGAGACCAATCAGCACGGTGACAATGCAACCAATGGGCTGATATCCGCGCACGAGCAGCCGCGCGATGGCCCCAATGACAACGGCGGCGAACAAGCCAGACAGGAAGCCGTTAATCTCCATCTGCCTAGCCTTTCATTTTGGTTGGCGGTTGTGGACCTAAAACGACAACAGATGTCGCGATATGACCAAAGTTGATGATTGCGAGACTAGGAGCCGTGGGGGAACAGAGAGGCACCGCTACTTCGTGGTTGTGACCAGTTCCACGATTTGCTGCGCAACCTCCGGTGCGGACGCCAGTGGCGCTGCCACGGGGACGCCGGCGGCCCGGGCCGACTCCGTGACGCGATCGGTAAGCACTCCAGGCGCAAGCATGAGCGTGGACACCGCGGATCGCTGGCAGCCTTCGAGCGCCAAAGCCTCGAGAGCCTCGGGAACCGTCGGCCCCTGGCCCGAGGCATAAGCTGGCTGCACGCTGATGCCGCGTACGTATCGCCACGCGGCCGCGAGCTCGGCTGTCTCCTCGCGAGCCTCTGCGTTGCTTGAACCTGCGGCCACGAGAACTACACCAGTTCGAGGTTGGGAAAGGTCGAGTCCGGCTTCGGCAAGATTTCTTTCCAAGGCTGGAAGTAGCCAAGGCCCCATACCGACACTGCCATGGTCGACAACCTGGGTGTACTGCGTCGTAGCCGCGACAAGGTGTGGCACATCCACCGTGGCGTGGTACCCGCTCGACAGGAACAATCCGAGCACATGCAGTGGCTGGTTCGTCCTGTCAGCGGTGGGTAGTCTCACGGCGTCGACCACCGTTGGCTCGTTGTGTTCGAGAAACGCGACGGATGTGGCTAGGTGCGACTGGCTTTGCACGGTTGTCGCAAGTGACTGCATAGATGTTGAATGACGGAGATCAGGGGAGCCGTGCGCAATGAGCAGGAGGCTCACGAAGTCGGGTCAACCCGCGCTGCGACCACGTCACCA
>DATKIY010000104.1:0-11397 GCA_035543875.1 Actinomycetes bacterium | reverse complement strand
CTGATCGTCTGTGTACGTTTCAAAACTGCTGCTCACCATCACGGATGTGGTGCCGATCCAGCCGACCGCGTTCGATCCGCCCTGAATACCCGCCTCGAGGATGGGGACACCGTCGGAGTCGTTCACCTCAAACTGTGTTGTCTGCCACCCAGAGAGCCGCACCGGGAGCCGCGTGTGCTCATTGACATTGATCGTTGAATCCAAGTACCACGATGCCCAATGTCCATCGTTCGGAGCCTGTCCCCGGATCGTCAGATCGTTGTCGCCAAGGGGGACAACCATATTGAAGGAACCGCTTGAGTCCGTGGTCGTTGCCGCTTGCCCTGCCAGAGACCTTGTGTACAGGTCGGCCTGCTGCGCCTCTCCAGATACGGATCGAATCGCGCCGCTAACGACCCCCGTCTGAGGGAGACGCACTCGAATGGGATGGTCGACGCCAATCGCCATCGGCCGCAACTCGCGACGGAGGTCGGTATTGCCCCACCCCTCAGGAAGTGCCAAAGCTCCCTCGGCCCACAGACCTTCGTATCGTGGGTCGTTGAACACCCAGGTGCTCTCGCCAGAGCTGACCGTGTTGATTCGCTGATGGACTTTTGCTGTTCCCAATCCGGTGGCAAGCCCACCTCGAGGTGCGCGGTTGTATGCGCAGTCGTAACAGTCTCTGACCCGGCCGTAGCTGACGGCCGCGCCGTCACCATTGAGAACAGTGAATGTCTGCTGAACGGTCGGCGGGAGCGTGAGGTCGACGGTTGTGTCCTGGGTGACGGTAAGCCCTTGCCAACTCACCTCGAAGGCTTGAGGAAGTTCATTGGCCGGCATACGGCGAGCGCGGGCGACAGTCACCCTCACCGTGCGGCCAGTGGCGACCCACTGACCGTAGGTGCCAGATGCGTCAGTGGTCACCCAGCGCTTACGCCCGAGATGCACCCGAATACCTGCTATGGGTGTCCCATCTGCGGTGCGAACCACACCCGTGACTCTCGACTGCGGGCTGGTAGCCATCGCCGGAGTTGCAGTTGCCTGGGCTCCTGCGGTGCACACAATGGCAAGCAACGCCGTAGCGAGGACACGTGACGATGGCATAAATCCCCCCAATGAGATTGGCAGCCTCCACCGTGGTCCACCGTGCGGGTGCACCGCTACTGGATCCGCGCATGGCGGACTCAATGGTCCAGCGCTGTCACGATACGCGTTGCTTCAATGACTAGACGTGATGCGTCGCAGGCGAACCAGTCATCGGATCTGAATCACGGGGTTGCGCCGCAACCGTAGCGACTGCTAGTTGCTCAGCCATTCACTGGCGACTTCGGCCGGAGTCCTGCCGTCGACTTCGACACGACGGTTCAATTCGACGAGAACGGCGGTCGTGAGGCGCGACGTCACCGCGGCAACCGCGTCTGTCAGCTTTGTCCCGTACTCGTCGACGATAGGCTGCCTCACTAACGGGATGACGTTCTCGCGCGGTTGCAGCCCCATGTCATCCTTGAGCAGCACGAACCGACCGTCTGCCAGGCGAGCGTCGGTGGTCTCGAGAAGGCCAACGTCGATCTCGCCCGTTTGCAGCGCGGTTGCGGTGGCGGCTCTGGTGTCAATCACGTCGAGGCGCGCGAAGTTCAGTCCGTACAACGATTCCAAGCCCTGGAGGCAGTAGGGACGGTCCGCGCACTCGGGCGGCGCTCCGAGAACCATCGAAGAGGCAGTGGGCGATAGCGCGCTGATCGTCGGTGACGACAGTGTTTGCGCCGTTCGTCGAGTCACCGCGAAACCGTTCTGGTCCTGCGCATCGGCCGCAGCAAGCACCGTGACACCCCTATCGGCCATAACTCTCTGGAGTTCCGCCCGCGCGTGTCCCAAAGAGCTGTGTGCTGCGGGGTTGCTTGCATCAACAGCCTCAAGCGCACTCCCGAGGTAATCGACGACGAAGTCGATCTGGCCTTGCTCAAGCGCTGGCTGTATCACCTCTCGCGTGCCGAGGTTAGGGACCAGCTCGACGGGTATGCCCGCCTGGCGTAGTGCCTGAGTGTAGATCTCGGCGAGGATGAGGTTCTCGCTGAAGTCGTAGGAGGCAATCCTGACCACGCCCTCGGACGCCGACGGAGACGGCGACGGCGCGGAGGAGGGCTCGGTCGCACATCCCGCCGACAGCAGCGCCAAGCCCAACCCGGCCACAACGAGACGCGGCAAGCGTGTCGTGCCAGCGAAACCAGCAATTCCTTGAGGGATTGTCATTGCCACCGTAGAAGTCTTGGCCGTCGTCCTTCAGATCCCTAGGATGCCAAGGTACTGACCACCAAGTCCAGGTCGGTGGCTCATGAACTCGATTCCGGGGGTCCGGGCAGCGGATGCGTCCGCACCGCCCAGTTTGGCGCGCACACTTCCGCATCGTCGGCCATCAGGCGAACCCCCGCCATTGCCGCGCAAACTGAACAAGTCGGGCAAGTACTGGCTCACACTTGCCGTGGTTGTCGTTTTGTTCGGCGGCATCGTGGCGACTACGAGTCGGACAGGCGTCACGATTGACCTGATCGACCACCAGCTACTTGAGTGGTTGGCTGACTTACGTACATCGCTAGGCACGCACGTGATGCGTACTGTCGGCTGGCTGGCCAGCTCAACGGCGCTCTTGCTCGCGTGGTGGATCAGCTTGGCGATCCTCATCATCTGGCGCCGCTGGCGTCACCTGCTCGTGTGGGTCGTCGCCATGCTCATCATCTCCAACCTCGCCGTCGCCGGCGCCCTTGTGATCCAACGGCCACGTCCGCTTGACATTGAGATCATTGGTTCATGGCATGGCTTCGCGATGCCGTCAGTGCCCATGGCCGTGTTCGCGGCGACGATCGTGAACATTCTGTACGCACTCGTGCCAGCGGGACACCCAAGGCAGGTCGGCAAGGGAATCGCAGCTGTTCTCTTCGCGCTCGTGGCGTTCTCCCGGATGTACCTCGCCCAGGACGGTCCCACAGACGTGCTCTTCGGTCTGATCATTGGGATCGCGGTCCCGCTCGCCATGTTCCGCCTGTTCGCGCCGAACGACGTCTTCCCGGTGACGTACCACCGCGGCCGTAAGGCACATCTGGATGTCACCGGTGAGCGCGGTGTCGCAATCCGGCAGGCGCTTAAGGACCAGCTCGGGCTAATCGCCATCGACGTTCAGCCGTTCGGGCTCGAGGGGTCCGGTGGTTCGACTCCGCTGCGCGTCACGCTCGAGGGCGACCCCGAGTCCTTCGTGTTCTGCAAGCTGTACGCCGCGACTCACCTGCGCTCGGACCGGTGGTACAAGCTTGGCCGAACGATGCTTTACGGACGGCTGGAAGACGAGTCAGCGTTCAACACCGTGCGACGGCTCGTGCAGTACGAGGACTACCTGCTCCGCCTGCTTCACAGCGCGCACCTACCCGTACCGGAGCCCTACGGGATCGTCGAGATCACACCCGAGCGCGAGTACCTGCTCGTAACGCAGTTCTTCGACGGCGCGCGCGAGATCGGTGACTCAGAGGTCGACGACGCCATCATCGACCAGGGGCTACACGTCGTCCGTCAGCTTTGGGACGCCGGCCTCGCACACCGCGACATCAAGCCGGCCAACCTGTTAGTGCGCCGTGACCGGATGCTCCTGATCGACTCCGCGTTCGCAGAGGTTCGCCCAAGCCCGTGGCGTCAGGCGGTCGACCTGGCGAACATGATGCTCGTCCTTGCTCTGCGCACCGACGTCCAGCGTGTTTACGCCCGTGCACTTAACGTCTTCACCGAGGACGAGATCGCCGAAGCGTTTGCCGCCACTCGTGGCATCACGATGCCGACGCAGCTTCGGCGGATGATGCGGCAGCAGGGTCGACGGTTGCATGAGGAGTTCCGCAATCTCCCGCCGACCAAGCCAAAACCGATCCGAATTCAGCGGTGGAGTTGGCGCCGGGTCGGTCTGCTCGTATGTGCCGCACTGGTCTTCGCTCTCGGTCTTACCATCGCGATTCCGCTTCTCGGGAGCCCGCTGTGATCGGGCGACGTTCCATTCGTCTGTTCGTGGCGGTGATCGTGGTCTTGGTCGCCACGGCCACTTCGCTATCTGCTTGCTCGCTGCAGCAGAACATCGAGGGCATCCCTGAGTGCACCGAGACACCTCGGGTCCCGAACAGCGCCCTGGTACTGATGGCCCAGGCAGTGCCGACGGCTCAGCTTCTCCCGTGCGTCCGCTCGGTGCCGGTCGGATGGACGTTCAACGAGTTGGACGCGCGCAATGGCTGGGCCGAGTTCGCGTTCGACTCCGACCGAGAAGGCGTGGCAGCTCTCGTGGTGTCGCTGCGGCCGAGCTGCTCAGTAGACGGTGCGTCACGGGTGGTCAGCGACCAACCAGACACCGAACGCTATGAGCGAGTCAGCCGGGTGACGTCAGGATTCGGTGGCGAACGCATGTACACGTTCTCGGGAGGTTGCGTTGTCTACACCTTCGACCTCCAAGGTGCGAGCCACGCAGAACCAGTAACCGAAATCTCCAACGCGCTCGGTTTCGTCAGCAGAGCAGATTTGGCGACACAAGTGAGCGAACACAGCAACGGTCAGTTGTCTTTGGACCCCACCGAGTAGGGAGTCACCATGAGTCGTGGGAAGCAGGTGGCGTCGGCCGTCTTCTCCATCGGTCTTGTTATCGCAGTGACCTGGTACTTCCTGCCGCAGTTCACGAGTGTCGCCGATATCAAGACGTCCATCGACTCAATGAGCACATTCGAACTGGTGACTCTGGGCATCGCCACAATCTGGAACCTCATCACTTACACGTTCGTGATGGTTACGACAATGCCCGGGCTGACCTACCGCCAGGCGTTCGTCGTAACAGAGTCGTCAACAGCAGTGTCGAACACTGTTCCCGGCGGCGGTGCAGTCGGAATCGCGATGAGCTACTCGATGTACTCGTCATGGGGGTTCTCGCGTTCCCGCGGTTCGGTGTCACTACTTCTTAGCGGGGTCTGGAACAACTTCGCGAAGCTCGGGCTCCCGATTCTGGCTGTTGCGATCGTGGCAATCCAGGGTGGACCGGGAGGGGGACGCATCCTTGCCGCGTTGGCCGGGATCGGCGGTCTTGTGTTCGCCGTCACGATGTTCGCGCTCCTGCTGCGTAGCGAGCAGGGCGCCCGGACGATCGGGATCCGGGCGGGACGAGTGGCGTCGCGTCTGCGAGGCATCTTCGGTCGACCACCAGTGCAGGGTTGGGAGATTGCAACCACCAAATTCCGCGCTCGCACGATCACGTTGCTCCGGGCACGTTGGCATTGGCTGACGCTTGCGACGCTGGTGAGTCACCTGTCCCTGTGGCTCATCCTGCTCATGACCTTGCGCTACGTCGGCGTCTCCGAGGCAGACGTCGGCTGGGCACAAGTGCTGCTCGTTTTCAGCTTCGCCCGGTTGCTAACAGCAATCCCGTTCACACCCGGTGGTGTCGGTGTCGTCGAGTTCGCGCTCATTGCAGGTCTCGCTGCGGCCGGTGGTCCCCGAGCGGAGGTTGCAGCCGCTGTGCTGGTGTTCCGCGCCTTGACATATGTCCTCCCCATCCCCGTGGGTCTGGGGACTTACATCTTCTGGCGTCGTAACCGTTCGTGGCGCAGACCTCAGGGAACGGCGCCGCGTACTGAACTAGTACCGGACGCAGCGTGATGGGAACCGACTCGTGCTGGTGAACCATCGGCGAGGAATGGCCCTCGCGTTAATCGCTCTCGTGCTTGCGATTCTTCTCGGCGTTCTCGTGGCTGTGCCAGCCACCCTCGACCGTGTGCAGGTCGTCGACGACTGGGTCTATGACCTGTCCAACCGCTTCCAGCCACCGCCTCTGATCTGGGCGGCAAAAGTTCTAGCTCTCACCGGAAGCGCGTATGTCAACTGGCCACTACGAGTGGCTGTCATCCTGTTGTTGGCGTGGCGCCGCATGTGGATTCAGCTGCTCGCCTTCGTTCTAGCGGTCGTGACTTCAGAAGTGGTTCTCGGGGTCATGAAGAATGCGTATGCACGGCCCAGACCGCCGGACCCACTCTTCGCGACCACTGGCTACTCCTTCCCGTCCGGCCACGCTGTTGCTGCGGTCGTGACAGCGGTAGGGATCGTCATCGTCCTGCTCCCCCCGGGCTCCGCGCGCACGCGTTGGGAAATAAGGGCCATCGTGTTCGTCCTGCTGATGGCGATGTCGCGTGTGTATTTGAATGCGCACTGGCTGTCCGACGTGGTGGAAGGCATCCTGGTCGGGACGGCCCTGGCACTGCTGTTCCCCTCCGTACTTCAAACGCTCAGAGTCCGCGCTCAGCGTGGCAAAGCACACCCGGTACGGACGTCGTCTGCTCCTGACGGAGAGAGCAGCAGCCCAGGTCTGCTCAAGTCAGTCACGGGCAAGCAGATCTCGTGGCGAGCAGGTTCGGCATGAGCAGCGAAAGCACCCCCGAGTTGCCCGAACCATCCGATCGGGAAGCGAGCGTTCAGCGGCGCGATGTCGTCGCTGATGAGCATGTCGACGTCATCGTGGTCGGCGCGGGCCAGGCTGGACTGGCGATGGGGTTCTGTCTGGCACGTCAAGGCCTTCGGTTCCTGATTCTCGAGGACGCCGATTCGGTGGGAGCAGCGTGGTCGAACCGGTGGGATTCGCTTGCCCTGTTTACTCCGCGGCGGTATGACGCTCTCGCAGGCCTCGGCTTTCCCGGCGAGCCCGACGGATACCCGACGCGTGACGAGGTGGCCGCGTACTTGAAGACGTATGCGAGCACCAATGCGCTCCCGGTGGTCCTTAACAGTGCTGTCCAGTCGCTGGCCCCGATCGATTGCGGCTATAGCGTCGAGGTCAACGGCAAGCAGTTGACAGCTGACCAGGTGGTCGTAGCGACCGGTCCGTTTCAGCGGCCGCGAACGCCAGCACTCGCCGGTTTGCTGTCACCCGAGGTTTTCCAAATGCACAGCACCGGTTACCGGCAACCGCAGGGCATTCCGTCAGGGACGGTGCTCGTTGTCGGGGGCGGTAATACCGGTTTCCAGATCGCGGAAGAGCTCAGCGGCACCCACTCGGTCCACCTCTCGGTCGGCTCAAAGCAGACACCGCTACCCCAGAAGATTTGGCGGCGCGATCTGTTTTGGTGGCTCACCAAGACTGGGTTGCTCAAAACGACGGTCGACTCACGGCTGGGGCGCCGGCTGAGGGAGCGGGAGACGCTCATCGGCTCAAGCCCAGAGCGCCTCCGGCGCCAAGGTGTCGCCCTGCATCCGAGAGCGGTAGGCGCGTCGCAGCGCACGGTGAACTTCGCCGACGGCAGCGAGCTCCTTGTTGACGCCGTGGTATGGGCGACCGGATACCTGCCGGACTACTCGTGGATTGACGCCCCTGTATTGGACGGCGCGGGTCAGGTCCGCCACCGTCGGGGAGTGACCGACCAGCCGGGGCTCTACTTTCTCGGCCTTTACTGGCAACACACCCGCGGCTCAGCGTTGCTCGGCTGGGTGAAAGACGATGCCGAGTTCATCGCGACACAGATCCAGACCCTGGCAGAAAGCCGCAAGGTGCGGCCAGCCGCAGTCAATCGCGAACTCCCGATCCACGCAGAAACCCAGGAGGCGTCTGACCATGCCGAACCGCAGTGATCACACCGACGATGGGGATCAGGGGAACTTTCCCACCGACATACGTGAGCTTCCGAAGTCCCAACCATCGGAGCTCGCATCGCTCGCAAACGGGGAGAAGTTCAACCTACGCATAGCTCCAATCGTCAAGCGGCTGGGCGATACCGACGTGCGGATGCTCGCCTACAACGGCTCGGTGCCCGGACCCACAATGCTGGTGCAACAGGGTTCCGAAGTGGTCGTCGTCGTCACCAACCTGACTGACATCGAGGCTACCGTGCACTGGCACGGACTGAGGCTGGAGAACGCCTACGACGGAACGCATCAAACGCAGACACCGATGCAGGTGGGTGAGAGCTTCAGCTACCGGCTGCAGTTCCACGATCCGGGGCTGTACTGGTACCACCCGCACATCCGCGAGGACTACGGCCAGGAAATGGGTCTATACGGAAACATTGTGGTCGTCCCGTCCGACCCGGACTATTGGCCGCCGGTAAACCGGGAGGAGCTGCTCACACTGGATGACGTGCTACTCGAGGAGGGTCAGATCGCGTCCTTCAGCCGCACCGAAACTACATACGTTGCGATGGGTCGGTTCGGAAACACCATGCTCATCGGCGGTGATGTCACGGCCAAACTGTCAGCCGACCTTGGGGAGGTCGTCCGGTTCTACCTCACAAACACGGCCAACACTCGAGTCTTCAACGTCGGCTTCGATAAGGCCCGTATGAAGCTCGTGGGCGGCGATAGCGGTCGGTTCGAGCAAGAAGCCCTCGTCACCAACGTGATGCTCGCGCCCTCGGAGCGGATCGTTGTCGACGTCCTGTTCGACCAGCCTGGCCTCGTGACTCTCGAGCACCGGCATCCAGAGCGCACCTATCCCCTGGCGTCAGTCGCGGTTAGTGACGCGCCGGTCGAGCCGGAGCTGAGTCAGCATTTCGAGGTGCTTCGCACCAACGCCGACATGACGGCCGAACGAGATCGCCTGTCGCAATACCGCGACAGGCCACCCGACAAGACGCTCGCATTCGTGGCTGAGATGGACATGGGTGTGCCTGAGGGGCCGATCATCTACTCCTGTCCTATGCACCCCGACGTGGTAAGTGCGGACGAGGGCACTTGCCCCGAATGCGGGATGAAGCTGTTGGCTACATCCGTGGCTCTCACCTACACGTGCCCCATGCATTCCGAAGTCATCACCGCGGAGCAAGGCCGATGCCCGCACTGCGGCATGAAGTTGGTCACCGTTGCCGTCACCTACACCTGCCCGATGCATGCCGAGGTCGTGAGCGAGTCACCCGAACGCTGCCCCCAATGTGGGATGAAGCTGATCCCGTCGCAACTCGTCGCCGAAACTCATGAATCCCATGGTGACGAACCCTCGCACCGTCACCACGACAGTGATGACCAGGAGCACCACAGCCATGGTGGCGGTCATGAACATCAGGCGACCGGTGGTGTCGAGTGGGAGGACGACATGGTCGACGTCAACCGGATCACTACACCGGTGAACATGCGCTGGAAGCTCATCGACCGCAGCACCGGCGCGGAGAACCACGCGATCGACTGGCACTTCAAGGTTGGCGACCAGATCAAAATCCGGCTGGTGAACGAGATGGACTCCGACCACCCAATGCACCACCCGTTCCACGTCCACGGGGCGGGTCGCTTTCTCATAATGAGCCGCGACGACACCGTTGAACCGAATCTCGTCTGGAAAGACACCGTCCTTGTTCGCACAGGCGAAACCGTCGACATCTTGCTCGACGTCACCAACCCCGGACTCTGGATGGCGCACTGTCACATTGCCGAGCACCACGAGAGCGGCATGATGTTCACCTTCAACGTCGACGCCTAGCCGGCCGCATGAACACCATCGTGGAGTCAGAAGGCACGCGTGTTGCGCTCACTGCTGGCGCGGTCACAGGTGTGGCGATGGCAGCCTCACCGTGGGCCTTTTGGTGGCTACCCCCGGCCACGGTCTACGCCCTCGGACTGGTCTTTATCGCTGGGGTTTATATCGGTTTCAGCGTGGCCGACGGGCGCTGGAAGGTCATCGCTGTCGAGTCCGTCGTCGCAGCAGGTTTCGTAGTTGTCGCCGCTGTCGCCATCACCGGACCGGCTTGGCTCCTGGTGGCCGGGCTGACCGGGCATGGCCTCAAAGACATGGTCCAGCACCGTTCACAGTTCGTCTCAGGCACCCGATGGTGGCCGCCATTTTGCGCAGTTGCGGACTGGGTCGCCGCCGCGATCATCGCCATCGCGTTGGCCACTGGTGCAGACCTGCACTAAGCGAGCGCCGCGCAGAGCTTGGTGTAGTCCTCCGCGTGTGGTCCTGTTTGGGAGAGTACGTCCCCCGTGTCCCAATCGAGAACGAGTCGACCGGCGCGCAGCAAGACGACGCCTCCTCCCGGAACGGTGAATGTAAATACTTGCCCGGTCTCGGTGTAGGTCGCTATTTGTCCGTCTGAGTTGTACGTGAGAATTGCGCTGTAGCCACTGGTCGCCTGCAGCGTTGTGCCATTGGCACTAAGTCCGTACACGTACAGACCGTGACCAGGTCGCAGTGTCGTCTTGTAGAGCGTCCCAGCATCATCGTAGAAGTCGGTCCGTTTGAACGCTCCGACTGCAGTGAACTTGACTGGGAAATCACACCAGTGTCGGAAGACGCTGTGGAAGTCGTCGTACTGCCAGGACCCCTCTGTGCTATTAGCCAATGCTGGTGTGGCTGGCGCCAAGAGGAACGCAAATGCGAATGCCGCGACGAGAAGAAGCGGAGTTCGTCGATTCATGGTGACCATCTCCCACCGTTCAATATCGACGCCAGCACGATAGGGCTCCATTTCACGGGAGGTCAAGAACTACCCAGAGTCTGATGACGATATGTAGCAACGCCCTCACGGATGGAAGTTCCCGCGTGACTACCTCCACGAACTGCAGGCAGCAACTTGCACCTCGTTAGCCCGAGACCGGAGCGAGGAGCACCGTGGCGGTGTACGTGACTTGCTGAGTTCCTATGACCGTCCCACTACACGAGATGAGTTTTCCCTGAGGGATACCCACGTTGAAGGGAACCGAAAACGAGCCGCCAAACTCGTTTAGCGGATCACTGACCGCCAAAGCGAACGTCACTTGCACGGCAGTGCTTTGAGTGTCCAAGACAGCCGACCCACTGGCTGGTGAGACCAGGAATGTGTACGTCCTACCGCCGTCGCACTGCGCCGTCAAAGTCACAGAATTGGGATTGCTTACTGGCCGTGCGCTTGCTGGTGTCGCAAAGCACATAACTACGAGCAACGGCACGACAACTGCGCACAGAACGAACCGAGTCGAACTTCGCATACTGTGCCTCTCTCCTTCTTTTATTCATTCGCAGAATGTGGGCTTAGCCAGTGGACATTGCCATCGTTGACCACCGAGCCATCGACGCTCCGTTTGACAACTCCGAGACCAGAGTTGGCAAAACGCCGGAGCCGGTACATAGAAACCGACCGTGACCGAAAGCAGGCGCTCCGGCTGTGAGTACTCGGACTAATTTCACGCCGATCACTTCGTCTCGTTACGAGCACGCAGGACGGTGTGAGCCCACCTAATTCCCGTCGTCAGAACCGTCAACGTGCCTAGGGCTCGCGCCGAATTTTGATGAGACCTTATACCCGAGCGCGCGTGGCGATAACCCCAAAAAACGTGACCATCAATGACTTACAGTGACCGTCGTCGAGTCATTTTTACGTCGCAATTTCAACACTTGACAGTTCTTCTACCGACGAGCGCGTTGCTGGTCGCACCACACTCGTGTCTCGCTCGGTCAGG
>DATKIY010000103.1:0-5138 GCA_035543875.1 Actinomycetes bacterium | reverse complement strand
ACGGGCTCAGCCTGGATCGATGCCCGAGCGAACAGCCCTCTGGACAGCGGCGATGCAGTCAAAGCGACCGTGTCGAAACTGCCAGCCGATGACCCGAACAGGGTGACATTGGAAGAGTCACCGCCGAAGGCGGCGATGTTGTCCTGCACCCATCGAAGCGCCGCCAACTGGTCGAACATCCCATACTCACCGGAGTGACCACCTTGCTTCGCCGATAACTCAGGATGTCCAACGAAACCGAACACACCCAGCCGGTACGCGAGGGTCACAACGATTACACCGTGCTCAACTAGGGCCGTCGCCTCCGTGTATGGCTCAAAACCCGCGTTGCCACCCGGATGCAAGTGGACCATCACTGGGAGCTTTGAACTAGGTACAGCTCCTTTGGGCGCGAAGACGTTCAGGTAAAGACAGTTCTCACTTCCGCGGGTTCCGTTCGGCCCTTGATCGTCGAAAGCGACTTGTATGCAGGGCTCGGCGAACTCGGTGGCATCCCGAACACCCTGCCACTGTGCCGCGGGTCGCGGTGCGCGCCAGCGCAACGACCCCACGGGCGGAGCGGCATAAGGAATCCCGCGCCACTCGCTAACAGCGCCATTGTCGATTCCACGGAGATTCCCGCCCTGGGTGTGCACGACAAGCCCGGACGCAGAACTCGTGGAAGCATGCGCGATGAGTGGCCCGGCCAAAACGAGCGCAAGAGCAACCGCTGCACCGGGTAGCCGAGTTGGCATCTTGCACCACCTGTTCGCGAACCCAACATGCACATGGAACGCAAATCACTATCGCATAAACAGCCGGCCAAGGTCGGTGTAGTCAATTTTCGACCGGTGGCACGCTGCGGGTCTTGCGACCGGACGGTTAGCTCGGCGCGGTTGCTACCGGAACTGGTTCGTTGAATCGTTGGGCGATTTGACCGGCCACGTTCATCACAAGCAGGACGTACCAGTCGGCATGGTTGTACTGCCAGAGCGCTGCGTACAAACCGCGTGGTCCTTGCCCTGCTCCGTTGGCACAGAGGTAGTGGGCGGCCGTGTAGATCGAGTCGGCAGGATCCCAAATATCTCGGTCCCCATCTCCGTCGCCGTCGACCGCGTATGCGGCGAAGGTGCTGGGTAGGAACTGCATCGGCCCCTCAGCACCTGACGATGATGGGCCGTTGTTGGTTCCGTGACCGCTCTCAACCTGACCGACCGCCGCAAGTACCGGCCACGGCATCCCGCTACACGTGGCAGCGGCGTTGCGATACAAGGTGAGAAAGTTCTTCGGTATGCCACTCGCAGTTGCCGAGGCGGAACTTGCCGCTGAGGCGGCCGCGGCTTGTTGTGCCGCAAGTCGAGCGGCCGCACGTTCTGCAGCGGCTAGATGCCGAGCTCGCGCATCGAGTCCGTCGAGGATCTGTTGCTGTTGGTCGAGCAGCAACACCAGGCTTGTATACGCCGCTTGCACATCGTCGACGCTTGCTATTTCGCGATCGGCATTCGCTTCCCAAAGCTGCGACTGCTTGTCCGCTTCGATGGTCGCGGCGCTCGCGGCTTGTGATCGCTCTGACAAGACCTGCATCACGTTCTGGCCCATCTGCCAGCGCGCAACCATGTCGCCTGGTGTCTCGGCGGACAGGACCGTGTCGATTATCCCGAGTGAGCCACCAGACTGGTTCAACGCACGAACCGCTTGGATGCGATGAAGTTCGTCCTCTCGTGCCTGCTCGGCCGCGTCCGCTGCTGCCTGGTCGGCGGCAATCGAGTGCGTAACCGAGCTTGCCAAACCATTCATGGCTGCCTCGTAGCGCGCTTGCGCTGCGTCGACCTGATCCTGCAGCGCTGCCACTTGCTCGGCGGCGGCCTCTGCTCGCTGTTGGGCTTCATCCGCACTCTCAGCCCAGCCTCGATCCGCCCAGATGGCGCTAGCAGCCATGGCGAGAGTAAGCGAGACAATGATCCACGCGACCGCAAAGCGAGGCAGCCCGACGGGCCACCGGTCCGTTGAACGGGCCGTGGAGGTCATGGGCTGTTGATCGGCGTCTGCGGTACCTGGCTTGATCCGGGTCACCCTGCCTATGGGTGATCTGGCAAGGTCGTACGCATGTCCCGCGCCC
Organism: Actinomycetes bacterium; assembly: GCA_035543875.1. Classification (GTDB taxonomy): domain Bacteria; phylum Actinomycetota; class Actinomycetes; order JAHEKZ01; family JAHEKZ01; genus DATKIY01. The sequence continues at coordinate 3,040 of DATKIY010000103.1, read as the reverse complement.
TGTGTTGTCGCTCCAGTCTTCGCTGAGCCCCCGGCGTGACCACTTGGGAAGCCCTTTTAGTGCTGTTGGCTGGTGTGGCGGCCGGTGGGGTCAACGCCGTGGTGGGTGCCGGAACCCTCGTGACGTTCTCGACTCTCGTGGCGATCGGTATTCCGCCCCTCACCGCCAATGTGTCGAACACGGTGGGTTTGGCAGCTGGCAGCGTCGCCAGCAGCGTCGGATACCGACCAGAACTCGGCCAGCAACGCCAACGAATACGTCGACTGTTGCCAGCGTCGATTCTTGGCGGAATCGTCGGTGCTGGGCTGTTGCTGGTGCTACCCGAATCAACCTTTGACGCTGTCGTCCCGGTGTTGGTGCTTACCGGTGTTGTCCTGGTCTTTGTCCAACCACGTGTGGCAAAGCGGCTCGAAACGCCACACGACGTCAGTCGGCACGGCAACGGTTGGGTGTGGCTTGGGGTGTGTTTGACAGGCGTTTACGGCGGCTACTTCGGCGCCGCGCAGGGCGTCCTGCTGATTGCGCTACTCGGCACGTTTGTAGACGCGCACTTGCACCGCGTAAATGCGCTGAAGAACCTGCTTGCGGCGGCGGTGAACACAGTTGCCGCAGTCGTCTTCATTTTCGCCGGCTCGGTGGATTGGGTCATAGCAGTTTTGCTCATCGTCGGGTCGACGATTGGCGGCTACCTGGGCGCACACTTTGGCAGGCGATTGCCTGCAGTGGCTCTGAGATGGTTCATCGCAGTCATTGGTTTGGTCGCCGTCGTACTTTTGGTCGTTCGCTGATGGCCAGTGTTGAACGCATCGACGACCGGTCCTCGGTCCTGCTCGACGACTATCGCCAGCTCACCGATGTGCAGCTTCGACGGCGCATCGAGCCAGCAGGCGGTTTCTTCATGGCCGAAAGTGCGAAGGTGATCGCGCGAGCAGTCGAAGCCGGTTACAAACCTCGGTCGGTCATCACGACCCAGCGCTGGCTACCCGCGTTGCAGACGATGCTCTCGGAAGTCGATACCACCATTTATCTCGTTGACGACGAAGTGCTTCAGGACGTCGCGGGGTACCGCGTACACCGCGGTGCTCTGTCGGCGATGCAGAGACGTCCCCTCCGATCAGTGGCCGAAGTGCTAAACGATGCACGACGCGTTGTGGTGCTCGAGGGGATTGTCGACCACACCAACGTCGGAGCAGCCTTTCGATCCGTGGCCGCTGTCGGATTCGACGTAGTCCTTATAGATCCCACGTGTGCTGATCCGCTCTACCGTCGATCGGTGAGAGTCTCGATGGGGGCCGTTCTCACGCTGCCGTGGACCCGCGCTGCCAACTGGCCGGTCGAGGTGGACGAACTTCGACGCCTGGGCTTCACGACTCTTTCACTAACGCCCGATGAGTCAGCGGCGTCGCTGGATGAAGTAGCCAACGAGCTAGCCGTGGTCCCACAATCCAAGATTGCGCTGATACTCGGCGCTGAGGGCGGCGGGTTGAGCAGGGACGTCATGACTGCCAGTGACCGTCGAGTGCGAATACCGATGGCCGCAGGGATCGACTCGCTGAATATTGCGGCCGCGACCGCGGTCGCTTGCTACGCATTCCGGCTGCCCGCCCCAGACATCAACCGAGGCGACTAACCACAGGTCGAATTGGCTGCTGAACTGGCTAGTGTCAAGATGTCGGGGTGTCAGACGCACCCGTTGCCGCGCCGCATAGCCGGTTGCTGCCTGACCGCCACGGCCTGGTGGTCAGACTGCAGGCCAACCCCGGTGGTCGCGCACTCGTGCTCGACGCGCTGCACCGCTATCTGGATCAACTTGGCGACGAGCCAGCCACTGAGCTGTTCGTCATCTCACTTGATCCAGATGACACAGAAGTCGTGTGGCTGCATGAGTGGTTCCATGAAGAGGCGGGAGTAGACGCACATCGAGCGGCACCCGCTTTCGGGGAGCTCATGAACGAATTGTCGAACGCGCTTGCGTCACCACCCGGTGTCATGCGGTTTCAGCCGCTGCGGATGCACTTGGCGAATCAGCTGCTCACCGAAGACGTGCCCTAAGCGAACGCGTGGGCCATCTCACCGCTGGCGGCTAGTGAACGAACGGTCTGACCACCCGCGGCTTGAGCGGGACATCGTGTGTCCGAAGGCCCGACTTCCTTACCTTGGGTCGGACGGCTTCAATCACCCGGCCATGACCTATATAGATCGCCATGTGTGAGATGGCACCCGTCGGCCCGTAGAAGACCAGATCCCCTCGCCTACGGTCACTAAGTGGCACGCGGCGCAAGCCCGACTCAAAGATTGCGGTGGCCGTCCCGAAGTCCTGACGCTGATGCAAGGTTGTAGTCACCGTCGGCAACACCCGACCTGCGGCGTGCATCGCTTGGAGCGCCAGACCGGAGCAGTCGTAGCCGAGTGGACCTGCACCACCCCAGACGTAGCGGCGACCGACTTGTTGGCGAGCCCACCGGATCATGGCTTCAATGTGTTTCTTGCTGCTTGCGTGGGCTTTCACGGTGGGTTGAACCGTAAATCGGTCCATGCAGAACTTGCGGTCGATACCTAGTGCATTCCACGTCGGACGGTTGACTCGTCCCGTTGCTTTCAGGTTGTGCGACCGCTGGAAGTGCTTGACGGCGTGATACGTGTCGTTGCCGTAGCGGTCAAGTTCATAGGTGGTTCCCAGTCGGCGTTGGACCAGATACACCTTGACGCCTGCCCATGCCCGCCCAAGCACAATGCAGCCTTTCGGAACCGGCACCTCATTCGAAATGTACGGCGCATCCGACACGCGCGATCCGACCTGGGACTGAGCCTTCGCCGGAGCGGCGGAGGCAAGGACAGGAACCGCCGCCAGGGGCGCAAGGCTCGCCGCCGCCATCACGGTGCACAGGCGTAGGACCAGGGCTTGTTTCACCCCCACATCATCGGTCATCGCGTCGCGACCATGAAGCAGGCACAATCGAGGAATGTCTGATTCCTCGCTGGCTGCTCTGTTCGACCCCGCGTTCGACAAGCTGTTCGAGTCAGGAGTCGTCCCAGGGAT
>DATKIY010000102.1:0-12968 GCA_035543875.1 Actinomycetes bacterium | reverse complement strand
ATCGCCACTCGATGCGATCGCACGACGATCGCAGCGCGCGTAGTGGGTCGGGACACCGCCGCGACGACTCCGCAGGCCGCAGCGCGCGCAGCAGTAGACGACGGCTTGGTTGATTGGGCCGCCATCGTTGGACCCGGTGGACGCATCCTTGGTTCGTTCGGTCAGCTGCCAGAAGGTGCGAATGTGGACGCTTTCGGCAGTTGCGACCAAGGGGATCCGGCTGGACCGATCGTCGCATCGACAGTTGATCTCGAGGTCAGTGGACAACCGAAGCTGCGACAAGCCCGCACTGCCAACGCAGTCGATGTCGCCTACCTCGACTCGCTCCGCTCCGCGTTGGGTTTCACCGGCGACATCGCCTTGGTACAAGAAGGCGAATTGGTCGTCACGACGTCTGATCCACAAGTTGACACATCCGCCTCGCCTGAGCTAGTTCGGATTGCTTCAGGTGACGATCTGGTGACTCATGCACAAGGCATCACCTCTGCAGTCGCAAAGGCTCGTCCCGGGATGCCGTTTGACGTTGTTGTTGCTGTGCCCACACCAAGCAGTGCACTGCTTGTCCAGACGGTCTTCCTGGTGGTGTTGGTGGCGGTGGCAGTCGCGATCGTTATTGCTGTCGTCATCGCTCGAGATCTCACCGAGCCGCTGGAGGAGGTCACCCACGCAGCGGAGGCCGTTGCTTCGGGAGACCTCACTCGTTCGATTGACATCCAGCGCGACGACGAAGTTGGCCGATTAGCTCGAGCCTTCAACCACATGACTGCAGAGCTGCAGGACTACGTCCAAGCACTTGAAGGCAGTCGCGATGCGTTGCGTGCAAACATGGGTCGGCTGGGTGAGGCGCTGTCTGCAACTCACGATCTCGAGACTTTGCTGCCCGTCGTTTTGGAGACGGCTATGTCGAGTGTTGGTGCGGGCGCCGGGATGGTGTTGCTTGGGGACGAGCACGGCGGACTGACCGTCCAAGCCGAACACGGCATGCGTACAAGGGGACTGGCCGTACCTGATGTGGTGGTCGTTGGCGAAGGACTGCTGGGTTCGGTCGCAGCCAGTGGTCTGACAGTACGAGGCCTTATCGGTACTACAGACGAACTTCTGCCAGCTCCCAATGAACCCCAAACCGGTGAGGTCATGGCGATTCCGCTGCGCAGAAGTCCCCATGTCTTCGGCGTCATCGCACTGTTTGCTCCCGACGATGGCGAGAACTTCAACAAGGCTGGAGAGTCTGCGCTTCTGGCTTTGGCCGCGCAGGCAGCTGTTGCCGTTGAAAACGTCATGTTGCACAGCGAAGCGCAACGCGCGTCGACCACCGACTCGCTGACTGGTCTCTGGAACTTCCGATACCTCACGGTCAGCCTCAATCGCGAAATTGAGCGCGCCCTTCGATTCGACCGTTCACTTGCCCTGCTGATGCTCGACCTCGACCACTTCAAGACAGTCAATGACACCTACGGTCACCAACGCGGCGACGAGGTGCTGCGCGAGTTCTCAGAGCGGGTCAAAGCTGAGATCCGTGAAGTTGACACCCTGGCTCGGTATGGCGGTGAGGAGTTTGTCCTGGTGCTGCCGGAGACGACCTCAGACGGTGCGAGTCGACTTGCCGAGCGAGTGTGTGAGGCGATCCGAGCAAGACCATTTGGTGAGCGCTACACCGACGTTCCCTCGGAGGAACCCATCGCGGTGACTGTCTCGATCGGGGCCGGTGTCTTTCCCGATCACGCAGACACTGCGTCGACATTGTTACGCGCTGCTGACCGAGCCCTGTACACGGCCAAACGCGCGGGTCGAGACCGCTGGGTGGTGGCTGAGCCAGCAACTCCACGGGTGGACCGATAGATTCACCGAGTATGAGCGCAGGACCATCCCGACCAGGCAAAGCGGTGATCCCCGCGGCTGGCCTGGGCACCCGATTCCTACCCGCGACAAAAGCGGTACCTAAAGAGATGCTGCCGGTCGTCGACAAACCAGCCATTCAATACATCGTCGAGGAAGCCGTCAACGCCGGCCTGTCCGACGTGCTGCTCGTCACGGGTCGGAACAAACGACCGCTCGAGGACCACTTCGACCGCAACGTCGAGCTGGAAGAAGCGCTGGCTGTCAAGGGTGACAAGGCGCGGCTCGAGGCGGTAAACCACGCCACCGACCTCGCCGACATCCACTACGTCAGGCAGGGTGACCCGAAGGGACTCGGCCACGCCGTCCTGGTGGCCGCCGAACACGTCGGCAACGAACCGTTTGCGGTCTTACTCGGCGACGATCTCATTGACGAACGCGACCCGCTGCTCACCACGATGCTTGAAGTGCAGGCACGTCTAGGCGGCAGCGTTGTCGCCTTGATGGAGGTACCGCGCAGCCAGATCAACATGTATGGGTGCGCGGCGGTTACTCCCACCGACCAGGACGACGTCGTGAAAATCACCGACCTCGTGGAGAAGCCACCCGTCGAGGAGGCGCCCAGTAACTTGGCCATCATCGGCCGCTACGTCTTACACCCAGCAGTCTTCGAGGTCCTGCGAAACACCCCACCCGGTCGAGGTGGGGAGATCCAACTGACCGATGCGTTGCAAACTCTCACCACGATGCCCGGTGCCTCCGGTGGATCTGTGCACGGCGTTGTCTTCCGTGGGCGCCGGTATGACACTGGTGACCGCGCGGAGTACCTGAAGGCAGTCATTCGGCTTGCTTCCGAACGTGAGGACCTTGGGCCGGAGTTGCTTACCTGGTTACGTGAGTTTGTCGACAGTCAGGGAGCTTCGTCATGAGAACGGTCGACGAGCACCTCGAGGTAGTACTGGCGCATATCTCGCCGTTGGACCCGATGGACCTTCGGCTGCTGGATGCTCAGGGCTGTTCGCTCAGCGACGACGTGTCCGCTCCCTGGGATCTGCCGCCGTTCGACAACTCCTCGATGGACGGCTATGCCGTGCGGGCGGCGGATGTTGCTGGCGCAAGCGAAGCAACTCCGGTTTCGTTGCCAGTGGTTGGTGACATCCCAGCCGGTCACTCCGGCGCGCTTGCCCTTGCTCCGGGTCAAACGGCCAGAATCATGACCGGCGCACCAATGCCAGCTGGCGCAGACGCGGTGGTCCCGGTCGAGTGGACCGACGGCGACATAGTGCGGGTTTCGATCCACCGTGCCCCCGAGCCGGATGCGTTTGTGCGTCACCGCGGTGAGGACGCGGTTGCGAATTCGATGGTTCTGTCGTCAGGAACTCGGCTCGGCGCAGCTCAGATCGGACTCCTCGCGGCGGTTGGCCGAGGACGGGTGGTTGTGCGTCCGCGCCCTCGCGTTGTCGTCATGTCCACAGGCAGCGAACTCGTCGAGCCTGGCGAGCCCATCGCCGGTGGAAAGATTCCAGACTCAAACAGCTTCATGATTGCGGCGGCCGCGCACGCCACTGGGGCCACTGCTTACCGAATTGGTTTTGTGCCCGATGAGCCGCAAACATTGATTGCGACAATTGAGGACCAACTCATTCGCGCCGACCTCGTCATCACAACCGGCGGAGTCAGTGTCGGTGCATTTGACGTCGTCAAAGAAGCGCTGAGTCGAATGGGGTCGGTGAACTTCACCCAGGTGGCCATGCAGCCAGGCAAGCCCCAGGGGTTCGGCCATGTTGGGCCCGACAAGACTCCGATCTTTACGCTTCCGGGAAACCCGGTTTCTGCCTTCGTTTCTTTCGAAGTCTTTGTTCGTCCAGTGCTCCGACGCATGCTTGGGCACGACCCACTCCACCGCCCAACGGTTCGCGCGGTGCTGATGGACGCCGTTGACTCGCCAGACGGAAAGCGCCAGTTCTTGCGCGGGTCGCTGACCGTCGAGGACGGCCGCTATGTCGTTCGCGTTGTCGGCGGTCCTGGCTCGCATTTGCTTGCCGGGTTGTCTCACGCCGACTCGCTCATTGTGATCCCGGAAGAAGTCACACGAGTCGAGTCTGGCGATGCAGTGACGGTGATGATGCTTGAACGCCGAGCCGGTTGAGTCGTCAGATGACCGAGTTCAGCCACTTGGACGCACGCGGTGCCGCTCGCATGGTCGATGTGTCCGGTAAACAGGTAAGTGCTCGCACCGCGACCGCGACGGGGCGCGTAAATGTGTCGTCCGAGGTTGTTGCGCTGCTTAAGTCAGGCGACATTCCCAAGGGTGACGCGTTGGCTGTCGCGCGCATTGCTGGGATTCAAGCTGCCAAACGCACACCAGACCTCGTCCCGCTCTGCCACCCGATTGCAATTCACGGTGTCGACGTAGATCTTGCGGTAGAGACCGACCACGTCGCCATCCGTGCGCTGGTCAGAACGGCGGATCGCACGGGAGTGGAGATGGAAGCACTCACCTGCGTAACGGTCGCCGGACTCGCTCTGATCGACATGGTGAAAGCCGTTGATCCAGCTGCCACCATCACTGACGTTCGCGTGGACGAAAAGACGGGTGGCTCGTCGGGGACCTGGCGCCGTGACTGACGCAACTGACGAAGACACGTCCGCTGACGTCATCCGCGTCCGAGTCGTCACTGTTTCTACTCGTGCTGCTGCGGGCGTTTACGACGACCGCAGCGGGCCGGCCGCGGTCGACGCCCTTCGCGCGCGTGGCTACCAGGTCGACGATCCGGTGGTTGTCGCGGACGGTGAGCCAGTAAGGGTAGCCCTAAAGTCAGCCGTCGCCGATGGAGTGGATGTGGTTGTCACAACCGGCGGTACTGGTCTGTCACCCGACGATCGAACGCCCGAGATCACGCAGAGCATCATCGAACGGGAGGTGCCCGGCATCGCCGCGGCTATTCGCGACGAGGGGCGAAGCGCTGGCGTCGCGACTGCGGCGTTGTCTCGTGGCGTGAGTGGTGTTGCTGCTCGCACACTGATCGTCAATCTCCCAGGTTCGCTTGGCGGCGTCGTCGACGGAATTGCGGTGCTTTCTCCGCTGATCGCGCATGCCGTCGACCAACTGGCTGGGGGAGACCACTGACCGCGGGGTGGCCGATGACGCTGTCGGAGGGGCCAGTGGCAATTCGGCCCATCAGACGGCGTGATGGCACGGCGTGGCGTGAGGTCAGACGCAGGAACGCTGAGTGGCTCCGGCCGTGGGAGGCCACCCAGCCGGACCCCTTGGCTGCGCCTCCAACCTTCCTCGGGATGGTGGCCACGCTGCGATCGGAAGCCCGCGCCGGCCGAGTTTTGCCGTTTATCGTCACGTATGAGGGGCGGCTGGTGGGACAGGTGACCGTGGGAGGCATTACGTACGGGTCGCTGCGAGCCGGCCACATCGGCTACTGGGTCGACCAGGCTGTCGCCGGGCGCGGAGTGATTCCCACTGCCGTTGCGCTGGCCGGAGACCATGCATTCGGTGCGCTTGGGTTGCACCGCCTGGAGATCGCGATGCGCCCGGAGAACCGGGCCAGCCAACGCGTGGCTGAGAAACTGGGGTTTCGGTTTGAGGGACTACGACCTGCCTTCCTGCATATCGACGGCGACTGGCGCGACCACTTGGTGTACGCGATTCACGCAGACGAGCTGCCTGATGGGCTGCTTACGCGTTGGCGGACGGCTCAAAACGCGCAGCCCTAGTGGACTGATGGTCGAAGCGCGACACACCGAGGCCGTTACCGCGATGTGAATGACCGCGCACGTAGCGTGAGGTCCCGTGAGTTCTGGCGCCGGTTTGCTCTATGCAGCGATCGTGATTCTGTGGGCGGCAGTGCTGATCCCGATGTGGCTCCGCGGGCACGACTCCACGGTAGAAAATCGGTCGGCCGAGCGCTTCGGTCAGGCGATGAGAATCCTCGCTAGGCGCTCTGACAACCAAGACGGCGCGCAAGATGAGGACGAGTTGCCCGAAGATCAGCAAACGCAGCCAGCTACTTACATCGACGCTTATGGAGACGAGGTTCCGCTGACCGGACAGGACCGGCAAGTGCCGCGATCGAGAGACCAAGCTGACCCCGCGCAGCCGACGCCGACTCGCCCACGCCGTTCTGCGATAGCTGCCGGAACCGCACGACGCGTGCTCCAAGCGTCGCGAGACCGCCAGTCCAGGCCGCGTCCAAGTTTGGCGCACCGCCGGGCTCGAACCCTGTTTGTACTTCTCGGCGCCGCCTTGCTGCTTACCTTGACCGCCGTCGTTGGTGTCTTTGCTTGGTGGGCGCCACTTCCAGTTATCGCCCTGCTTGTCGCGTTCGTCGTTCACCTGCGAGGGCAAGCCAAACGGAACGAAGCATTGCGCGCGCGGCGGTCACGACCAGCGGCAGCTAACCCCGAAGCTTCGGCCGGCGCGACGATCACCGAAGAGACGGCAGTGTCTGCCGAGCCTGAAAAGCGACGCCACAGCTCGCGGGCAACGTTTGTTCCCGGGCCGTCGCGCGCGATGGTTGTGGAGACCAAAGGGTCCACTGCTGAAGCCGACGACGAGGCATGGCAGCCCAACCCTCTGCCCGTTCCCACTTACGTCACAGCGCCCAAGGCGGTCCGCCCAATCAAGGTGATCGACCTCACCACGCCTGGGGCGTGGACTTCTGGGCGATTGATCGATGACGACGCGATGGCCGAAGAGGACGTCTTGGCCGCCGATGTCGCAGCGGACGAACTCGATGCGCTGCTCGAGCACGAGGCCAAGGGTCGCGACTCCGGTGATGATGCCAGCCGTAGGGCTGTCGGCGACTGACCACCTGACAGCGACCCTGAGCTAACTGGTTGCGCTTGGTATCCTCAGCGCGTTCGTCTTGGGGCTGTGGCGCAGTTCGGTAGCGCACCTCGTTCGCAACGAGGGGGTCAGGGGTTCAAATCCCCTCAGCTCCACTCTTCGATCACGCTGTCTGGTCGGATGTCTGGGTGCGTAGGCCGTCGACCACCACTCGCAGGCGAAGCAGGTCCTCTCGCACGTCGATGTACTCGTCGGCAAGCCCAGCGGTCACGTCAGACCTAATCGGACGAAACAATTTGGCGGCGGCCCGGTGCGCCTTGCGACCAGCTGGAGTCAGCCGAATGCGGTAGGAGCGACCGTCATCGGGATGGGGCTCCCGCACCACGTGGCCGCGTCCCTCGAATCGCTTAACGTAACTGGAGACGCTCGTCGCGGGTGCGGCCATCCAGCGCGCCAGCTCCGAAGGTGTGATGGTCGGCGCCGCAGCCAGCACCGAGTAGATGGCGAACTCGTCCGCCGACAAGCCGGCAGGGGCGAGCACCGAGTCCAACAGGTCCGTGGTCGAACGCGAGACAAGCCAAACCATGAAGAGCACATCGACGTCCTCCTCCCTGACTTCGGCCGGGGAAAGGGGCTTGACAGATTTACTGCGATCTCGCACCATATTGGAACAGTACTACGAAAGCGCAGTAAATCAAGTCCGCAGGATATGGAGGTCACCATGTCGCCCCGAGCTCGGCATGAGGCAGCAATCACCGTGACCGCAGCGATGGGCAAGGTACCGGAACGGTTGGTGGACGTCGTAAGCACGATGATGCGCATCAGTCACGTCCCGGGGCTGTCCCTCGCGGTCGTCAACGCTGACCGGTTGTTGTTCGCTGGTGGGTTCGGGGCGGCCAACTTGGCCAGTGGCACTCTGGCTATGCCGGAGACCTCTTACCTCTGGTTTTCGATGTCGAAGATTGTCACCGCAACGGCTGCGATGAAGCTTGCCGCAGACGGTCAACTCGACCTTGACGCTCCGGCTGCTGAGTACGTGGACTACCTTCGCGCCCCCGGCCCTCGTCAACCCACTGTGCGGCAGTTGCTCAACCACACGGCCGGCCTGGGCAACCCGGTACCCCTTCGGTGGGCCCGCCTTGCCGACGTCGGCGCACCCGAGCCAGAACTGTTCTTGCGACGGCTCATGGGTCGCCGACGCGCATACCGATACCCGGTAGGCGGCACGGCCCACTACTCCAACGTGGGCTACCTCGCGGTCGGGCAGGTCATCGCGTCAGCGGCGGGACGACCGTTCGAGCAGTATGTCCGAGAGGTGATTTTGGATCCTGTTGGAATGTCCAGGACGGGGTTCAGCTACCTGCCTGGTGCCGAGGCTGCCACAGGCTACGTTCGTTCACCTCGGCTCGCTGATCCGTTCATGCGCCGACTGCTGCCGGCGGGTGTCGTCGGAGAGCGCCGTGAGGGCTACCTAGCGCTTAATCGCTTTTACGTTGATGGCCCAGCATTCGGCGGCCTCGTCGGTGACGTACTGGATGCCGGTCGGTTCCTTCGAATGCACCTGGGGGACGGCGAGCTCGACGGACGCCGGATACTTGACGCGAGTTCCATCCGTTCGATGAGGCAGTTGGACTGCCCCGGGAAGCCTTTCGACCACGGCATCGGTTGGTTTCGTCGACCAACGACGGGATCGGGTGACTGGGTCGAGCACTTCGGAGCCGGTGCGGGGTTCTGGAACGTCATGCGTCTGTACCCCCACCGAGGGCTTGCGTTTGTGATGATGGCCAACAGTACGAAGACCTACGATTTCGAGCCGGTATTCGAGCTACTCGCGGGCCAAGCCTGGACTCAATGACGCCCCGGCAACTCAGAACGTCCGCCGAACGTCCGCTGGGTGGACCGTCATGGTGGGGGTTCGGTGTTTAAGAGTTCGGGTAGTCGAGCGCCGAACTGTGTGGCCAGATCACCCGCAACCTCGAGGTCCTCGGCCGAGAACACCGGGTTGTTCTTTCCCCGGACCATGAGAACTTCGCCGCGGACCTCTGCTCCCGCAACGATTGGGACGCCCATGAAACAACCAACGCCCGCCCACGCTGACAAGTGTGGGTGATCCGCGTCCAAGTCCAGCGTTCCGTCGGCGCTGATGTAACCCTGCCGGGCAAGTAGCCGAGCAGCTGCTGCCGGATACAGCGAGATGGGATAGCGCTCGTTGGGAAACCTGACTTCGCCCTGCCCGAGTTTTCCGACATTGACGAGGTCGCGGTAACCGTCCTCATCCAACAACGAGATTGACACCGCCGACGCGACCATGATGTCGAGGAACGCTTCGCCCATCGCCTCGGCAACGGGGATAAGGCCCGAGGCTTCGTCGAGCACCGTTCGGATTCGCTTCGACGCTGCGTCCCGTGTGTTTGCGCTCCAGGCGCGGCGATAGAGGTAGGGATCAGGCGGTTGCCTGCGACCAGGTTTGCGCGACGGCATGTGTGTCCTCCCTCACGGGCGAACCTATCAACCGCTCAGAGGTTTCCGCTCTGAGAGCAGTCGAGCGCAGACGCGCTTGTCACAGCGTCGGCAATCAGCGCTAGCTGGCGAACTTGCTCAGCGGAAAGCGGATCGAACAGTGTGCTTCTGACCGCTTCGACGTGGCCAGGGGCCGTTGCTTGTAACACGCGAAAACCGTCGTCAGTTAAAGTTGCCAAGTAGCCGCGCTTGTCGGTGGCACAGCGTCGGCGGGTGATCCAGCCTGACTCCTCGAGCCGAGCAGCAGCGTGCGACAACCTGCTTTGTGAGGTGCCCGCGATCTCTGCCAGCTCACTCATTCGGAGCGTACGTTCAGGGGCTTCGGACAGCATCGCCAAGATCAGGTAATACGTGTGAGGCATGGCGGAGTCCTGTTGCAGCTGCCGCTCCAGCGTCTCTTGGACGACTCGGGTCATGGCAAGAAACTTGCGCCACGTGGCCTGTTCGCTCTCGTCCAGCCAGCCGGTGGACGTCAGCGCGACGGTCGTGTTGGTCATGGCCCCATCCTAGCGGAAATAGTTGAGAGTTCAAAGAAGTTGCGGTACTGTTCGGTTATTCACTGATCAAGGAGCACGTTATGGGTGTTTTCCGTCTCAATCACGCAGTTCTGTATGTTCGTGATGTCCAGCGCAGCGTTGCCTTCTACCGCGAGGCATTGGGATTTGAGCCGCTGAAGGACATGGCTGAGCTCCGTGGCGCCGCGTTCCTGCAGGCACCGGGCTCGACCAACGATCACGATCTTGGTCTTTTCGAGGTCGGCGCCCACGCGACGGACTCAGGTGCGGGTCGGCAGTCGGTCGGGCTGTACCACCTCGCGTGGGAGGTCCAGACGTTGTCAGACCTTGAGGAGATCGCCGATCGGCTGACTCGCATGGGGGCCCTGTCTGGGGCGTCCGACCACTCCACAACGAAGGCGTTGTACGCCAAGGACCCCGACAACCTCGAGTTCGAGGTCTCCTGGCTGGTCCCAGCCGACCTCATCACTGACGAAATTCTTGCGGGCCGTTCGCACATCGCGCCGCTGGACATTGAACGAGAGAAGCAGCGCTTTGGCGCTAAGACTCTCGGTGGGATTGGAATTTCTGTTCCTGTTGGCGCTCCGGCGCGTTAGGTTCCCTTTCGAGCGCGCTCGGCGAGCATCGCGTTGTAGGCCACGCGCTCAGCGTCGCCGTCTCGGTCGGCCTGCCTGTCGCGTCTGCGAGCCTCCCGGTCGTCGTCACGTGACCATTGGATGAGCAGCACAATAAGTGCGACGAGTGCTGGTAGTTCTCCGAACGCCCACGCGAATGCCGAGCCGGTGTTTTGGTCGGTGAGTAAGTCCGTCCACCATGGGCGGTCAAGCGCCGCATAGTACGACGGTGCAATCACGGTGTGGCTGCTCATGAGCGCAACCGCGAAGAATGCATGAAACGCGAGTGATGCAAACAACGTCACGAGTCGCATCGGGTATCGCGCGCGGTATGGCAGTGGGTCGCTACCAATGAGCGACTCGTAGAACAGGTAACCAACAAGGACGAAGTGCACATGGAGCAACTCGTGCGCCCAGTGTTGCCGCATAGCAACTTCGAACAGTCCAGAGAAGTAGATGATGTATGGCGCACTGATGAACAAAATGAAGGCCGTTATGGGATGCGTCAACACTCTGATGAACGGACTGTGCAGCGCAGTTGTTAGCCATTCGCGTGGGCCGGAGGGCTCGTTTCGTCCGGCCGCGGGAAGTGCCCGCAATGCCAGCGTGATCGGTGCGGCGAGAACCAGCAGAATCGGAGCCAGCATGCTCAGCACCATGTGTTGAGTCATGTGAAGACTGAAGACCACGCGGCCATATGTGCCGAGTCCTGACATCGTTCCGAACGCAAGGATGGACAGCCCGACATACCAGGCGATCGTGCGTCCGATGTGCCAACGGTCTCCGCGGCGGTGGAGTGCAAGCACGCCGCGTGCGTAGCAAACCGCGGCCCCCGCAATCACCAAAATTGCAATCAGATCGGGTCGCCAGTCGAACAGCACGGTCGAGACAGTTGGCGGGCCAGGGAGTGGGTATCCAAGCAGCACTTCAGCCGCGGACGGCGGCGACGTGCGGCCAGTGGCCGGAGGCGGGGAAAGGGAGAGTGCGACCCCCATCGCGATGGTGGCGACCATGATTGCTGCTTCGATCGATGCAAAGCGCGTGAAAACCTTCGAGTTCCGTCGCGTCAGTTCTGGGATCGTCCGTCGTCTGTGCCACCAGCCGAAGACGCCGAGCACCGCAAAGGCAGCTACTTTCAGCATGACTAACTGGCCGTATCCGGTCGTCCAAAGCTCGCTGAGACCGTCCACCCGAACATAGGTGTTGAATACCCCGCTGATCCCGACGCCGAGGTACGCCCAAAGCGCGAGTGCGCTAAAACGTCGTACTGCCGCTTCGAGGAAACGACCGTCAACTCTCCAGTACCAGACCAACGCCAACAGACCCCCGACCCACAGCACGACGCACACCACGTGAACTACCAGGGCGGAAGTTGCGAGGTCGTGGTCGCCGGCTGAATTTGCGTGGCCGGTAACCGCAGGTGGCAGTAAAGCAACGAGCGCAAGGGCTAAGCCCACCCACGCGCCGACCGGCCGATCAGCCTCTCGTGCTGCGACCGCAACGAAAGCCGCGAGTGCAGCTGAGGTAAGCCAGGCAGCTCCCTGCGGAACTTGCGTCACATAGCTGTAGAGAACGTTGCCACTCAGCGCGTCGCTGATAGGCAGCGCCAACGTGTCGGACAGTGCCAGCACCAGCACGAGAAGAGCGCTCGCCGACCATGCCAGCGCTGTCCAAAACGCTAGACGCGATGCGCGCGCCGCTGCGGTGGACAGCAGTTCCTTGTCGGAGGGGATGAGAGCGGCCGCGGCTAACATCAACCCAACCGTCGCGGTGGCCGCGAGAGTTGTGACCAGCTGCGCATACGGCAGCAACCACTCGGTGAGTGGTCCGGCGTCGGGCAGACCGGGGAGGGCGGGTTGTGGTGTTCCACCTCCGATCCACAGAGCGCCGAGAAGTGTCACCCCAGCGACGACTGCCAAGCTGATGAGGGCCAGTCGTAGCGACTGGCCCTTCACCGAGGCCTGTTTTGTGCTAGTCACGACGCCTTCGCATCAGCACCGAAACAATCGCCGCGACCAAGGCAATTGCGATCGCGCCCAACCCGAGGACCCAGACCCCACCAGCCGAGGAGTCGTCGCTGGTGTCGGACGAGACCGGGCTCGTCGTTGGATCTGCCGTTGCAGTAGGTGATGGGGTGTCAGTAGAAGCCGACGCACTAGGTAGCGCGACGTCAAGGTGGTAGGTGTACGAGTCTTCAACGATGTGGCCATCCGCCGAGAGGATGCGATAGGCAACGACGTAGTCGCCCGTCTTCTGGTCGCCAGCGACTGCTACGGAAGCAACTGTTCCGTTGACCTTGAAGGTCGAGTCATCGGAGATGGCGTTCTCGTCGTAACCAGTCACGACAATCGTGCTTCCGTCTTCCTGGATTGGTTCGCCGAAGGTGAGGCTGACTTTGGTTGGCGACTTGTGAAGCGTTGCACCTTCAGCAGGGTCACTGCTGATGAGCTCACTGTGTGCGGAAGCTTGGGTTGCGGTGAGAACGAGTGACGCGGATGCAATTGCAAAACCTGCGATCACCCGTCGAATGCGTGGTCGGAGTTTCCCCATGACACATCCTTTAAGAGTTGTTGGTCAGTCGGACTGACATTGATGGGAGCTGGACTTCGGGGTGATTGGCCCCGCGCTCGGCGTCCCGGGCGCTGACCGCAGCAAGTTGGGTTCAGGCCCTGGACAAGAGCG
>DATKIY010000101.1:0-12180 GCA_035543875.1 Actinomycetes bacterium | reverse complement strand
CACCAGGCAACGGCCACGACAAGCAGAACAACCGCGAGCAGCACAAGCCGCCGCAGCCAGTAGGCACCGGGCGGCAACTGTCCAACCGGACGCAGCACCACGTCGTCAGCCTACGGATCCTTCGGCGCCGAGACACCGAGGGTTGGCATGAGTGCGATGCTAGTCCTGATGTCCCCGTCCCCTGCCATCACCGATGAAGCGTCCCGGACAGCCGTCGTCCAGCTGGTGACCGAATGGTACGGCCAGCACGCGCGCGACCTGCCATGGCGCGGCGGATCGGTCAGTGCCTGGGCGGTTTTGGTCAGTGAGGTGATGCTGCAGCAGACGCCCGTGAGCCGGGTCGAGCCGGTGTTCGACGCCTGGATGAGGGACTGGCCGTCGCCGGCCGACCTGGCATCCGTGACCACAGGCGAGGCGGTAAGAGCCTGGGGGCGGTTGGGATACCCACGGCGAGCACTGCGGCTTCATGCCGCAGCAACCACCTGCGTCGAGCGCCACGCGGGGCAGGTGCCGTCGTCGATCGACGAGCTCCGGGCGCTTCCGGGAGTTGGCGAGTACACAGCCGCTGCCGTTGCGAGCTTCGCTTTTGGTCAGCGTCAGGCCGTATTGGACACCAATGTGCGAAGAGTTCACGCCCGCCTGTTTGACAGGCAGGAGTTTGAGCGGCCAGGTGCTCCGACGAGCGCCGAGAGACATCGCGCACTGGATCTGCTTCCAGTCGAGCCAGGGGACGCGGCTCGAGCGTCAGCAGCTGTCATGGAACTCGGCGCGTTGGTGTGCACGGCGAAGTCACCGAAATGTTCTGGCTGCCCCGTCGAGCTGCATTGCTCATGGAGTAGAGCCGGTAAACCAGAATGGGCCGGAGCACCACGTAAGGGCCAGACATACGCCGGCACAGATCGCCAGTGCCGGGGGCGGCTACTGGCCCTCGTGCGCGACAGCAACGAACCGGTGCTCGATGAGGTACTACGCGAGTCTTGGTCCGATGCGAGTCAGTGTGAGCGGGCTCTTTCCAGCCTTCTCGCCGACGAGCTGATCGAGCAGGTGCCCACCGCGTCGTCCACCAACCTGTCCTACCAACTCCCAACCTGACTCGCAATGCGGAAGATCCGACCACCTATGGGTGGTCGGATCTTCCGCATTGCGATTACTCCTGAGGTGCTGCGTCCGTTGCACCTGCAGCGGGCGGGCCGCCTGAACCAGCCGACTCAACTGGTGGCAGGTCGGGATGGTCAGGTAGGTCCGGGAGGGTGGTCATCGGCTCACCCTTGTAGGTGAATACCGCGTCGTCGCCCTCACCTTCGACATCCACAACCACGATCGTTCCGCCCTTGAGCTCGCCGAACAGGATCTGCTCGCTGAGCGAGTCCTCGATCTCACGCTGCATCGTGCGTCGTAAAGGTCGAGCACCCAAAACCGGGTCGTAACCCTTCTTGGCAAGCAGCTGCTTGGCGGCGGACGTGAGCTCGATCGCCATGTCCTTATCTTTCAACCGCTCCTCGAGCCTTGCCACCATGAGGTCGACGATGTTGACGATCTCGTCCTGGCTGAGCTGGTGGAAGACGATGGTGTCGTCGATACGGTTCAAGAACTCTGGCCGGAAGTGCTGCTTCAGTTCTTGCTGAACCTTCTGCTTCATCTGCTCGTACGCCGTGGTCGAATCACTGGCTGACGCGAACCCAAGGTTCACACCCTTAGACACATCGCGGCTTCCAAGGTTGGTCGTCATGATGATGACCGTGTTCTTAAAATCGACCGACCGACCTTGCGCATCGGTGAGGCGACCTTCCTCCAACACCTGAAGCAGTGAGTTGAAGATGTCGGGGTGAGCCTTCTCGACCTCGTCGAACAGAACCACCGAGAACGGCTTACGGCGCACCTTTTCGGTGAGCTGTCCACCTTCTTCGTACCCGACATATCCGGGAGGGGACCCGAACAGTCGCGACGCCGTGTGCTTCTCGCTGAATTCGGACATGTCGAGTGCGATCAGTGCGTCCTCGTCGCCGAACAGGAATTCCGTGAGCGCCTTGCTGAGCTCGGTCTTACCGACGCCGGACGGACCAGCGAAGATGAACGAGCCTGCGGGGCGCTTCGGGTCCTTGAGCCCGGCACGGGTACGCCGAATCGCTTTCGACAGCGCCTTGATGGCCTGCTCTTGTCCGACGACTCGCTTGTGTAGCTCCTCTTCCATCCGGATCAGCCGCTGTGCGTCGTCCTCGGAAAGATCAGAGACTGGGATGCCCGTCATTAGACCGACAACCTCAGCGATGAGCTTTTCGTCAACGTCAGGCATGGTGTCCATGCCCCCGCTGCGCCATTCACGCTCGCGCTGCGCGCGCTCAGAGAGCAGCTGCTTTTCGCTGTCGCGAAGTGATGCCGCCTTCTCGAAGTCCTGCGCGTCGATCGCCGCTTCTTTCTCGCGACGTACTTGACCAATCTGGTCGTCGTACTCACGCAGGTCCGGCGGCGCGGTCATGCGACGAATGCGTAGGCGTGAACCGGCCTCGTCGATCAGGTCAATCGCCTTGTCAGGTAGCTGACGGTCCGAGATGTAGCGGTCGGCCAACCGAGCAGCAGCCTTAATGGCTTCGTCGGTGATGTTCACCCGGTGATGCGCGGCGTAGCGATCGCGCAAACCCTGGAGAATCTCGACCGTCATCGCGACGTCGGGCGCCTGCACCTGGATCGGCGCAAAACGCCGCTCAAGCGCGGCGTCCTTCTCGACGTACTTGCGGTACTCGTCGAGCGTGGTTGCGCCGATCGTTTGAAGTTCACCGCGCGCCAGCATCGGCTTGAGGATGCTCGCCGCGTCAATCGCGCCCTCTGCCGCACCGGCACCGACGAGTGTGTGCATTTCGTCAATGAACAAGATGATGTCGCCGCGAGTGCGGATTTCTTTCAGGACCTTCTTCAGTCGCTCCTCAAAGTCACCGCGGTAGCGACTGCCTGCAACGAGCGCACCGAGGTCGAGCGTGTAGACCTGCTTGTTCTCCAGTGTGTCGGGCACTTCACCCTTGACGATGGCTTGCGCGAGTCCACCAACAACAGCCGTCTTGCCAACACCTGGCTCTCCGATAAGTACGGGGTTGTTCTTCGTGCGGCGCGACAAGACCTGCATGACGCGCTCAATCTCTTTCTCGCGCCCGATGACTGGATCAAGCTTTCCTTCTCGAGCTGCCTGAGTGAGGTTGCTTCCAAACTGGTCAAGCACGAGCGACGACGTGGGAGCGCCTTCGCCCTGCGGACCGCCAGCGGTGGCCGGCTCTTTTCCTTGGTAACCAGAGAGCAGCTGAATGACCTGCTGGCGTACACGGTTGAGATCAGCACCGAGCTTGACGAGGACCTGCGCGGCGACGCCTTCACCCTCACGAATGAGGCCGAGCAAGATGTGCTCGGTACCGATGTAGTTGTGGCCAAGTTGGAGTGCCTCGCGCAGCGAGAGCTCAAGGACCTTTTTCGCGCGCGGCGTGAAGGGGATGTGCCCTGACGGCGCCTGCTGCCCCTGACCGATGATTTCTTCGACCTGCTGACGCACGGCTTCCAGGGAGATGCCGAGGGACTCAAGCGCCTTGGCAGCAACGCCCTCACCCTCGTGGATCAACCCGAGCAGGATGTGCTCGGTCCCGATGTAGTTGTGGTTCAGCATCCGGGCCTCTTCTTGGGCCAGGACGACCACCCGCCGGGCGCGGTCGGTAAAGCGTTCAAACATTGTCGCGTCTCCTCGTCGGATGGATGATCAACAACCGCCTACGCGGGCGTTGTTCACTTCCTTGCATGCTAACCCCGAAGGAGGGGGTCTTCATGCTCGGCTGTGCACCGTGGCGGGGTGTCCGCACTTGGCGTACCTAGTCAACGTCGGCGCATTCGGGGTGCTTCCGTAGTCCTGCCGCGAATACCTACGCCAACAGCGAACTACTGGCTCGCCTCGAACTTGGCCGTGAGGTCGGCCGGGACGCGCCCGCGCTCATTGACCGAGATGCCCTGGGAGCGTGCCCAGGCCCGAATTTCGGCGCTCTTATTGCTCCTGGAGCCAGCCCGGCTCCTGCGTCCAGGGCCGCGGGTCGCCTTCCGGGCGTGGGCAACAAAAGGTGCCATTGCATTTCGCAATCTGGACGCGTTTGGGGTGGAAAGGTCGATTTCGTAGAAATTACCGTCGACCGAAAATGCCACTGTTTCTTCTGCAGGTCCGCCGTCGAGATCGTCGATCAAAACAACCTGAATTTGCTGAGCCATCGTTTTCCGTCCCTCGCGAAGCGAATTGAATGCGTAAGTGTAGGCGAATGGACCATTTGTCTTCCGCTGCTATTGGCCGAGCGGTCGCTCGTACTACGGGACGCGCCCCGCGCGCGCCTGTCACGCATCAGGCTCGCGCCCGTCATAAGGTGATCGGCATGACTGCCGTACGCGTCGAAGCCCTCGACCCCACCGATGAACGCTCCCAACAAGCCATCACCACATTCTTGAGCGAGATGGTGGAGATCGTCGGTGCCGACGTGCTCGAGATCGACGTCGCGCAGGAAGCTCGCGAAGACGCTGGCAACAACTTCTTCCTGGTCGCGCTCGACGATCGCGACAACGTGGTTGGCTGCGGCTCACTCAGGCAGGTTGCGCCGAAGATCGGTCAGATTCGGCGAATGTGGGTGAACCCCGTTCTGCGCGGACTTGGAATTGGCCGTCGACTGCTTTCGGCGCTAGAAGGAGCCGGGGCCGTCGCTGGATTTGAAGTAATTCGGTGCGAGGTCTACGACAACCTCAATCAGGCCATTTTGCTTTTCGAAACGAGCGGCTACCAACGAGTTGAGCCGTTTGAGGTTTCGCCACCGGACCTTCGCGCGTACCAGAAGCAAATTTTCGTCTCGCAAGAGCCGTAAATCCCCTGCCGGGTGATTCGGCGCGTTGAAGCGGGGCCGTCGGCCGCTAGAAAACCAACAGCATGCGGGAGTTTCCGAGGGTGTTCGGTTTTACGCGTTCGAGGTCCAGGAACTCAGCGACACCTTCGTCGTACGACTGCAACAGCTCCTCGTAAACATCGTGCGAAACAGGCGCGCCTTTGATCTCGGCGAAACCGTGCCGTGTGAAGAAGTCAACTTCGAACGTCAGGCAGAACACTCGGCTGACTCCGATGTGACGCGCCTGTTCCAACAGGCGACGGAGCAACAGGTCGCCGATTCCACGTCCGCGGTACTGCTTATCGACGGCCAGGGTGCGAACCTCGCTCAAGTCTTCCCACAACACGTGCAAGGCGCCGCATCCGACCACTTGTCCGTCGTATTCAGCGACGTAAAACTCTTGGATGTCTTCGAAGAGGGTCACGGTTGCTTTGGACAACAGAATCCGGTTCGTCGAATACTCATCGACGAGCGACCGGATGACGCGCACGTCAGACGTGCGGGCTTCACGTATCTCGATCCCAGTCATCTTTGGTCTACTCGGGCTTAACGAGTGGGAACAAAATCGTGTCGCGCACCCCAAGGCCGGTCAGGGTCATGATGAGTCGGTCAATGCCCATGCCCTGCCCGCCGGTCGGTGGCATTCCGAATTCCAAGGCGCGCAGGAAGTCCTCGTCTAGACGCATCGCCTCGGCATCCCCGCCTGCCGCTCGCCCAGCCTGCTGTAGAAACCGCTCTCGCTGATCGATTGGATCAATCAGTTCGGAATAGCCAGTACCTTGTTCGGCACCCCAGCACACGAGATCCCACTTCTCCGTAAGGCGCGCGTCGTCCCGATGGAGTCTGGTCAGAGGCGCATTGTTCTTGGGAAAGTCCTGATAGAAGACCGGTGTTGTCGTCTTGCTCTCGACGAGCTCGACGTAGAGCTCCTCGAGCAGCATCCCGGCGTCTGCAGTGGGATCCTCATCTAATCCGAATGTCTCTGCGAGCTTCCTTAACCTGGCTACTGGCGTATCGAGCGTGACTTCTTCTTCCAGCGCCTCCGACAGGGAACCGAGCATTGTCTTTACCGGCCAGTCACCCGACAGGTCGAACTCCTTGATCTCGCCGTCCGGTTGGGCGCGACGAGCTACCGCAGAACCGAATACAGCGGTGGCCGCTTCTTGGATGACCTCTTGGGTGAGAATCCTCATTGTGTTGTAGTCGCCATAAGCCTCGTACATTTCCAGCATGGTGAACTCAGGATTGTGCGTTGAGTCGGCACCCTCGTTCCGGAAGTTTCGGTTGATTTCGAAGACCTTTTCCACGCCGCCAACCATGATTCGTTTCAGGTACAGTTCGGGCGCAATGCGTAGGTACACAGGCATGTCGTAGGCGTTGATATGCGATTCGAAGGGCCTCGCGTTTGCGCCGCCGTGCATCACCTGAAGCATCGGCGTCTCCACTTCCGTGAAGCCTCGACGCTGGAGCGACTCTCGAATGCCGCGAACCAGCGTCGAGCGTAGGTACAACATGTCCCGCGCTTCGGGTCGAACAATCAGGTCGACGTAGCGTTGCCTCACCCGTGCTTCGGGATCAGTAAGTCCGGCGTGCTTTTCGGGCAGCGGGCGTAGGCATTTGCTGGTGATCGTGAACTCTTTGGCAAGCACGCTGAGCTCGCCACGTTTGGAGGTTATGACTTCACCGGTGACGCCAAGGTGGTCACCAAGGTCGACGTCAGACTTCCATCGGTCCAGCAGCTCGGCACCAGACGCGTCAAGGGTGAGCATGACCTGAACGTCGCCCGTACCGTCCCGCAGACTGGCAAAGATGATCTTTCCACTCACCCGATTGAGGACCACTCGTCCGACGATCCCCACTTGCTCGCCGGTGACTACGTCTATGTCGAGGCCGGCGAACTTGGTACGTAAGTCAGCAATGGTTAGCGTGCGCGCGTAACCGAAAGCGTACGGGTCAATGCCGTCCTCGCGTAGCCGCTGAAGCTTCTCGCGACGAACCCGCATTTGTTCCGGGAGGTCGTCAGGCGCATTCGGCGGCGTTGTCATAACGCGCAAGGCTATCGACGCACCTTCACTCACTTCACCTCGGTTTCCCCACACCGGCTTCTCACCACCCCTAAAGGGCGTGGGTGGGGCTACTCGGTGTTGCGTTCGAAGACGAGTTTGAGGCCGCGCAGCGTGAGCCAGGGATCGTGGGCGTCGATGGTCTCCGCCTCCTCCAACACAAGGGGTGCCAGTCCGCCAGTCGCAATGACCGTGACCTCGTCCGGGTCATCTGCCAGTTCGGCGGCCATACGGTGGACGATACCGTCCACTTGTCCAGCGAAGCCGAACAGAATTCCGGACTGCAGCGCTTCGACGGTGTTACGCCCAACTACCGACCGTGGACGTGCCAACTCCACTTTGCGCAGCTGCGCACCTCTCGCGCCAAGTGCTTCCACCGAGATCTCGATCCCGGGGGCGATCGCACCGCCTAGGTACTCACCTTTAGGCGAGACTGCGTCAAACGTCGTTGCCGTTCCAAAATCGACGACGATTGCCGGCCCGCCAAACTGGGTCGCAGCCGCGAGCGCATTGATGATGCGATCGCTACCGACCTCCTTGGGATTGTCCGTCAGGATCGGCACCCCCGTTCTGACACCAGGCTCAACGACGACCACGGGGACGTCGTCGTAGTAGCGCGTGCACATGAGGCGCATCTCATGCAGCGCCGCCGGGACGGTGGAACAAAGTGCAACACCCGTAACGGAACTGCCGCTACCGTCGGCGTTCGGGTACTGAGCAATCAGAGACGTGATCAGGACCGCGAGCTCGTCTGCCGTCCTGGTGTCGTACGTAGCGATGCGCCAGGTGTGTTCGAGGTTGTCACCGTTGAACAGTCCCAACACGGTCTGAGTGTTCCCGATGTCGATGGTCAGCAGCACGGGGTCAGCCCTCAACTTGTGGCGCGTCGAAGTGGATGTGAACGTTGTCAATGAGTCGAGTCGCACCTACGAACGCCGCAACAACGAGCAACGCCTGACCGAGATAGCTGTCACTGACAGGACCGAAAGTCTCCGGCTCGACGAGCGACAGATAGTCGAGTCGCAGGTCCGGTTGCTCGGCCAGCACGCGGTGGGAGGCGGCAAGGGTTGCGCCAACGCCACGTGAAGCGGACTCGATCCCTGCCTGCAAGGATCGATTCAAAGCGCGTGCCACTTCACGGTCGGCATCGCCTAGGTAGATGTTGCGGCTCGACAACGCAACTCCGTCGTCGTCGCGGACGGTGGGAACTGGCACAACCTCGACCGGGAAGTCGAGGTCTCGCACCATCCGGGCAATCAGCCACAGTTGTTGCGCATCCTTTTGACCAAAGTAGGCGAGGTCAGCGGCCGTCAGGTGAAGCAGCTTCGCCACAACGGTGACCACTCCGTCGAAATGGCCGGGACGACTGTCCCCTTCGAGCACGTCTCCGACCGGTCCAGCAGAAATTCGTACCAAGGGCTCGTCATCTGGGTAGATCACATCTGGCGTTGGCGCGAAAAGCAGGTCAACGCCCTCCTCCCGACACAACGCAAGGTCGGCGTCGAAGGTTCGCGGGTATTTGTCGAGGTCTTCGCCAGGTGCAAACTGCAACGGATTCAGAAAGTCGGTGACGATGACGGCCGCCGATCGCTGTCTTGCCTGTCGGATGAGCTCCGCATGTCCTGCGTGCAACGCGCCCATTGTCATGACGACCGCGACTGGACGCGGCCCAACACGTTCTTCAATCTCCGCCCTAAACTTCGCCAACTCCTCACGCGTTGTCGCGATCGCGGTCATGCGTCACCCGACCTAACGGCCAACACATCGAGCAGTGATTCCGCCTGGGTCGGACTCAGCAACCCGCTGTTCATTGCGCGCAACGCAGTGAGTCGCGCCAACGCGACGTAGGCATCTCGCGTTTCCGGAGACGCGCTGCCGATCACATCGATGTGTTGACGAAGCGTTCCCGCATCGCCCCGAGCCACTGGCCCGGTAAGTGACGCGTCACCCACGCGTAACGCGTTGTCGAGCGCTGCCGTCAGGAGCGGCTGGAGCAGTCGTGCCGGCTCTTCGATTCCGCTATCGCGCAACAGATCGACCGACGAGGTCACTAACGTCATCAAATGATTCGCAGCATGCGCTAACGCCGCATGGTAAAGCGCTCGCTGCTCTTCCGGCACGTGTACCGGCTCGCCGCCAACCTCAAGAACTAATGCGTCCGCGATTGGTACAAACGCTGGAAGCGCGGTAACGCCAAAAACACAACCCACGAGTCGGTCGAGGTCGAGCGAAGTACCCGTGAACGTCATCACCGGATGAAGCGCGAGAGGCACCGCACCTACCGCGGTTGCTGCGGACAGAACCGAAACGCCGTACCGCCCACTGGTGTGAACCACGAGCTGCCCGGATTTCCAAGCACCGACATCGGCCAGACCTTGAACGAGGCCGGGGAGGACATCATCGGGGACAGTTACGAGAACCAAGTCGGTCGCGGCACACACATCAGGCGGCGAGACGATCGGAACGCCAGGCAACATTGCATCGGCCCGATTGCGCGACGCATCGGAAACAGCCGACGCCGCAACAATTCGATGGTGGACGCCTGCCAATGCCGCACCGAGAACACTGCCGACACGGCCAGTGCCGATGACGCCGACCGAAAGTCGACCCGGTGGCGGGCCGGGTTCGGGTATTGCGTCAGAAGTCAAGATGCGTTCCAGTCCTTGCGGGGGTACCGGACGACGGGTCGCATTAAGACTAGGCGCCGGAAGTGGTTAGGGGAAACCGCCCCGGTAGCGTCGACGCATGGTCCCTTGGCGCGACGCCATGGAGCGAGCGCTCTACGGCCCGTCCGGGTTCTATCGACGGGGACAACTGCCCGGCGACCATTTTCGAACCAGCGTCCTAGCCACTCCTCTTTTTGCAGCAGCGATTGCGCGCTTGGTCCTCGAGGTTGATGAAATGCTCGGGCACCCGGATCGGTTCGACCTGGTCGACCTCGGCTCCGGCCGGGCTGAACTTCTAGCATTGCTCCAAGAGATGTTGCCCGAAAGCTTGCGCGAGCGAGTCAACCTCATCGCCGTTGAGGTCGTCGAGCGCCCGGACGAAATCCATCCGAGCATCACGTGGACAAGGCACCCTCCCAGCCATATTCAAGGACTGATGATCGCGAATGAGTGGCTGGACAACATTCCGCTGTCCGTTGTTCAAAAACGAGGGCCAAGCCTGTCATCGGTTCTGGTCGACGAGAGCGGAACCGAAATGCTGGGTGACGCTCCGTCGGACGAAGAACAGAAATGGCTGGAGAGATGGTGGCCCATCTCCGCGGGTCAAGATGGCGACCGCGCGGAAGTAGGGCTCACTCGAGACCAAGCGTGGAAGCAGGCGGTCAGCTGCTTAGATCGCGGAGTCGCCGTCGCGATCGACTACCACCACGGGCTTGAAGCTCGTCAACGCGGCGACTACGCCTCGGGGACTCTCGCCGGATTCCGCAGTGGCCGATGGGTCGAACCGGTCCCCGATGGAACCTGCGACATCACTGCGCACGTGGCATTGGACGCGTGCGCGGCAGCGGGTGAGGAAACCACCGTCACATGCACTGTCATCATGTCTCAACGCCAGGCTCTTTTCGGGTTGGGACTGAGTGGTTCCAGGCCAGCGATCGAACGCGCGACCTCTAACCCGACCAAATATGTCAACGAACTCAGCGAGGCGAGCCAAGCCGCCGAGTTGCTGGACCCTGCCGGCCTCGGAAGTTTTGGCTGGCTCGTTCAAACACGGGGTATCGAACTGCCTTCGTCGCTTAGGTAGCTGCCTTGCGGCGTCGCGTCGCAACCACAACTGCGATAACTGAACCGATCAGCAGGGCAGGGATCACCCAAGCCGCCGCCCTCGCAGTCCACCCAGCAAACGTCGTGGCAATACCAAGTCCGTTGCTGCCAACGTCCGGTCCCAGCGCCCACGATCCGGAGGGGCAGGTCACGGTGTAAGTCCCGACGCGTCCGGCAACGAACCGCTCTTTCGCTACCCAGGTGTCTTCGAAGAGGGTCACCTCAACGTGGATATCCACGTTTTCGACAACAGGTGACGGTTCACCGCTCGCCGCGCTAACCCGGCAACCACGAACTTGGTCGGTCCATCCGGCGCGTGACAGACCTCGAGAGAAGATGGTTCGGCCCTCACCGGCATCGAGATGGATGACAACACCGACGTCGCTTGGGATTTCAGCGACCGCAGAGAGCGTGTGGCGCACTTGACCGCCAAGGTCGAAGCCGGCCCATCCAACTGGGATGAAAGCAATGGCAAGAGCTAGGGCATACCAAAGTCTGCTCGGCCCTTTGCTCACGACGATCCCGAACCGGTAGCGCCACCCAGCAACCAACGGTCGGGGGCCGAACGTGCCCTTGCTCGGCGGGCGGCGAGTGCTTGGCCCTCAACCAGTTGGCGTGCTTGGGTTTCATCGCGTTGATTCGCGGATATGTGGATTGGCCCTGGCGTCGAGTCGACGTGGACACTGGCTAATCTCAAACGTCGTTGCCAAGGGCCCTGTGTCATTCTCACGCTCTGGGTGCGCGCGTGCGGCACGACATCCCATCGCGGAACCAACCAGCCGTGCCTCGCAACGAACACCTCCTCGTTGCTGCCAACCGCAAGTCGACGGAACTGTAGAGGTGAGCGCCATCTCGCCCGAGGTGGTACGGGCTGCAACGGGACCACAAACGGGTCGACTCCGGGAAGCGCTTGAGCGAGTACAGCTCGGGCCACTTCAAGCGTGGCCACCGGAAGGACAACCGCG
This sequence comes from Actinomycetes bacterium, assembly GCA_035543875.1. Lineage (GTDB taxonomy): Bacteria > Actinomycetota > Actinomycetes > JAHEKZ01 > JAHEKZ01 > DATKIY01. Next base: position 493 of record DATKIY010000101.1, on the reverse strand, counting down.
GGGTGGGACGAGCCGTCCTCGCCACCACCACCTGTCCCTGCAACGTTGACCGTAACTCTTGCCCACCCCCAAGGCTTCCAGAGCAAAGGTGACTCCAGGCGCACGGCTTGAACTCGACCAGGTGGCACGGTCTGATGTCTGTGAGACGTCAGTCCGAAACGTAGTCGCAAGCCGTCAGGTGACTCGGCAACAGTGAAGTTGAACCAGTTCAAGAACTGATTGGTTGCGACAACAATCGGGGCCGCAACCACAAACACAACAGGCAATGAGACCTGCCAGATGCCAAAGACAACCGCCGTGACAAACACCACCGGCACCACCACAAGCGTTGTCAACGTTGCCGGTTGCAGTAGCACCGAGAGGAACAAGGTTCCAGGCGGCACCTGGGCCAGGATACGTTCCGGTGCGACTGGGGCCGCCGTGTCCGGTCCAGACTGAATACCGGCCGCCCGCGCGAGCAGCTCTGCGCGCAGGTCCTGAGCTTGCTCAAGGC
>DATKIY010000100.1:0-2868 GCA_035543875.1 Actinomycetes bacterium | reverse complement strand
TGAGGGTCGACGCCGGCATCAAGCGCCATCAGTAGCTCGCCGCCACCTGCGACATCGACGAGGAGACCTTCGTCAGCCATCAGTCGATAGACAGCCCGGCAGGGAAACGACTTCGAGGCGAAAGCCACTCGCGAGCCTGGTCTCCGTTGCGTCAGCCCCCTGCTGTAGCGGCGTGCGTGTTGGCGCAACGACTGTTCGTCGACGACGTAGACCGGTGTGCCGAACGAATTGGCAACGTCGGATAACTTGCAACCGCCGATGGCGAGGCTGCCGTCGCCATCGATGACCGTGGTCTCGGGAAATAGCCGGAGCAGCGTCTTCTGGTCTTCGAGGTCAATTGTCACGACGTCTTAGCGTCGGCGGGCAGCGTCCCGCCAGCCAACCATCCCACCAAGTCTTCGACGCGGTTTGCTAACTCCATGTGGCCGCCGGTCATGCGCACAACCGCGGTACCAGGGACATTGCGTGCCAACCATTCGCCGTGTGCGGCGGGGACCAAGGTGTCGTCGGTCCCGAACCAAATCATGGATGGGATCGAAATGTCGGCGACGCTGAACCCCCATGGTCGAACAAACACGAGGTCGTCGTCGATCCACCCGTCGACACCGTGACGGTGTGACTCTTCGAGCGTCCGTCGGATTCGCGTCTGGTAAGCGGGGCGCGCCATGATCGCTTGATCGGCATCGGCCAGCTCGTACTCGTCACCGAGCGCGGTCGCCGGGTCAACCAGTACTCGCGCGAGACTTTCCTGCGCAAGTCGTTCTAGGTTGGGCCGCAGTGTTTCCTCGCCAGCAAGTGACCACGTGAACTCGTCGACATTTCCCTTCGTCATTCCAGCAAGCCATTCGTCCTTCGTCATGCCTCCGTCCCCGAACGGTGCGACACCGACCACGCAGGCGACCCTTGTGACTTGCTCGGGCATCAAGGCGGCAACTGCTAGGCAATGTGGTCCACCGCCCGAGCCGCCAGTCACGGCGAATTTTCCGATGCCTGCGCTGTCGACGATGCAGCGGACATCATCAACCGCGTCCACGACGCGGCGGCCCGGTTGGCGCGACGAAAGTCCGTACCCAGAACGGTCGAAACCAATGACGCGCACGCCGAGGCGCTCATACAGGTCAGGGCGCTCGGGCGGCGGGCCACCGTAGCGGCTCCCCGGTGTCCCGTGGATGTTGACGATCGGAAACCCATCGCTGGGTCCATACTCGGCCACTCCGATGGTGCGACCGTCGGTGGCCTTTACGGTGTACTCGCGCGCGTCGGCGTCAGGCTCGCTGGCCCCTCCGCTCACCCATCCTGGTCGGTTGTCCGGGTTCGTCATCCCTGAAACTTAGCGGTCGCTACGATGCTGTGGAGAGTTTTGGGACAGTAACGCGACGGCAGGCCGCACCGCGCCGCCGTACGCCATACGTAAGGAGCGCGGCATGGGCCGTCTCGCCCAGACCGAGGGTCTGACCGAGGTGCAAGAGGAGATTCTCGCTGCCGTTCGCGAGTTCGTCGACGCGGAGATAATTCCCGTAGCCAACGAGCTTGAGCATGCGGACGAATACCCCTCAAAAATCGTCGAACAGATGCAGGGGATGGGCATCTTCGGGCTGATGATCCCCGAGGAGTTCGGTGGTCTAGGCGAGTCGCTGCTCACCTATGCGCTCGTTGTCGAGGAGATCGCTCGCGGGTGGATGAGCGTCAGCGGCATCATCAATACGCATTTCATCGTCGCGTACATGTTGTTGCAACACGGAACGGAAGAGCAGAAGCAACACTTTCTGCCGCGGATGGCCACCGGCGAAATCCGTGGAGCGTTCTCAATGTCCGAGCCCGGATGTGGATCCGATGTGGCAGCCATCAAGTCGAGAGCTGTGAAGCAGCCCGATGGCACGTTCATCGCAAACGGACAGAAGATGTGGCTGACCAATGGCGGCACCTCGTCTTTGGTTGCGGTGCTGGTGCGCACCGACGAAGGCGAAGAAAGCGTCTACAAGAACATGAGCACCCTGCTTATTGAGAAGGCACCGGGCTTCGGGGAGGTGCTACCGGGACTCACGATCCCGGGGAAGATCGACAAGATGGGTTACAAAGGCGTCGACACGACTGAGCTCATCATGGACAACGTCGCGATCGCACCGGAACAGATTCTGGGCGGAACTACCGGTCGAGGCTTTTACCAGATGATGGACGGTGTCGAGGTCGGTCGCGTGAACGTTGCGGCTCGTGCTTGCGGACTGGCACAACGCGCATTTGAGCTAGGGATCGCCTACTCGCAGCAGCGCGAGACATTCGGCAAGCAGATCGCTCAGCATCAGGCAGTGATGTTCCGGCTCGCCGACATGGCCACCAAGGTCGAAGCTGCACACCTCATGATGGTCGCAGCGGCCCGGAAGAAAGACAGCGGCGAGCGTAACGACGTCGAGGCCGGAATGGCGAAATATCTAGCAAGTGAGTACTGCCGTGACGTCGTCGAGGATTCCTTCCGCATCCATGGCGGGTACGGCTACTCGAAAGAGTATGAAATCGAGCGGCTGTACCGAGAGGCGCCAATGCTGCTCATCGGCGAGGGCACCGCGGACATCCAACGAATGATCATTGGCAGGCGGCTGCTCGAGGACTACAAGCTGCGGTCCTGACCATGGTGGACATCGCGGACAGGTTCGAGCGCCAAGCACGAGCCTGCGCAGCGCTTGGCTCGCCCATGTATTCGTTTCTGCTGAGCCGATGCGCCGGCGACATCCGTGCGGGCGGCCCCACTGCCAAGCTGCTCAGCGGGGTTCCGCCGCTGCCCGAGAACGCAGTCATCGCACTACGCGTGATGGGAGGAGTTCATGCACTCGTGCTCAATCGAGAAGCCCCCAGGCTCGCGCTTCACTATCC